>CAYUXV010000367.1:0-5407 GCA_964448875.1 uncultured Verrucomicrobiota bacterium
ATGCACAAGGAAATCCATGAGCAGCCCAACGCAATCCGCGCCTGCCTTGCTGGACGCCTTAGCGACCCGAACAAACCGGTTGTCTTTGAAAACATCGGCCTAAGCGTTGACGAGATAAAAAATCTAAAAAAAATCGTCTTCACAGCATGCGGCACGGCGTATCACGCTGGCTGTGTTGGCCGTTTCTTGATGGACAAGCTGGCCCGCATTCCAGCTGAAGCTGATTTAGCTGCTGAACTTCAACAACGTGACCCCGTCGTGTTGGATAACACACTATGTGTCATTGTCAGCCAATCTGGTGAAACGGCCGACACATTAGAAGGCTTACGGACAATGAAACGTAAGGGAGCAAAAGTCATTGGAGCCATCAATGTAGTAGATAGCTCAATTGCACGAGAAAGTGATGGGGTAGCGTACATTCAAGCCGGCCCGGAAATTGGCGTAGCATCGACCAAAGCCTACACACTACAGGTTCTGACTATTACCCTTCTTGCTATATATTTTGCAGAAATCCGTGGAACAGCCAGCCCTGAAGAATTGCGCAAGCTTAAAGAAGGGCTACTCAAATTACCCGAACAGGCAGAAGAGTTGCTTTCACGCGAAGATGCAATCATCGAGGTTGCAAAAAAGCATTTTGAAAAACCTAACGCTCTTTATCTTGCGCGAGGAATCAACCTTCCATCAGCAATGGAAGGCTCATTAAAACTTAAAGAAATTAGCTTTATTCACGCTGAGGCGTATTCCGCAGGTGAGATGAAGCATGGCCCCATCGCACTAGTTGAACCAAACATGTTCGTATTAGCCATTGCCTGTGAAGGGCCAACGTATGACGAAATGGTCGCAAACATCATGGAAATCAAGGCCCGCAGTGGACCGGTTATTGCCGTATCCTACGACGGCGACGAGAAGATCCCACAAACAGGCGTGGACAAAGACACCGATCCCAATGATATCGGCGCGCAACCAAATGACATGATTTTTGTTCCACCAACCGAGGAATTAATCAGTCCGATCACGATAGGCATACCCCTGCAGCTCCTCTCCTATCATATGGCAGATCTGCGAGGGGAAGATATCGACCAGCCAAGGAATCTGGCGAAAACCGTTACGGTCAAATAAATTTAGACAGTTTCAGATATTGCCTCAACCGTTTCGTCAACGCAACCGGCCAACACACTCAAACCTTCTTCAAGAGCTTCCTGTGTAATACACAAAGGTGGCGCTAATTTTACGGTTTGCCCCCAAGCTCCGACAGGAGCAAACAGCAGCAGTCCCTTGTGAAAACAACGCTCGACAATATCAAAAGCTATATCGTGATTAGGTTTCTTTGTTCCTGATTCTAGTATTTGCAATCCCCCAACGAGACCCTTGGCAGAAACTCGGCCAACAATGTCAGGATGCTTGGCAGATATCATTTCAATTGCCTTTAACATCACAGACTCCAGTCTATCAGCATTGCCGATAAGATCATCGTCAATCAGACTCCGAATACTGGCAATTGCGGCACGGCAGCTTAAAGGGTTGCCGGTATGGGTACTGGTCATGGAACCAGGGGGATAGGAGTCCATAATTTCTGTTTTGCCGATAACACCAGAGAGCGGCAAAGAGCTAGTAACCCCTTTGCCAATGCAAATTAAATCGGGCGTAACACCATAATGCTCAAAGGCCCAAAAATTACCTGTACGCCCAAAGCCCGCCTGCACCTCATCGAAAATCAGCACCACATTGTTTGAGTCGCACCATTCGCGGAGTTGCTGGATATATTCAACAGGCGCAAAGTCGGGCCCAACACCCTGAAATGTCTCGAACATAACACCGGCAATCTTTTCAGGGCCAAGGCCGCGTTTCTCAATGGTTTTCAAAAAAAGATCGAAGCTGGTGTCTTCGGTCCAGTAACCATCAGGCCAAGGCACCTGCGTGATTGCTGGGTCGAGATTTACGATCCAGTCTTTTTGGCCGGGAATACCGCCAGTCATTTGGCTGGCGAGCGTGCGACCGTGGAAAGCACGTTCTGAGCCAATAATACCAATTTTCTCCGTACCACCTTTAGCAATACCATGTGTTCGAGCGAGTTTAATGGCACACTCGGTAGCTTCGCTGCCAGTAGTAAGTAAAAAGACCTTCTCAAGCCCCTCTGGCGCGACCTCCTTGAGCAACGACACCAGAGCTGCCCGCTCTTCGCTAGGGAAGCAGTAGTTGTGAATGAGACCACTGTCCACTTGTTCACGAATTGCATCACGAATGGCCTGTGTGCCGTGGCCAGCATTTGTAACGAGTACACCACAGGAAAAATCCAGCCACATGTTCCCGTGGGCGTCGTACACCTGCACACCCTCGGCACGATCCCACACCACGGGCGGTTGACCACGCATAGAGATAGGCTCAACATCTCGAAGTGTTTCCAATGTGGTAACGGACCCGGGCGCAGGTATTGCGGTGACGATGCGACGATATTTGGTTTCTACTTGTGGAACCTCGATGGATTCAATGCTGAATTCTTTTCCCATCTACAATGCCTTCTCGTAAATCTTCCGAAACGATTCATCTTCATTCAGCGGATCAATGACCGTGATGCCATCATCGCCAAAGCGGGCTGTCACTGGTGCCCCTTTTCCCTCGAACAAATATTTGAAATTCAAGTCCCGCACTTCCTGTGCAGCATGGAGGATAGCTACAGTGATACGACCATCCTCGGCAGTGGGATAAATCTCAGCAACTGCATCGCGGCTTTCACCAAGATGCTTCATGCGAGCAACAGCCGTCAGGCAAACCGTGAGACTGTCGATACCATAACCGATATAAGCTTTTGTACCGTCTGGACGCTTGACGTCGCGTGTGAAATGGTTGTTGGCAGTGTGGCTGCCTCCATCATTGCTCCAGAAGCGGAAGCCTCTGTATTGCTGATCGCTCTCAACCTTACCATCAGCTCCAGTGATTTCATGCCCCTGATTCACTGGTCCCTCAAAGTCGGCAGGTAAAATCCAGTTGTTATGATAGTGCACGCTCATTCCGTTGGCGTAGTCAACACGTACCTGCACAGCGTCATAGGCATCAATACCATCGCGCACCAGTCGCTTTTTTTGGCCAACGGCCGTTAACGCCACCGGTTTACTGTGATAATAGTGCCAAAATAAATCAGTCCAGTGAGGACCTACATAACTAAAAGGATCGCTATCCTCCACCCATTTGAACGTGCTCGTGGAAACCTCCAGCGGCTCCTCCAGCACTGCAAGTCCGTAGACCGGATCGCCAATTCTTTGAGAGACGTCATCACGAACACGTAGATGATCCGGGTCGTAGCGCTTGTGCATGTCCACTCCAACTACCAATCCTTTGGCCTTAGCAGCTTCAATAATTTGGTCCGCCTCAGCCATATTCAAGCACATTGGCTTCTCAGTGATAACGTGCGTACCATTTTCCAAAGCTGCCAACACTACCGGCGTATGTAGATGATCCGGGGTAGAAACAGCCATCACATCCAAATCCGGGAAATCGCGTAACACATCCTCCCAAGGTGTTTCTCCGTGGTACGCCTTTGGCTCGTGTCCGGTCCACTCCTTGAAATTAGCTGCAGATTTTTGCGCACTGGCTTCTGAACGGGTAGCCACAGCAACCAAGTCGAACTCAATAGCCGCCAAGTCGCGTGTCCACTTATCAAGACCGCACCGGCCTAGATTGGGGCTTAACCCTGCCCGTTGTAAATCAGCATATGCACGAAGATGAACGTCCCCGCCAAACATACCTGCACCCACCAAGGCAATTTTAATCTTCCCTGAGTCAGTCACAGTTCGTTACACGTCTGCCATTTCCGATTGCCCCGCCAATTCCCCCTGCACTTCACCAATGAGCTTTTCCAAGCGCCTGCCATACTCAATGTAATTATCTGCCATCTTTTGATCAGGGGCTTCACTCTCCGTATCATGGAAAACCACCGTCATATGTGGTTCAATAGAAATGCCCGCATCGTACCCTCGCGAGAAGGCATCCTTGAGGATATCACGAACCCGCCCGTCACCTTCACCAGGGAAATGATATTTCTCCCCATCCGCAGTCTTCACTGCGTCCTTGATATGGATATGTGTGGTGTAGTCACGCATATGCTCCCAAAACTCCCACGGACACTGCATTCCCCACGGCTTTTCACCCCGACGATCCGTATTAAAAATCGGATTGGCGGTATCGAAAACCCATTGGAGACCCGGCACCTTCTCAAGCAACTCTTCAGCATGTTGCCAACTCATGCCTCCGTGGTTCATGCAGTTTTCATGCACCGGCTGAAGCCCTTCATCCAGAAACCGCTTTGTCACCTCACCTACTCGCTCGAAAACCTCCGGAGGAGTAGCATCGGCATCATCATTAGGCTTGAATGACATGATCCGAACAAATTTTGTACCAAGACGTTTCATGCGGGGTATGGTACGCTCCACCTCTGCGAGTGTGACCTCAAATGGTGTCTCAACCGTCTTCTGCCAGTTGCAAATGGTCGACCCAAACGCATAGACACCCACACCTGACTCCGCCAGCTTGGCTACCACCTGATCAAACGCCTCATCGGGAATATCGTGGATTGGGCCTTTCTCGAACCCTTCGACTTCCACAAATCGCGATTCAATCCATTTCCAACCCAAATCCTGTGTGACACGAATCTGACCTTCGATTGTTACCGCACCCTCATCTGCGATACCCATTAGCTCCATAGTGATTCCTTTCAGTTCAAATATTAGCGTCGGTACGACGCAGTGAAATCCTCATTGGATACTTCCACCACCTTTTTCTCGTGCGTGGAGTAGGCAATGAGATCGTTAAGCTTAGTCTCCCAAGCCGCACTGTCCATTGGCAGATCAACAGTCTCATTAGTTAACCCTGAATAAACCATCACGTTAGCCAATTCCACCGAGCCAATCCCACTTTCACCGGGCGCAATCAAGTCTTCCCCATCAAGAATGGAATTAACAAAATTGGTCATCAACATAGCGTGGGCATTATCGACTCCAGGAATAGGAACTTCTTCAATCGTCGTCTCTGGTTGCTGGAAACCAATTTTTGAAGTTTTGCTCCATTCATCGGAAGCAACCTCGTTGCGAGTTAGTATCAGCTTGTCGTTTTCCAGAACAACTCGCCCTTTGGTACCTGCGATCTCAAACCGATTGCTTCCGGGTGTCTCACCGGTCGAGGTAATAAAGGCACCACTGGCCCCGTTAGCGTATTCCATGTAACAGGTCACATCATCCTCCACCTCGATATCGTGATATTTGCCTATACCAACATGACTGCGAATCTTGGAAGGCATGCCAACAATCCACTGCAAGGCATCAAGCTGATGGAGGCATTGATTTAGCAACACACCACCTCCTTCACCCTTCCATGTAGCCCGCCAACCACCACTTTGATAATACGCCTCGGCGCG
>CAYUXV010000368.1:0-6577 GCA_964448875.1 uncultured Verrucomicrobiota bacterium
CACAACCCTGCACCTGACGCCGAGTCCGCATCCGGATTTTGCGAAACTGCAGAAGCGGCTAAACGAGGTACAGGAGAAGGGTCAGGTCAAGCTCGCGGTAGCCAACTCCATTTTTCCGCACGTGAAGTACCGTTTTCGGCCGAAGTACATTGGGCTGGTGAAGGAGAATTACGGCTCGGAGGTGCCGCCGCTTGATTATGCGGGTGACACGGAAGGTGCGCGGCAATCGATCAATCAGTGGGTGGAAAAGCAGACGAACGAGAAGATCAAGGACCTGATCAAGCCGGGCCTGCTGGATTCGCTCACGCGCATGGTGCTGGCCAACGCGATTTACTTCAAGGGCAACTGGGCCAGCCAGTTCAAGCCGAAGTTCACGCGCGAGCAGGCGTTCCGCATGACCACCGCCAAGAGTGTGAAGACACCGATGATGTATCAGCAGGCGGAATACGGTTATCTGGCCAACCGCGAGGTGCAGGTGTTGGAAATGCCGTACGTGGGTGGCGAGGTGACGATGTGCGTGTTGTTGCCAAGACAGGTTGATGGGTTGGCCGTGCTGGAAAAGAACCTCACGGCCGAGCGACTGAACCGGTGGCTGGGAAGTGTGCGCAAACAGAAGGTGATGGTGACCTTGCCGAAATTCAAGATGACAGCAGAGTTCAACCTGGGCGACGCCTTGAAGAAGCTCGGCATGACGGACGCCTTCTCACAGGGCAAGGCGGATTTCTCCGGCATGGACGGAACGCGCAACCTGTACATCTACGCAGTCGTCCACAAGGCGTTCGTGGATGTGAACGAGGAAGGCACCGAGGCGGCGGCGGCCACTGGCGTGGTTATCCGCACCCGATCCGCGCCGCGGTACCCCCGCTTTCGCGCTGATCACCCTTTCCTGTTTCTAATCCGGGACAAGGCAACTGGTAGCATCCTTTTCCTTGGCCGCTACAGCACGCCGGAGAAGTAAGACGGCCTGGAATATTCGGTTGCCCACAAGCACCAATCAATTCATCCTCAACGTATGAAGAAAAATCTCATTTCTCTGGTGGCATGCGCGGCCATCGCCTTGGCCTCGATCAGCCTACGTGCGGATGCGCCCCAACTGGAAAATAGCAAGGTGCGCGAGCTTTTGAATGAAATGCAGGGCAAGCCGGCACCCAAGCTTGCGCTGAAGGGCTGGATCAATGCCAAGCCAATGTCGCTGGAGAAGCTGAAGGGTAAAATTGTCGTTCTCGATTTTTGGGCAACCTGGTGCGGACCGTGCATTGCATCCATCCCGCACACGAACGAGATGATGGAACAGTACGCGAACAAGGGCGTGGTGTTCATCGGCGTGTGCGCACAGCGCGGCGCTGAAAAGATGGGCGATACCGTGAAACAAAAAGGCATCAAGTACCCTGTCGCTGAAGACACCGGTACCATCGCCGCTTACAAGGCCAACAGCTATCCAGACTACTACATCATCGACCGCGAAGGCGTGCTGCGCTGGGCGGATATCGCCAATCGTGACGTGGAGAAGGCCATCAAGATTCTGCTGAAGGAAAAGGACAAGACGGAATGATGACCCGCATCGGGGCACTTCTCCTGTCCGTCCTTCCATTGGTCGCAGCTGCGGAAGAAATCGTCATTCAAAAGACGTGGCGTGGCATAATTTTCATGCCGCGCCCCTTCCCTGGCAAGGCGCCCAAGGCGAAACAATCACCACTGACAGTCGTACGTGATGAAAAAGGATACGGCCAATTTCTGAAGCTCATTCCGCAAAAGCAAATTTCCCGCACCCGCCCCGCGCCACCCAACACGGATCCGCTGTTAAAAAAGCCGCCGATTGATTTCACAAAGCACACTCTGCTGTACATAAGTCGGCCCTCAATGACGCGGCCGTTGTTCAAGAAAATCATCAAAGGCGAGAAGGAGATCGTGGCAGGGGTGGAATTTCCCAGAGAGTTACCCGCGGCCCACCCCATCCACATCGGCACCTATACCGCCGTGCTTATCCCAAAAACGGTTTTGCCCGTAAAACTTCGGTTTGTGGCCAAAAAAAGGAAATAACCCAATAATCCAAAATTAGGGCTTTCCCCCTTATTTTGAAGTTGCAGCATTTCGTATGCTATACACATGTTATTCACATGTGATTCTCTTCAAAAATCACTGGTTTTCCAGAATGTTTAGCCATTCCTTGAATAAATAAAGAACTTGTTTACACGTTTTTCCCCACAAAATTGGCACACGTTTTGCTGCGCATCGGCGTGATGAAAATGGAGCTTAAACCGGTTGATTTTTTCTTCCTCTGCCTCACTGCGGGTACGGCTATATTCGCACTTGCGTGCGTCGGACTAATGTTGACGGGCTAACGCAGGATTGCCTTTTCAGCAATATGTAATAACGGGCACATGAAGCCTGTTTTACTTTGTTTCCTCCTGTCTTGGGTTCTTTCCGCCGCAGGTCGGTTGATCGTAAGCCGACGCAAGATTGACCTTTAAAGACTGGCGCCGAGCCGACGGCGATGTTAATCACACCCCATGCTGAACCCTGACGATCGCCTGCGCGATTTTCCGGCCCTGGCCAATATGGCTTATCTCAACACTGCGGCTGAGAGTATTCCTCCGCAGTGCGTACATGACGCCATCGAGCAATATTGCCGCGACAAGAATGCCGGGATGCGCGGACGCGATGCACACTTCGCCACACTCGAAGATTGCAGGGAAATTTCCGCGCAGATGATAGGCCTGGCAAAAGATGAGGTCTCCTTCTGTTCTTGCAGCTCGGAAGCGTACAACCTGCTTGCCGGTGCCCTGGATTTAAAGGCGGACGACGAAGTGGTTATCACCGATCTGGATTTTCCCGCCGGCGCCACGCCTTGGCTGAATGCAACCGAGCCGCCCAAGGTGAACTTGTGGCAGGCGAAAGACGGTGTTCTCTTGGCAGAGGATCTCGAGTCACTGCTCAGTGAGCACACGCGATTAGTACAGGTTTCACTCGTTAGTTTTTTTAACGGTCATAGGATCGACTGGGGGCCCTTCATTCAAACCGTACGCGAGAAGGCGCCAAACGCTCTTGTCTCTGTCGACATTACACAAGCACTTGGACGTATCGAGCTGGATTGCACCGATGCCGATTGCATCATTTCCAGCACTCACAAGTGGTCTCTGGGAATTCATGGGGGTTGTATTGTTGGCATCCCAAAAAAACGAGAGGATGACTTAACAACACATGCTGGTGGATGGTTTCATCTGCAGAATGCGTTCGAACCAGATCGCTTCGAGCGTACGGTATCTAAGAATGGAGCAGCAAGTTTCTCCGTCGGAATGCCAAATTTTATCGCTTTATACGCCTTAAATTCCTCACTCCGCTACATTAACTCCATAGGCATTTCCAACATCGCTGAGTACGCCGATCCTTTGGTGCATAATATGGAGGCAGGACTCAAAGCACTGGGTGTTACCCCCATGGCAACACAACGCGAAGGTCATGCCAGCGGGATTTTGGCATTCCTGCATGAAGACACCTCAAATATCCATGATGCAATGGAGGCTGCTGAAGTACACATTATGCACCATGCAGGCCGCCTGCGTATGGCCGTACACGGGTACACCACGGAAGAGGATGTGGAGAAATTCCTCGCGGTTTTAAGGAAAACGCTCAGATGATGGCTACATGCCCATCACCTGATAGCCACTATCTACATAAATCACCTGACCTGTTATGGCCGCCGCGCCCGTGCTTGCGAGAAAAACACCTGTGCTCCCCAACTCAGAAGGTTCAACATTTCGTTTCAAGGGAGCGTGTTCCTCATAGTGCTTAAGCATACTGCTAAAGCCTGCAATACCGCGGGCCGCGAGTGTGTTCATTGGGCCGGCACTGATGCAGTTGACACGAATCTTTTGTGGACCAAGGTCGTATGCGAGGTACCGCGTACTGGCCTCCAACGAAGCTTTTGCAACCCCCATTACATTATAGTGGGGGATCACTTTTTCCGCCCCGTAATAACTCATAGCTACAATGCTTCCGCCCTCGGTCATCAACGGTGCCGCGCCTCGGGCCAAAGCCACTAAGGAATAAGCACTCACATCGTGCGCTACACGAAACGCCTCTCGGCTTGTCGACACAAAATCACCCTCTAACGCTTCCTTTGGCGCAAAAGCAACTGAATGCAACATCAGGTCCAGACTCCCGTCAAAGCGTTCACCCACTTCTTTGAATACCCGGTCGATTTGGTCATCGCTGGTAACATCACACTCCGTAAGAAGTGTATTTTCTCCAAATGTAGCGGTAAGCTGCTCCACATTCTCTTTTAGCCGTTCCCCCTGATAGGTGAACGCCAGCTCCGCTCCTGCCTCGTGCCAAGCCTGAGCAATTGCCCATGCGATGGAACGCTTGTTTGCCACGCCAAAAACCACGCCTTTTTTCCCGGATAATTCTCCCATGTCGGCACAAGCAGTAGGGGAAATTTGTTTCACACGCAATTCGAAACCGGATAATAGACCGGTTTTGCTTGCCAATAGACGTTGAAAGCAATGAGCTTCGCACATGCCATTTTTATTTCGCCTGGTCTGCTGGCTGGTTCTCTCCTGCACGTTGCCAGCTGCGCCTAAGCCGAACTTTATATACATTCTTGCGGATGATCTCGGCTATGGCGATCTGGGTTGTTACGGGCAAAAAACGCTCAAGACGCCCAACCTTGCCCGCATGGCGCGCGAAGGCATGCGCTTCACCCGGCATTACGCCGGCAGCACCGTATGCGCCCCTTCACGTTGTGTGTTGCTGACGGGTTTACACACAGGCCACGCGCGCATTCGCGGCAACGGACCAGGTCAACTGCTGCCCGAGGACATTACTTTCGCCACGGTGTTGCAGCAGCACGGCTACCAAACCGGTTGTTTTGGTAAATGGGGAATTGGCAGTCCGCCTCCGATCGACGATCCGCAGCGTCATGGGTTTGACGAATTCTACGGCTACATCAACATGTATCACGCACACAATTATTACCCTGAATTCATGATCCATAATGGCCTGAAGGTTCCACTGCGCAATGTCCTGTTTGACGATTGGCGCGCCAAGCGCTCCGGACCGCGTGAAGGCGCCGGAGTAGCGCGGGTTGCCAAGGATTATGCGCCTCATTTGATTGCCGATAAAATGCTGGGGTACATCCGTGATTGCGCTAAACAGAATGATAAACCGTTTTTTGTATATTACGCCCTCAACATGCCCCACGCCAACAACGAGGGTGGTGGCGAAAAACGTATTGAGCGCAACGGCATGCGCGTGCCCGAGTGGGGAAGCCACGCCAACCTCGACATGCCGGATCAGGAAAAAGGTTTCGCCCGAATGATCGACTATATCGATCGTGATACGGGTAAAATTCTAACGCTCCTCAAGGAGCTCGATATTGATGACAACACGGTGGTTATGTTCTCCAGCGACAATGGCCCGCATCAGGAAGGAGGCCATAAGATGGAATTCTTTGACAGCAATGGTCCCTTGCGCGGCATGAAACGTGACCTTTTCGAGGGTGGAATTCGCGTGCCGTTCATCGCGCGCTGGCCCGGACATATTCCTTCCAAAAAAGTGAATCATCACATCAGTGCTTTTCAGGATATCTTCCCTACACTGCTTGAGCTTGCCGGCATTGAAAGTAAACACCGGACCGACGGCATCTCCATGGTGCCTGTGCTGCTGGGTAGAGAAGGGCAGCGCACGCACAACCATCTTTACTGGGAATTCCGCGAGCGTGGCGGAAGAGTTGCCGTACTTAAAGGCGAATGGAAAGGCATCCGACTCAACAGCCAAAAAAATCCCGACGCACCTCTGGAAATCTATCATCTGGAAAAAGATATCGGCGAAAAAACAGACTTAGCCTCACAGCAATAGTAGCTGTCGAAAGAATTTGAAGCCATCATGAAACGCGAACATGTGGAACCAAAACAAAACTAACCTTTACCCTATGAAAAAAATTATTCTCTTCCTTGTTTTAGCCCTACTCGCCTTTACCGTTGAGGCGGCCAAGAAGCCCAATCTCATTTTTATCATGGTTGATGATGCCGGCTATGGTGACTTCAGTTGCTACGGACAGAAAAAGTTCACTACGCCGAATATAGACCGTATGGCAGAAGGCGGCATGAAGTTTACCCAACACTACGCCGGCAGCACGGTTTGCGCTCCGACGCGTTGCAGCCTTTTGAATGGACTGCATACCGGTCACTCATTTATCCGAGGCAACCGCGAGGTGCGACCAGAAGGGCAATGGCCAATTCCAGCGAACCTGATCACCATCCCCAAGCTCTTAAAGAAGGTAGGCTACTCCACCGGCATGTTTGGCAAATGGGGCCTAGGCGCACCAGGTTCTGAAGGCGATCCCGTAAAGCAGGGCTGGGATGAATTTTACGGCTATAACTGTCAACGTCAGGCGCACACATACTACCCCAAGCACCTTTGGCACAATGACAAGAAAGTCCCGATGGATGGAGAGACCTACTCGCACGATCTCATCCACGAGCAATCACTGAAATTTATTCGCGATAATGCCAAGCGGCCTTTCTTCGCTTATTTGCCTATCACCATTCCACATGCAGCTATGCAGGCGCCCGAA
>CAYUXV010000369.1:0-19632 GCA_964448875.1 uncultured Verrucomicrobiota bacterium
CTCATGATTCGTTATTTTCCTCGTGTGTTTCCGGGAGGGTAGCTTTCGTATCTTCGTTGTCCATCTTTTCAGCATCCCGCCGCCATAATGCAGCACAGAAGCTGCCGAAGATGCAGTGCATCACCGCCGAGAGGGCGCAGGGGGTTGCCGCCACATCGCCAAAGCCGGGGTTGTTCTTGGCCAGGTGCGTCCCGAGACCGCTATTCTGCATGCCCACCTCGATGGATACAGTGCGGCGAATGAGTTTTTCGTAACCAAACAATCGTGCAAACCCATAGCCCATCCCAAAGGCGAAGCCGTGCAATAGGCAGACTGCAAGGAGCAGTGTGCGCCAGTGCTCCTTAATGTCTTCTGCGCGTATTTCAATGATCGCAGCGACAATGAGTACGATGACAATTACTGAAACCAGTGGCGCTGCAGGCTCAATTTTTTTCACGGCACGCGGCACAAGGTGCTTGAGCCAAATGCCAATGGCTACCGGCACCACGACAACGAGTGTGTCCCTAAAGAGTTTCAATAGATCGACTTCCACCAGTTCGCCCACAAGCCATTTGGTGAGCAACGGTGTAAGCGCGATGGCAGCGAAGGTGGAGCACATGGTCATGGAAACTGACAAGGCAACATTGGCTCGCGCTAGATAACAGACGACATTTGATGCCGTCCCTCCCGGACAGCAGGCCACAAGGATAAGGCCGGCGGCGAACTTTGGATCGATGGCCTGAAGATCCAGTGAATGGGCAATTGCCCAGCCAAGGAAGGGCATGATTAAGAATTGTGCACCAATACCCGTAGCAATGGGGCGTGGAGCCTTCAGTACACGCTTGAAGTCATCAAAAGTAAGTGTGACGCCCATCCCCAGCATGATAACAGCCAAGCCTGGTGTAATGTAGGGGATAAACCAGGCAAACCAATCTCGCTCGAGCAGTGCCAGGGCACTGCATACGATCACCCAAAGCGGGAAGAGGTTTGTCAGTATATTCAGAGTAGGTACCATGAGCTTGGATTTGGGCGCGAGATAAGGTAGATTGTTTGGTGGTAATGGCCGAGAGCAAAAAACATCAAGTCCTCTACGATGATGAATGCTGGATGTGTACTTTCCAGATGCGTCTCTTGACTTGGCTGGATTGGTGTAACGTGGCTCGGCTGGTGCCGGCGTCTAATCCGGATTGCCTGAAACTGGCACCGGAACTCACCCGCGAAGGCCTGATGGAGGCCATCCACTGCGTGAAAACGGATGGCACGGTGCTGCGTGGGGCTCGTGCGCTACGGTTCCTTGGCATGCGCATGCCGCTAATGGTTCCAATGGCGCTGCTTCTCTGGGTGCCCGGCGTGATCTGGGTGGCGGAACGGGTATATGCTTGGGTAAGCCGAAACAGGCATCTTTTAAGCAGGGTTTTTGGCTGCAAAGGCGCCTGCAACATCGTCCCCCAACGCGAACGTGATGGTGAGTTGACAACTAAGCCGACCGAAAAATAGCGGCATTTCGCGCTTGTAAAAGCTGCTACGGCTGGTATTTTCCCCACCCATTTCATGAGAAAAGACATTCATAATAAGGACTATCGCCCGGTTGTCTTTCGTGACACTTCGACAGGCGATGCGTTTCTCTCCAACTCGTGTGTGCAGACGAGGGAAACGACTGAGTGGGAGGACGGCAACGAATATCCCCTTTATCTGATGGGTATCAGCTCCTATTCGCATCCGTTTTATACCGGCCAGCAGAAGTTTGTGGACACCGCTGGTCGCGTGGACAAGTTCCAGCAACGCTTGGCCAAGACCAAGGCTATGCAGGATGCCAAGGCTTCAGACGCCAAGGGCAAAAAGAAATAGCTGAATTTTCCAGATCACCCGTCAGGCTTTGTGCCTTGGCGGGTGGTTTTTTTTATATCTAAACACTGTAATGGATCTGCAACCGCACATTGAAAAATTTGCAGCCCGCATGTCCGATGTGGAAGCGGAGCTGGGAGATCCAAAGGTGTTTGAAAACAACAGGCGCGCCCAGGATCTTGGTCGTGAATATGCACGATTAAAAGGACTGGTGGCAAAAGGTGAAGAGTATCTAAAAACAAAGGTTGAATTGGAGGAAAACCGCGAGCTGGCAAGTGGTGATGACACTGAGTTGGCAGAAATAGCTCGGGAAGAGATTGGGCGACTGGAGGTTCAGGTGCCGCAACTTGAAAGGGAACTTCAACTTGGCTTGGTGCCGCCTGATCCAGCCGATTCGCGCAATACGATTATCGAGATCAGGGCAGGCGCTGGCGGAGATGAGTCGGCTCTATTCGCTGGTAATCTGTTTCGCATGTACACGCATTATGCGGATGCACGCGGATGGAAACACGAAACAATGAGCTCCACGGCGTCTGATCTGGGTGGCTTTAAGGAGATAATTTTTAGTTTATCAGGTGAGGAGGTTTACAAACGATTGAAGTTTGAGAGTGGTGTGCATCGTGTTCAACGTGTTCCGGCTACCGAAGCCAGTGGGCGGATCCATACAAGTACGTGCACGGTGGCGGTTTTACCGGAGGCAGAAGCGGTGGATGTGGAGATCAAGCCGGAGGAACTGGAAATATCCGTTACGCGTGCCAGTGGTCCCGGTGGTCAAGGTGTGAACACGACGGATTCAGCCGTTCAAATATTACACAAACCCTCCGGGCTGATTGTTCGCTGCATGGATGAGCGCAGCCAAATCAAAAACAAGGCAAAGGCGATGAAAGTGCTACGGTCGCGTTTACTGGATCAAAAACTTGCGGAGGAACAGGCCAAATACGCGGCTGAACGCAAAGCTCAAGTTGGTACCGGAGAACGCAACGAACGTATCCGCACCTATAATTTCCCTCAAAACCGAGTAACGGACCACCGTATCGAATTAACGTTACATAGTTTGCCCACGTTTATTGAGGGGGAAATTGACGAACTCATTGAGCCTCTGATTCAGCATGATCTGGAGGAAAAACTGGCAGCGATTACGACCTAATGGAACCACTTGGACTGATTTTCGACTGTGACGGCACACTTGCCGATAGTATGCCGATACACTGGCGGGCATGGGACCAGACGTGCCAACGTCACGGACTGGAGTTTACAGAGGAACGCCATTACGCGCTGGGCGGAACGCCCTCGCGCCGTATCTTTGAGATACTTGGGAAAGAGCAGGGAGTGACGCTGGACCCTTTGGCGCTTTCGCAAGAAAAAGAGGCCGCCTACCTACTACTGATGCCGGAGGTGAAACCGGTAGAGCCAGTGCTAGCTATTGCGCGAGAACATCGCGGCAAACTGCCCATGGCAGTTGCTACTGGAGGCCAGCGCAATTGCATCACACAACTTTTGGAGCATCTTGGTATTGCCGATTGGTTTGAGGGGTTGGTGACCAGCGAGGATGTTGAGAATCCCAAGCCTGCTCCAGACACGTTTTTACAAGCTGCCGCGCTGATAGGAGTCGTACCGGAGCAATGCCGCGCCTATGAAGATACCGATCTGGGCATGCAGTCTATTAACGCCGCGGGCATGGAGGCGGTTGATGTGCGTGAATTGCTTAAATAGCAATTTATCTAGGCAGGCTTTGGCTCGGCCTCAGGTTCTTCGTCCTCACCTGTATCCTGAGATTCGTCTTTTTTCCGTCCCGTCCAAACGTAACGGAACAACAGTGTACGGCCGGCCATGACAATGGGAATTGCCAATAGGCCTCCCAAGATGCCGCCCACCAATGCCGTGCCCATCAGAACAGCTATAATCACTGCAACCGGGTGCATGCCGACGCGGTCACCAACAATTTTTGGCTGAATAACCGTCTTCTCCAAGAGCAATACTAGCCCACAAACGCTCAGTGACAACAAGGCAGCCCATAACGCATCGTCTCCCACCCAATGTATCTTGTCAGCATATGCTATCGACAACGCTAGCACGGGGATAGTTGAAATAATTACACCAAAGTATGGAATAATGCCGACCATGCCAGCAAGCAATCCAAGTAAAATTCCGTGAGGCATACCGATGATCCAAAAGCCTACTGCCAGACAAAAGCCAACGCAAACAGCCACCAACACCTGACAACGAAAAAACACAATCAAACAGTTGTTGAACTCGTTCAAAACATATACCACCTCCTCTTTGAAGCGAGATTCCATCAATGGTAAATAATCGGTCCAGCTCCCTTCAATACGCCGTGCTTCAAGCAAGAAGTAGAAAACATAAACGGGAACCAACGCCATTCCGACTATGATTGCAAACCAACCTAAAACCTTGCCGGCTGCCTGCTCCGCCCAGACACCTAACTGACCGGCAACTTTTTCGGAAAGTGTGTTTATGAAGCTAGGAGCTGCCGCACTTTTTTTAGGTCCGTCTCTTGATTTACTATCAGTCTTAACGCTGAGGTTTTCATCATTTCTCTTTGGGGATGGTTGAGGCTTGTTTTCAGTGTCTCCTAGCTTCTGGTTAGTCGCGTTGTCTTCAGGGCTATTGCCATCTTTAGGATTTTCTTCATCTCCAAAGGAGAAGTTCCTTACACTCTGGAAAAATTTTTCGGCCTTTACAGAAGCTTTATTCAGATTGGTACGTATTTCATCACGATTATCATACAGTGTCTGAAACTCGTAAACTACACTCGGTATAACGGTCGACAAAATAAGCATGACCATCAAAACCGCGAGGACAAAGACGTAAACAATCGATTTAAGGCGCCTGGGATTGGCAATGTTTTGAAACTTGAGAAAGATAGCTTTCTTCGAAACACGAGGCTCAAAAAAATTAACTACCGGATTGAGCAAGTAGGCAATAATGCCAGCTACTGACAGCGGCAACAGGACAGGGGAAAGGCGATCCAACAACCATCCAACGCCGTACAACATGAGTGCTACAAGCGCCAAAAAAACCGCGACAGCAAGTGCTGTCAGCGAAAACCATAACACCTTTGCCTGTTTCTCTGATGGAGATGGGAATGCCATTATTTAATCGTCGCCCAGCTGCCGTGAGCGTTCCGTGGCGGCGCACACGGCATTGATGAAGGCCGCACGCACGGCGTTTTCCTCCAGTACTCGAAGACCCTCGATGGTTGTGCCGCCTGGACTGGCGACCATGTCTTTAAGTTTACCTGGGTGTTCGCCGGTTTCCAACACCAGTTTGGCTGCTCCTAAAACCGTTTGTGCTGCAAGTCGCGTGGATAATTCGCGTGGCAAACCAGAATGTACGCCACCATCACTGAGTGCCTCGATTGTCTCGAAAACATATGCGGGGCCGCTGCCAGACAAGCCTGTTACTGCATCAATCAAACGCTCCGGCACCTCGACTGCAAAACCAACGCCACCAAGAACTTGAGCTGCCAACTTACCATCAGCAGCTTTGGCGTTGAGTCCTAGGCAAAAGCCGGCAGCACCCTCGCCAACTAGCGCTGGAGTGTTGGGCATGACGCGTATAAATCGAAACGCAGGTTTTGGGCCAAACACTTTTCCAAAAACACTAGCTGTGGTTTTCAATCCGGCTACGATTGAAATAATTAGGTGCTGACGCGAGACAATATCCCTGATTTCAGTAAACACTTCTTCAATCTGGTGCGGCTTGACAGCCAAAATGATCACCGATGCCTTTTTTAATACATCTGTGTTTAAAGCAGTAACTTTTGCGCCGATTTCCTTGGCAAAAGTTTTGCGAGCGCCAGGGAAAATGTCGCTGGCAATAATCTTAACGGGTTTAACGAGGCCACTTCGTACAATGCCTTTAGCCAATGCCGTCGCCATTTTTCCAGCACCGATAAACCCTATGGTTTGCTTCAATGGCATTGAGATTTTATAACAGGAATTCGATACGGAAAGAAGTCAAAAGCCGACTTAGCTACGGCTCTTGAGGAAAAAGTTGCGTTGCCTTTTGTCAATTGGCATTTCGAGGCGCTCCATTACTGACAGCATGTCCTCCCAGATCTTGCGCTTCTCGGTGAGCGATTGATTGTGAAGCAGATAGGCGGGATGAAAAGTGGGCATCAGCGGGATGCCACGATAGGTCTGCCATTGGCCGCGAAATCGGGTAATAGCAACTTCCCTTTCCAGTAGACCACTCACGGCGGTCTTGCCAAGGGCGACAAGCATATTGGGCTGAATGAGGTCAATCTGCTGGTGAAGCCACGGGACACAGGTGGCCATCTCCTCGTTAGTTGGTGCGCGATTGCCCGTGTTGCGTCTAGGAGTATCGGGGCGACATTTCAAAATATTGGCAATGTACACGTCGTTGCGAGTGAGACCCATTGTTTCAATAATTTTCGTGAGGAGCTTGCCGGCTGGTCCGACGAACGGTTCACCCTGATGATCCTCATCCTGACCAGGTGCTTCCCCGACGAACATCAGGTTTGCCTGCGGGTTGCCTACACCGAAGACCACCTGTGTACGGGATGAAACGAGATTTGGGCATTTTGTGCAAGTGAGGGCGTGCTGATGGAGCTGGTTCAACGATGTGTGTTCTGCGATATGACTATCAGGTTTGGGTGACTCCATAAAAAGGACGTCAATTTTTTCGGGAGAAACCGTGACATGGCGCTGACCTTGTGCGCGCTGGGCATTGAGATGACTAATTGTAGCCTCCAGCAAATCCTCGTAAATACCCATTGCGGCGAGGATAAATTGGGTTTCTCCCGTCGCACGAAAAACTTGCCCACTGACTTACTCACGCGTACACGATAAGATTTACGGATGACGAAACACTGCTTCAATTGTGGTCGCGAATGGACTCTTTCGACTGCTCCAGGCCGGCGTGATCAATGTGAAGATTGTAATACCGATTTCCGCTGTTGCCGGAACTGTGTTCACCATGACTTTACCGTTGCCCATCAATGTCGCGAACGACGATCTGAGCCCGTGCAAGAAAAGGATCGAGCCAATTATTGCGAATATTTTGATTTCAGCAAACGTGCCTTCAAAAAACCCATTAGGGGCTCAGGCGAAATCAGCCGCGAGAATGCAGCCCGGGATTCTCTTAAAAAACTGCTTGGAGACTAATATACAACCTATTGTGTATAGAATATAGATATAGCACAATCTATGGTATAACTGCTTGACTTTTTGTTATAGAGGTTAATACTGCTCGAGCAGATCAACAGGTAAATTTGGTGCGGTGGGAGCGAAAGAAATTTAGGTTCTGGTCCAGTACAGCCGGAACAAATATCCTACAGTAGCCTACGTTGTACTGTTTCTGTGTTCACCGGGCCAGGCAGGTCGCCTTCAGATCACCTGGCCCGGAATTTTTTTGTACCTGAAACGTCTCCACACGAAAAGCCGAATTACTTGGTGATGTCTAGCCGGCCAAGTACTTGGCCGGTGTAGTCGCCATAAATTTTTTCTACCTGTTCGCTGATGCGCTTGCCGACGTAGCGCTTGATACGCTTATGCTTTACAATCTCATTACGGATTCTTTCCACCTGTTTGCGTACCTGCTCAAGGGTCTGTTTGTTGTCAACGAGGGGCTTCACGGCATTGTGTAGTGCCATGAAGTAAGCTTTCTGGTCGTCAATGAGGCTTGCATCTGCACGCGCGCCATGACCAGGGCACATGATCTTCGGCTTCAGTTTCTTCGCCGCATCAAGTGTCTTGAGCCAGTCAATAGAGTTGCCGTCGCCCATGTAGTTGTATGGACCGTTCACGATCGCGTCACCGCTGAATAGGATTCGCTGCTTTGGCAACCATACAAACACGTCACCGTGTGTGTGTGCGTTCCCGAGATAAAGACACTCCGCGCGCATCTTGCCATCGTCGAACACCAGCCTCTTATCAAAGGTGATCATTGGGGGAAGCAGCTTACTCCCCTTAACGTCCTCACGTTGCTTGGCCGACCACTCCCAGCGACCAATAGGGTGCCGGCCATAGTAGCCTGTCTCATATTTCTTCATTTCCTCCAACGCGCCTCTTGAAGCAACAGGAATTGCGCCGTTCTCAAACCATTTCATGTTTCCATACGCATGGTCACCATGGTGATGCGTATCGACAATGAACTTAATTGGCTTGTCTGAAGTTGCTTTTATTTTTGGAAGTACTACTTCCACCCCGCTGGGAAAATTTCCGTCTACCACCAGCACGTAATCCTCGAAGATAATCCAACCCTGATTGCAATGCCCCTTGTCAATATTGCCTTGGTGAAAATAAACATCCGGAGCAACTTTTTGCACCTTACCCATCTGGTCGGCAGCAAAGAGTGTGCACGACAATACGACTGTGAGAAGAAGAGAAGCGGCTTTCATGCCAGCAAGCGTAAACCGAACCTTCCAGCGGTCAAGTGCTTCCTACGGTTGCCGCTTGGGTCGTTTCCGCTCCTCTTTTGAATTACCATTACCGAGAAAACGATTTACGGCATTCAGATATGCTCGAGCACTGGCTTCTATGATGTCTGTACTTGCGCCACGACCGACCAACAGTTGCCCGTCTCCAAAGTCTACTTTTACCGTCACCTCGCCTAATGCGTCTTTGCCCTGCGAAACTGCACGCAGCGCGTAGTCCATCAATTGACCTCGAGTGGTGGTGATGCGGTCGATCGCCTTAAGAGCAGCGTCTACTGGTCCATCGCCGATGCCAGCGTCCTCCGCCGCTTTAGACTTGCGCCCGTCCTTTTTTTTCAGTCGTATTGTTGCGGTTGGGAGTGTGTGATTGCCACTACTTACACTCAAATAATCGAGGCTCCAGGTTTCCGGGACTTCGGCAATATGCCCTTCCACCAAAGCCACCAAATCGTCGTCATACACGAACTTTTTCTTGTCACCAATTTCTTTATAAGCTGCGAAAATTGCTGTCACATCTGTATCGTCCATTTTAAACCCGAGATGTTTCAAGCGGGCCGCCATTGCTGCTCGACCGCTGTGCTTGGTCAGTGGTAGTTCCGTTTGGCCCCAGCCTACATCGTGCGGATCCATGATTTCGTAGGTTTCGCGTTTCTTCAAGATGCCGTCTTGGTGAATGCCGCTGGAGTGGGCAAAGGCGTTTTCCCCCACGATGGCCTTACTTCGTTGCACGCTTAGGCCGCTCATGCCCGCGACAATGCGGCTGGCCTTCACGATCTCCTTAGATTTAACACCGCACGTCAGCTGGCTGAAGAAGTCTTTACGCGTCTTGATTGCCATTACGATTTCTTCCATGGCTGCGTTGCCTGCGCGTTCGCCGATGCCGTTGATCGTACATTCCACCTGCCGGGCGCCTGCACGTACCGCCGCCAGGGAGTTGGCCACCGCCAACCCAAGATCATTGTGGCAATGCACGCTGATGATCGCCTTGCCACTTTTAAACTCTTTCACTGAGTCATGCAGGTGTGTGATGAGCTCGGCGAATTGATCCGGCACCGCCCAGCCTACAGTGTCCGGAATGTTCAATGTCGTCGCCCCTGCCTTTACCGCCGCCTTACAGATCTCCACCAGAAAATCCGGCTCTGTGCGTGACGCATCTTCCGGCGAAAATTCGATATCCTTTACGTACTTGCGTGCACATTTAACGCCTTTCACAGCGAGCCGAAGTATTTCGTCTTGTGCCTTGCCGAGTTTGTGTTCGCGGTGAATCTTTGATGTGGCGAGGAACACGTGGATGCGACCACGCTTGCCCGCTGGCTTCACCGCCGCTCCTGCCGTATCGATGTCTTTTGTCACACACCTCGCCAAGCCGGCGATTGGCGGGCCTTTTACTTGACGCGCAATAGTTTGGACTGCCGTGAAATCGCCGTCGCTAATGACGGGAAAGCCAGCCTCAATCACATCCACCTTAAGGCGTCCAAGTTGACGTGCCACCGTGAGCTTTTCACGGAGGTTCATTGACGCGCCTGGGCACTGTTCGCCGTCGCGTAACGTGGTGTCAAAAATCATAACCCGGTTTTTGGTCATCGCATTCTCTTTCCCGGCCCGCCGAATGGTGTAAATAAAAAAAACCACCGTGGCGATGCCGACGGTGGGGTTTCGAAATTCATTGGCGCCTACTGAAACCCGACCGCCTCGCTACCCAGCAGTAGCGTCAACGAGTTAAGTCGCAGTTCCAGTTTCACCATATGGGGATGGTAACAGGAGAATGGCTGATGGTCAACGCGCAAGCCGATAAACGAAGAAAGAGACAGCTGAGCAATTTTACTTTCGCCCCGCCACCCTGCTCAACTATCCTCACAGCCGACTCATGACAAAAGATCCACTTGAACTGTGGGAGCGGTACAAGACCATGCACACCGTTCACCGTGAGATTGGCCTGGCATTAGACCTGAGCCGGTTAAATTTTCCAGACAACTATTTCAAGCAAATGGCTGAGCCAATGGGAAAGGCCTTTGCCGCTATGGTTGAATTGGAAGGCGGTGCTATCGCCAATCCGGATGAAGGCCGAATGGTAGGACATTACTGGCTACGTAATGCTAACCTTGCGCCCACTGTTGAAATCCGTACCGACATCGAAAATGCCTAGAAAGCCATCAAGGCCTTTGCCGCGATTGTTCACTCCGGGGAGGTCAAGGGCACGGGCGGAAACTTCGAGAATCTACTCCTTATCGGTGTTGGCGGCTCAGCATTGGGACCCCAATTTGTGAGTCACGCTTTAGAAAGACCGAGGGAAGATAAGGTAAAAT
Source organism: uncultured Verrucomicrobiota bacterium (assembly GCA_964448875.1). GTDB lineage: Bacteria > Verrucomicrobiota > Verrucomicrobiia > Limisphaerales > UBA1100 > UBA6614. The sequence goes on from CAYUXV010000369.1 coordinate 10,552, forward strand.
TGTTATTTTTTGACAACACTGATCCAGACGGTATCGATAATTGTTTAAAAAAATTGGATAAAAACTTAAATAAAACATTAGTTATCGTTATATCTAAGTCAGGTGGCACTAAAGAGACAAGAAATGGTATGTTGGAGGCTAAAGCAGCGTTTGTAGCTGCTGGATTGGATTTTGGCCAACATGCAGTTGCTGTTACTGGCCAAGGGAGTAAGCTCGACAAGATTGCTAAGGAGGATGGATGGTTGAGGCGTTTTCCTATGTGGGATTGGGAGGGTGGGCGTACAAGCGAAATGGCTACGGTCGGACTGTTGCCAGCTGCTCTACAAGGCATCAACATTGACCAACTACTGTCAGGCGCAACGGCTTGTGACGAACTGACCCGTCAAACAGATATCGCTACGAATCCGGCAGCCCGCTTGGCACTGGCATGGCACCACGCGACCAGCGGCAAGGGAGAGAAGGCGATGGTCCTTCTTCCATACAAAGATCGACTCGAGCTTTTTTCTCGTTATCTACAACAATTGATCATGGAATCGTTAGGTAAGGAGAAAGATTTAGAGGGGAATGTTGTTAATCAAGGGATAACAGTGTATGGCAATAAAGGGTCTACCGATCAACATGCTTATATTCAACAACTTAGAGATGGAATGCCAAACTTCTTTGTCACCTTTATCGAAGTACTCAATGATCGGGTCGAGCGCGAAGTTTTTGTGGAAGATAATTGGATAAGCTCAGGCGACTACCTAAGCGGTTTTCTGCAGGGAACGCGTCAGGCTCTTTACGAAAAAGATCGCGAATCCATCACAATTACCATTGATGATATCACACCGTTCCATGTTGGAGTTCTCATCGCTTTGTATGAGCGTGCTGTGGGATTGTACGCTAGTTTGGTGAATATAAATGCTTATCATCAGCCAGGAGTTGAAGCCGGCAAAAATGCGGCGGAGAGAGTTTTGGAAATTCAGCGCCAAATTGTTGAGTGCCTTATGCGTCGCGGGGGGCATCCTATGACTGTGGACGATCTCGCTGTCGAATCGCAAAATGTAGAAGAGATTGAGGCTATCTTTAAGATATGTGAGCATCTAACAGCCAATGGTCGTCTACATAAAATTGCTGGAACTGGGGTTTTTGATGCCGAGTATCAATTGCCATCAAGTGAGCAGGGGGCTGGATTTGAGATAACTTAATGTTCATTTATCCAAAACAATTTGACGTCATCGTTGTTGGGGCAGGACATGCTGGGGTCGAGGCTTCCTTGGCGGCTTCTCGGATAGGATGCAAAACCCTATTGCTAACTACTAATGTAGATACCATTGGTCAAATGAGTTGTAATCCTGCAATTGGAGGTCTTGCCAAAGGGCATTTAGCACGTGAAATTGATGCTCTTGGGGGTGAAATGGGCAAATGTGCGGATATGACGGGGCTGCAGTTTCGTATGTTGAATCTCTCAAAAGGGCCTGCTGTGAGGGCGCCGCGGGTACAATGTGACAAAAAGGCATACCAATTTCGGTTGAAATGGATTTGCGAACGTGAGCCCAACCTGACCATCCAGCAGGGTCAGACTGAAAACGTGCTGCATAAGAATCGAGAAGCGTATGGTGTGGAGACAACCCTTGGGGTCCAATATCATGGCAAAACTGTAATTTTGACGACAGGGACCTTTTTGCGGGGCTTAATGCACGTAGGCGCCGCCAAACAGAAAGGCGGTCGATCCGGAGAATCTGCTGCCCAAGGCCTTTCCGTGTCCCTTATTAAAGTTGGACTTGAACTTGGCCGCTTGAAAACAGGCACCCCGCCACGCTTGCTCAAAAGATCCTTGGATCTGTCTAAAACCGAAAAACAAATTGGCGATGAGCCTCCTCCCTGGTTTAGCTATTGGAAAGATGATTTGTTCCACGTGGAACATTCCGGAATAAACCCAGCGGATGTTGGGCATTCAGCTGGGCAATATCCTCCTGGATCAATTCTTGACCGGATCAATGGTCAACTACAGTGCTGGATTACTTGGACCAGTGACAAAACTGCCAAAATTGTTCGAGACAATCTCCATAAATCTCCGATGTATTCAGGTGAAATTGATGGAGTCGGCCCACGGTATTGTCCGTCTATAGAGGACAAAATTGTACGTTTTGCTGATAAGGAAAGTCACCAAATATTTCTGGAGCCAGAAGGTATCTCCACGGATGAAATTTATGTCAACGGCCTTTCAACGTGTCTTCCTTTTGAGGTCCAAGTTGAAATGATCCACACGGTAAAAGGCTGCGAGAGCGCTGAAATTCTCAGGCCTGCCTACGCTGTAGAATATGATTTCGCGTACCCGAACCAGCTTCATCCTACGCTTGAAACAAAACCATGTCGAAATCTATATTTGGCAGGACAGATTAACGGAACCTCCGGTTACGAGGAAGCTGGTGCCCAAGGAATAATGGCCGGCATTAACGCTGCTTGTCGTGTTCAGTCTAAACCTGAAGTCATTCTGCGTAGAGACCAAGCTTACATCGGAGTTCTAATCGACGACCTTATTACTAAAAGCACCACAGAGCCTTACAGAATGTTCACCAGTCGGGCCGAATATCGATTAATGCTGCGCCAAGACAACGCCGACATGCGATTATGTGAAATCGGTAACGTTACAGGATCACTTAATAGAAGATTATTTAAGTCTTATATCAACAAAAGAGATAGAATTGATAAAGAGATCCAGCGTTTGAATAAAAATCAAGTAGATGGTGTTGCTTTAACCCAAATGCTGCGTCGCCCCGAGATTTCCTATTGGCAACTGCCAGGCTGCGAGGAATCACTGTCCCCTGAAGTTATCGAACAAGTTGAAATTAGCGTTAAGTATGCCGGTTATATCGAGCGGCAGGAACAGGAGGTTAAGCGGTTCCAGACGATGGAGAGCAAGCAGATTCCTGACTGGTTAGACTACAAAACCATTAAAGGCCTCCGCAACGAGGCTCGACAGAAATTGATTGATCATCTCCCAGCTACTTTGGGTCAGGCCTCCCGGATATCTGGGATTTCGCCTTCAGATGTCAGCCTCATTATGGTGCACATGAAGCGGGGAAAACGGTCAGGATCCGTGCCTGTCGAATAGGGCTTACTCGATTAGTAATGCGAGGAATGATGGCTACAAATTATTTTTTTTGATCCATCAGTTTGCTAATATTTCCTGAATTCTCCTCGGCTTTTTTACTTAAAACAAGTAGATTCAGACTAAGTTTTTGGCTCATTTCTTGTAGTTGTTGCTCCATTTGGATGAGTTCTTCTTTGATTTCCAAATTCTCAGATGCCTTTCGCTTGACTGCCACAGCTAGCTCGTTTTCTTTTTTCGCGTCGCTCATACCAGTTAGCATTACTCCCACAAACAGGTTTAGTACAATCATAGCACCGGTAAGGATGAAACTGACAAAAAAGACTCCTGCTGCCAAAGGAGAAGCAGAAGAGATAATTTTATCTTCTGAGATACCGATATTGGCCAACGCTGCGAAAGTTGCCTTATCGTACCCGTAGTTGGCGCTACCATACATGTTGATATACATCAGATCCGTCCAGTCTTCCAGGGTGACCGCACGGAATAAAGATAGCATTGAAGTTTGAAGGTTTCTGAAATGTAGAGGGTCATTGTCACTGAATAAAAATGTGGCCATACAGCCATAAATGTAAAAGTGTAGCATCCCCAACAAAAACACGTACCCGATTGACGGAAAACTCTTGAGCACGGCGTTGACTAGGATCTGGAGCCGCGGTATGGCTGACACCAGTTTCAGTACGCGCAGTACCCGGGCAAGTCGTAGTACGGCGACAAATTTTCCACCAATCGGCAGAAAACAGATCACCACGATGGAGAAATCAAAAACATTCCAACCATCCTTAAAATAGTCGAGAGGGCGTCGCCCCTTGGCGATGATTTTGATCGCGGCTTCCAATACAAAAATCCATAGAATAGCTGTATCTAAAGCGCTTAGAAGCGTGCGGTTTTCAGCCTCGAATTCTTTGTAGGTCTGCATTCCTACAACCACGCCAGCAAGCATAATGACAGTGAGGATGAATCGGTTAAAAAACTGAGACTCAACGATGGCCTTGCAAGATTTACTCATAACACGAATGGGCCGTGCCATCCTGGCAGGGCTATGGATTGGAGGAAAATTAAACTACGCCGTTTGCAACTGCAACCCGTTTAGGCTGCCTTGTGGTTAATGGTAGTGAAGGGCATCGACTCCATTAAAGTGGCGACCATTCTATCTGTGGCAAAAGTGCGATTGAGGTTCAGAAATTTCATGGATTCGAAACCTTTTAGATGGCGAAGTCCCTCGTCAGTAACCCGCGTGTCATTAAGTGTGAGATGTTCCAGCTGGTCTAGTTTTCTCAGATGTTCGATTCCTTCATCGCGGATATTATTTTCGCTTAGATCCAGAAATCTCAATGCGGTTAATTCCTGCAGATTCGTTAAGCCACGCTGTGTTATATTGGTTCCCGAAAGATTTAGTGACTCAAGCTGATTCATTTCGGCGATGTGCGGGAGACCTATATCGCTAACCTTTGTAGCGGCAATTGAAAGTCGTTTGATTGTCTTATTTTCAGCAAAATACCGAAGACCATCATCCCCAACTTCAGTGACGTCGCAAATTAACTCGGTAAGGTTCGGCATGGCAGCCAGATGCTTAAAGCCGTCGTTGGTGATAGCGGTATCGGTAATGTCAAGTGCCTCAAGCGACTCTACCTCCAGGAATTTAGCAATCCCTTCGTCGGTAATTTTAATACCGTACCGGAAGTAAACCAATGTAAGGTCTGCATCATCGTTAAACTCCACTTTTCGGGCTAACTCTTGTAATGCGCCTTGTACTTTTCCTTCCCGCCTCTCAATCGATTGTATTAGAGGGTCGGTTTTTGTATTTGATGTCTTTTCTTTATGGGGAAGGTCTTTGGTGGGATGTGCCAGATTTTTTAATTCTTCGATAAGAGAGTGTTCGTCAGCCGAAGACTTTTCCGATCCCCCTTTTTCCGAATGGAGCAATTTATCTAGCCAACCCATCTGTATGGGCTTGAGGATGCGCTCTTGCAGGTTTCTGCGCAACCCATGTTTGCTCTCAAAACTTGAGGGATAGCTATTTCACAATCTCGTCGAGACGCTTGAAAGTGATCCCCCGGTCTACAATGCTGCGGTTTTGAGGCAGCTTGCCTTCATGCGGGCTAATTACGATGCAGTTACGTGTAGACTTATGGCGAAAGACTTGTTTATAGCCAGTCACCATCGTCAGTTCTGCAGTAACAAAGCAGGAGGCATGGTCTTGTTCAATTACATCATCTACATACTCGGTGTAGCAGCCAATAATATCATTCGAGGTGCCTTTGGAAGCGTCGTTCAAGCGCCCAGGCGGCAGGTCCAGCAAATAACCTGTCTTCACCATCTCAAGTACCTGTCCATAAAAAATGTTTCCCGTACCGTAAATCCGGTTTGCTATCTGACAGGTGTTGATGTGGCCTCCGATAACCTGGTTGGCGTTGGCTGCCTGCCTGCCTGTCTTGTCATATTTGAAGTCGAAGCCGATACATCCGTTTGTGAGATGGTCGCCCCAGCCCGAAATGTGGCAACCTGTGAACACGTTGTAATAGGGTGAGCGCGTATCTCCCGGTCCATAAAAACCTGCAGTTTTCTCCGTGCGCAAATGTACAGACAAATGATCAAACCGTCCAAAACTGATGCCTCTCAGGTCAAACCCCCACCCTCCCTGTGTGTGGACAAACACATTGAGTCTGCTGAACCCCATCGCCTGACTGCGGTCCATTTTCTCCGCACTTAAACACCCGCCTGCAGACGGGCCACGATAATGCAGTTCACTGTACAAACCATCGCCATAAACATGCGTGCCCTCGTGCACCCTCAAGGGCTGCTTGATAGTGTATTGTCCCGAAGGCACATAAACCGAACCTCCGCCCTTTGCCGCAGTTAGCGCCGACTGCAGCGCAAAAGTTGCATCACCGCCATCCCCTTTAGCACCAAACCACCGCACATCGATCGCCCCGGAGTAATCACGTATCCAACGTCCGTGTTTTGCCTTCGCTTTTAACACCATACCGAGATCCGGTTGTCTGCCGTTTTTGGGATCCCATCGAAACATTCCTCCCCCTCCGTCTCCTGGATGATGATAGCCAGCAACCTGCAGAAACCCGGTATCATCCGGATCAATTTTGGTGAGTTCATTAATGGTCTCTATGGCATAGATGTGTTGCATAATGATTTATTAGATACCAACCTCTGACCATGTGACTTCACCAGCCTTTATTTCCGTTTGCACTTCCATTGGGCGGCAGCAGGTTTCGCAGTCGGTTATCAGTGATTGGCGGCCTTCGTGATCGTCAAGGCCTACAGCCAGTTCCTCTCCGCAAAACGGACAAGCAATTGTAAGAACTGGCATATGGGAAGTCTGGGGTTTGGTCAGATGGCGTCAATTCGCATTTGGCAGGCTCCCCGACTCAGGATTACATTTTCTTCGGGAATTAGGCCTAATAAACCAAGTGCGTATTGCTTTACTTATCACTGTCAATGCTAAGGAAAATATCTAATAAGTTACGGCACCATGCCTAAAGTCCACCACCATGTTTATGTCGTCGAACTGGACGAGTCGGTGCTGAAGGACAAGAAATTCGTTGCCGTCAATCCAAACCGGCACCCGAATCTCTCCTGCCTGTATGTGGGCATGACAGGCCTCACCCCTAGGGAGCGTTTCAAGAACCATAAAGCTGGTCACAAAGCCAACAAGTACGTCAAGAAATACGGCCTCCATCTTTTGCCCTCGCTTTACGAGTACTACAACCCCATGACCTATGAAAAGGCAGCTGCTAAGGAAAAGGAACTGGCCGAGGAACTGCGAGCTCAAGGCTATCCAGTCTGGCAGAACTAAAAATATTCTTGCGAATATCCCACAAGTAGCTAGGTTCCACTGTCCCAGCTTATGAAAACAGTAACCGAGATATTTTATTGCACCATACTTACCGGCTTTGTGCTAGTTCTTGTCGGTTGCGGCGAGAAAGTTGTGCCGGTGGAATCACCTATGAGCCCACAGGAAGTAACCTTAGAAACAGCGGTGACCGCGGTTGGTGGTGTGATGGAACATGACGAAGATGACAATGAAACCGAGTTGGTCAGAATTCGAATGGGGAATTCACAAAAGGTCGACGATAAATGGCTTGATGAACAAACGGATAAAATGAAGAAAATCTCCAATTTAAAGTTCATTGACCTTTTAGATACCAAGGTGACAGCAAAGGGAGTCGCCAAGCTTAAAAAAGCCTTGGGGGCGGAGGTGGAGATTCAGTCTAGTTTCGATAAATAGAAGTGGTCTGTACGTATTTTTTGAGTACACAAAAAAAGCGCCCTTCCGGACGCCCTGTTCAAGTTTGCGTAAAGCTCCCTTGGTAATTAATAATTCCCCGTGCCAGACTTGTTTTGAATCGGCCGGGTCGTGACCAGACTAACCGCTGCGGTGATCCCGCCTCTTTCCTTGGCATGTTCCTGAGTCATCTCTTTAAACCTCGCGTCACTCACCTGTTCAGTGTGGCCATCAATTGCCGCAGCATTGCCCTGTTTAGCGTCAAGCCCTGACATGATGGAACGTTGGTGAAAACTCTGAGCGTAGAGCTTTGCATTGTAGTAACCTTTGCCAATGAACTGACAGTTGCGCAAACGGTTATTGTTATCGACCCGCAAGGCCCGGGGATAGGTCGCTGCCCCACCCTTCAGTTTGCCTGCCGGATATTTGAAATCAATCCCTGCATTGCCACGAACATTCCTAGTTAACGCCACAATGGTCTTGGGTTTTTGGACATCTGCCCCCAAGTGAATCGCATAGCTTTGAGCGTTGACGTGCACGACATTTCGTCCAAACACCGTTCCATCACGACTCGGGGAACTAAAACCCTGCGTCATGCCATTTTTCTTATTCTGTTTCAACCTGGACTCTTCGGCATCATTGGGCCCTTGAGTTTCAGGATCACATGGTGAAGATAGCATCTTGATCGTCTGTAACCCGCTTGCGCCAATTTCCGGGTGCCATAACCGCGTAATATCCATTGCATGGGACCAGTGGCCGGTGTTGTTGACTCTCCCACGTGCGTTGGTCTTGACCTTTTTTGGGTTTCTGGAATCAACGATCCGATACTTGGCGGTTCCATCTCGGTCATTCATCAGCCATGGTGTCGCGCCCTTGTTTTCACCAGCAAATCCGATGAAAGTTTGGCAAATGCTCTTGAGATTACCGGCGCATTTCACCCTGCCTGCCCTCTTTTTGGCTCCTGCCAGCGCAGGCAACAGCATGCTTGCCAATATGCCGATGATGGCAATCACAACCAAAAGCTCGATCAAGGTAAAGCCACGTTTGTTGGTTAAGTTGTTCATTTTCATAAATAATCCTATTCTTACAGAGGGCACGCACATAACACGTACACAACGCACCTTATCACTAGTAGAGTGATAGCAGATTTGATACCATCTAGCAACACGGTAATATTAGTTAAGTTCAGCTATTTACACGTAAAAACCCCCAAATAAAGCACTATTTTTCACGCAATATTTTCAAAATTCACGCAGTTTGAATAATACGAACTCCGAAAATCAATAGGGTCAAAATGAAAATGGTGGTAGGAACAGGATTCGAACCTGTTACGGGGGTGTTCTCGTTGGTTCTCATAGCTTCTCTTGGACGCTAAGAAACAGCACTATTATGCATATATCAAGCAATTTATGAAATTGGTGTCTTGGCCATAGAAAGGAAGCAATCGGAATCAAAACGTGTGCGGAAAGTGTGCGGGACTAATTTACAGTTAGCCATGAGTGGTTTACACTATCAAGTACCATGGCAGCGAGAAAACGATTTGATGTGGTCAAGATGCGGAAGGAGTTCCTCGCTGGCAGCAGCACATTGCGCGAATTAGCCCGGAAATATGGGTGTTCTTATCGTTATATATCAGGCATGTCCGCCCAAGAAAAATGGTACCCACAACGACGCGCACTGCAACAGCAAGCCGAGCATGTCGCCAGTGAAGCACTGATGAAGCGTGTATCTGAACGCACATTCGAGC
>CAYUXV010000370.1:0-7956 GCA_964448875.1 uncultured Verrucomicrobiota bacterium
CATATTATAATTATTTTGTATTGAATTCTTTTTTTAATTATATTTATTTTGATTTGTAGCATTCTTTTTCTTAGTATTCTTTTTCTTTGCAGCATTCTTTTTCTTAGCTGGCTTTTTCTTTGCAGCCTTCTTTTTCTTTGCAGGCTTTTTCTTTGCAGCCTTCTTATTCTTAGCAGGCTTTTTCTTTGCAGCCTTCTTTTTCTTAGCAGGCTTTTTCTTTGCTACCTTTTTCTTGGCAGCTTTCTTTTTCTTCGCAGCTTTCTTTTTTTTGGCCATGAAGTTCACCTCCTTCCATTTTGAGTTTAGTGTCGGCAACCCCCCGTTGCCCACACACGATACGTATACAACAATTTTGACCTAGTTGCATAGTATAATTTTACACACCTAAATTTTTTTGTTCACATCATTTTCCCTTCCACCGAAGAAAACAACACGCTAGCGTCGCCTCATGGCTGCCCAGTCAAAGGCTAAACTTACACCGATGATGACACAATATCGTCACATCAAAGATGGGTTGCCTGCTAACTCACTGCTCCTTTTTCGGTTAGGCGACTTCTACGAAATGTTTCTCGAAGACGCACAAGAAGGTGCTGGAATTCTTGAAGTGGCTCTCACTAAACGTGGTGGTATGCCAATGTGCGGCATCCCTTATCACGCTGCAGACAATTACATTATTAAACTTTTAAAGGCTGGGCGTAAGGTCGCTATTTGCGAACAGATCGAGGACGCAAAACCTGGAAAACTAGTAGCGCGAGAGGTCACACAAATTCTAAGCCCCGGCACTCATCTTGATGAGCGTATGCTCACAGCTGAACGCAATAATTATCTCTCCTCCGTGGTGAAAGAGGGGCGTGTTTTCGCTCTTGCGGTTATTGATCTCACTACGGGAAGTTTCAAGACCACTGAGCTTACCGACTCCGATGCCTTGCTCACTGAACTTGAACGTCTCCGTCCAGCTGAGGTGGTAATTCCAGAAAATGCTACTGATTTAAGGGCACTTATTGAGCCTGTCGCGCCTATCTTGCAGAAGCATGAAGACTGGGTTTTCGGTATGGAAACAGCAGAGCACACCCTTCGTGAGCACTTTGGCGTAAAAACTCTCGACGGCTTTGGTTTGAAAAACCGAAACGCAGCTATTGGCTCAGCAGGTGGCGTACTGCACTATCTTTCACACCATTTACGCCGTGATGTGGCGCATCTACGGTCGCTGTTTTTTTATACGTCCGAAGGATTTCTCACGCTTGATATAACTACACTGCGACACTTGGAAATCCTCGAACCTTTGCAGCGAGATGCTCCTCGGACCGCGTGTCTTTATGGCACAATGAACCGTACTGCCACCCCAATGGGCGCACGCCTTTTGCGCGACTGGCTCACACAACCGCTTGCTGATGTAGCCGCCATTCAACAACGACAAGCAGCAGTACATGCTTGGGTGAACAACCCGAATTTGATGGATGCATTCCATCATTATTTACGCGAAGTAAAAGATTTAGAACGCATACTAACACGCCTGAGTATCGGTACGGGCAATGGGCGTGATCTTCGCCAATTGCAACTATCGCTGCAACTGTTGCCTTCAATGAAAGAAATATTGAATGAAACTATTGCTGCCCAAGCATACCAAGAACAAATCACCGAACTTGAACTTCATGATAATGAACCTCAAACTTCGCTCCTCCAGTCGCTCGAAAAGCTCCTGCCAACACTCCCGAAACTGGTTGACTTGATTAGTCGTGCCATAGTTGACGAGCCACCAGCTGCCTTAAAAGATGGTGGATTAATCCGCGATGCTTTCGACACACAACTCGACGAATTGCGGGACGCATCTCGCGAAGGCAAAATGTGGATCGCCGAATTACAGCAAAGAGAAATGGAACGCACCGGAATCTCATCTCTTAAGGTGCGCTTCAACAACGTGTTCGGCTACTTCATTGAAGTTACACGTACGCACCTTGATAAAGTGCCTCCAGAATACCATCGCAAACAAACTGTCGCAAACGGGGAACGGTACATCACTGATGAATTGAAAGGAATAGAGAGTAAAGTTCTCGGCGCGGAGGAACGCGCTGTAAAACTCGAGTATGACTTGTTTCTTCAGCTCCGCGAGGCCGTTGTCGCACAAATTCAACCTATACAGGAAACCGCATCAGCCTTGGCACAACTGGATGTACTCGTGTGCTTTGCAGGGATAGCACGGCAATACGACTACTGCCGTCCAGCTATAGGAACTGATGGGCAACTGGAAATTACTGCAGGACGGCATCCTGTCCTGGAACAAGCTGCGCTGGAGGAGCGTTTTGTGCCGAACGACATATCCCTCAAAGACACCCGGCAAGTGGCACTCATTACCGGGCCCAATATGGCTGGGAAAAGCACATATATACGACAAACAGCCCTTTTGACACTGCTGGCGCACACAGGATCTTTCGTTCCTGCTACATCGGCACGCATTGACTTAGTCGATCGTATCTTTACCCGCATCGGGGCAAGTGATGACTTGGCGCGCGGGCAGTCTACATTCATGGTGGAAATGAGTGAGACAGCAAATATTTTGCACCATGCTACGCAAAGAAGCCTCGTGATTCTTGATGAGATCGGACGTGGTACCAGTACCTTTGATGGACTCAGCCTTGCTTGGGCGATCGTTGAATACCTCCACAACCAGATTGGAGCAAAAACACTCTTTGCAACACATTATCATGAACTGACAGAATTGGGAGGACGGCTTGATCGCGTATTTAACTGCAATGTTGCTGTCCGCGAATACAACGACCAGATTATTTTTCTGCGCCAAATAATCGATGGCGCGGCAGACCAAAGCTACGGGATTCAAGTTGCTCGTCTCGCTGGTGTACCCTCTGAAGTACTTGATCGTGCGGGAGATATATTGTGTAACCTTGAGGAATCAGACCTGACACCTGCCGGAGATTCGAAGTCTGAAGGGACCGCTCGAACGGAACGAAAGAAGCTGCGTGACCTTTCGCCGTCTCCACAACTTGACCTCTTCGGATAGAAGTTCTAACTGGTTTTGTAGTAGATGATCACGCCGTAATCAACGGTCTGCTTTTCACCATTCGAGTACTGTATCGGGCTCACAGTAATAATGTTATCCTCCCCTTGGCTGCGCAAAAACTCTGTCACGGTCTCATCAAACTTGTCTTTCTCCCCCTTAAGACACTCACTGTGGCGGATGGTATGTATCGTCAATTCCCCCCCCCGAGCTTCTTGGTCCAAAGTAACAGGTGAAGCAGCACCAAACCCATGTTTAATATTTAAAGGAGCTGTCCCTGTATCGGTGGCCTCTCTTTTTTTGTCATCGCCTTGTTGAGATTGCGCTGCCTGCCCTATCTGTGGTTCCGACGCGGGCTTTGCCGCTGCCACTTCAGGAACTGGGGCTGGAGCAGGCGCCGGTGCAGCAATCGCAGATTTGGCTTCCACCACTTCGGTGGCGGTCTGGTCAGTTGGCGTACTGTCAGTAACCGGTTCATCGGGCGGTGTGGCATCAACAACAGGCGCAGCCGTGTTGGGCGCAGCTGCTCCAGACATCATCGCAGCCATTTCCTCCAACGTTGGCACAGTGATTTCCTTACCACAGTTAGCAGCAGCACAAGGGATGATCCCGTTATATTGTGCCCAAACCGTATTTAGTAGAGATTGGTCAGCGTTCAGACCTTCATTACAATGGGGACAATGGAAAACGAACGAAGGATTATCATACCTGGGATTTTTGCATTTCATCGGGTCAGAGCAGGTTGACACACCCATTAAGTGGAGGAAATCAGTTAAAATCCAGACAAAAATAACCTCACCACAGCTTAGTCTCCTATTCTTTGAATCCGCGCACCCAAAGCACCAAATTTCTTATCTATTTTTTCGTAACCGCGATCCAAATGATATATGCGGTTAATTTGCGTAATGCCGCTGGCTATCAACCCTGCGACTACCAAAGCGGCACTTGCCCGCAAGTCACTTGCCATAACCTGTGCACCACTGAGCGCCTTACAGCCCTTAACAATTGCACTCGGCCCGGTGATGGACACATCGGCTCCCAGTCGACCCAGCTCCGCCGCATGCATAAAGCGCGCCTCAAAGACGCGCTCAGTGATGATGCTAATACCTGTACTCAATGTAAGCAACGCCATCATCTGAGCCTGAACATCCGTAGGAAATCCAGGGTAAGGCAGGGTGGTAATATCCACCGGCTTAATAGTACGTCCGCGACTGAAAGTAATCTTGCCTCGCTTCTGCTCAATCTTGGCACCTGCCTCTTCCAGCTTATCGATCACTGCTGTGAGATGATCCGCACGCGCGCCTTTCAAAGTCACCTCACCCTTAGTCGCCACCGCCGCGATGGCGTATGTTGCCGCCTCGATTCGATCGGGCACCACTTCGTGCTCTGTCCCATGCAATTGCTTTACTCCTGTGATTGAAATTGTTGGACTACCCGCGCCTTCAACACGCGCACCCATTGCGTTCAGGAACATTGCCAAGTCCGTAATCTCCGGTTCACAAGCCGCACTCTCTATAATGGTTTGTCCTTTTGCCAACACGGCTGCCATCATTACATTGGCGGTGCCCAAGACTGTTGGCCCTGCATGGCCGCCGAGAAAAATATTCGCTCCCTTCAAGTTCTTGGTTGTGGCCCTCACATATCCGCCTACGTTTGTGACCTTGGCCCCCAACTCTTTCATCCCCTTTAAATGCAGAGCTATAGGCCGAATACCGATGAGGCAACCCCCGGGAACGGAAACCTTGGCGCGCTTCAATCGGCCAAGCAGTGGACCAAGCACACAGATGGAGCCACGCATTTTTCGTACATAATCATAGTTTGCTTTGTCTTTGATGCGAACAGCTTCAACGATCAACGTATCTCCTGCATGCTGCACCTTAGCCCCAAGGGACTGAAGGATGGCCACCATTGTTTTTACATCCTCAAGATCCGGCACACGACGAATCACACAGCGTTCGGAAGTTAAAAGCGTCGCCGCCATGATTGGGAGCACAGCATTCTTCGCACCACTAATCTCAACCTCGCCTTTTAAGGGAACACCTCCTCGAACTAAAAGCTTATCCATTTATTTTTCCTTCTGACCTCTTTAGGCCAAGGGCATTGTTCATTTTTCATCAAGAGAGGCAACCACGATTCGAGAAGTGCCGTTCAAATCAGGGAGAATTTTATCAACACTCCAGTTTTTTGATGTCAGCAATTTTCTCACATCCTCGGCTTGGTCGGTGCCTATTTCCATAAGTAATTGACCGCTCGGTTTCAATCTGCAATGAGAGCGGTCAGCCAGTATCCGGTAAAATTCAAGGCCATCACTCCCTCCATCGAGCGCCAAACGCGGATCATGATCACGCACTTCCGGTTGTAAATGATCGATTTCGGCGCTGGGAATATACGGCGGGTTTGCCACAATGACGTGGTACCAAACGCGTCCGGGCAATCCTTGCTTACCGTCGCCCTGCAAAAAACGAATCCGCGAAGCAACTCGATTTCGACGGGCATTCGACCCCGCCACATCAAGTGCCCTTGCTGATAAATCAAGCGCATCAATTTGCGCCTCTGGGTTTTCCACAGCAATAGCGATCGCCAAACAACCACTCCCTGTGCCGAAATCAAGCACACGAGGCCGTTTCACTCCAACCAGAACACGTATAGCCTCTTCGGCCAACTGTTCGGTTTCCGGACGAGGATTTAGAACATGATGATTTACGTGTATCTCTAATCCACAAAAAGACACTGTGCCAACCAAGTGCTGCAACGGCACTCGTTTCGCTCGCCGAGCCACGAAACCGGCGAATCGTCGAGCTTCGATTTCTGACAAAATCAGCTCTGGCTCCATGTAGAATTCAATTCGTGGTTTCCCCAAGACATGCTCCAGAAGCAATTCACAATCCAACTGCGGTGAATCAATACCAACCGCCTTCAAGGCATCAGTTTGTTTTAGAATCGCCTGCCGTACGTTCACAAACCAAGCCTGCCTGTGTATAGCCCGTGGAAAAAGTCCAAAACGCGGCGACTGTTTGGCACTTGAACTGTATCGTATATAGCAGTACCCTTGGGTGCATGAGGAGCGTTGATTTTCTGTCGGGTTTACTGGTGTTGGGTGTTCTGTGTGCTGTCCCGATTCTGGCCCAAGATAGTGGCGAATCCAAACCGGCCAAAAACAAAGAAAAAATCAGCAAAGACAAGCCCGCTGATAAAGTAAAGCCAGAGAAAAAGAAGGACGAAAATCCGACACCAAAACCACCCGAAGATACAGAACCAAAACCGAACAAAGATTCAAAATCAAAGGACGACAACCCGATCAAGGTTAAGGAGAATGGAAAGGATAAGCAGGTGGATAGTGCCCTTCCAAATGATGCCTTGGGGCGATACATTGTCGAGCGATTCAACCAACTTGGAGGTAGCATAGAAGACTTACGTGCAGCCAACGCATTACAAGCGCGGAAAATCGATGCCTTGATCACAGAAAACGAAAAATTGCGTGCAATGATTGTTCAAATTGGTGCGCAATCGAAACGCAACTTTGCCACTCAAGAAGAATTTCGCGGCGCGCAAAAACGTATTGAGGAAATTGACAAGAAACGAATTGGTGATCGTGAAAAAATCTTGGCGGAATTCACCAAGCTTCTTCGCAAAATCGCCAAAATCATCGTAGTTGCACAGAATCCACCAAAACCTACGCCGAAACCAGCCCCGCAGAAGTCGATCAAGACAGTTGAACACACAGTTGCCACCGGTGAATTTCTTAGTGGCATCCTTGCATTATACAACGAACATTTTCGTAAAGAGAAAAAAGGTCGAATCTCAATGGGGGAAATCCTGAAAGCCAACCCCGGAATGAATCCAGAGAAAATTTTCGTAGGAAGTAAGATATACATCCCCCTGCCTGGCCAGATCAAATAAAGCGCAGGCCCGTCCTATGAAAAAACTGCGCCGTTGGCATCTCTACCTGGGCTGCTTCTTCACACCTCTGTTGTTTCTATACATTCTCTCCGGATTTATCCTCACAGGTTGGCCAGCAGTACAAAAGGGACCCGAGGAAGCCCAAACATTCATCCAAATACTTTATTGGGTTCACTAACTGCAATTCTATCCGACCACCCCAACCTCTTCCCCAAAGAGTGTATCCATCAAGAGCGTGGACGTGGAAAAAAATTTGCTAACTACCGTTAGTCCTCATAATTATAGTAACGGACAACCCGGCACACTTCCAACCTTTGCACCAGAAGGATTGGAAGATGGTCAGGAATATTTTGTACATGTCGTTGCCCCTCAAACTTTCACTCTTCATATTGATAAATCTGATGCTGTAACGGGCAAAAATGCCGCAGACATAACGAAATCTCTGGACGAAGGTTTCAAAGTTTTCTTCAAGCCACCACCCACGCCGTCACGTGGAGCAGGCTCCTATAACACTACCGGCTTCAAATGGCTCGTTTACGCTATGGTATTCGGTGTGCTGGCCACGATGGCGCTCGGGGTTATCCTGGCAGTTCGTACTGTTAAGCAGAAATGGCCGGTTTATGTCGCACTAGGTCTCGGTTTGTTGGTACCAATTCTATTGCTTTGGCTTGGCCAGTTGATCGCCTCTTCGCAGCCTGCTATGCCTAGCTCCAATCCAGGTGAAAACTCACCGCCCGGAGAAAACAATCAACCTCCCGGACAGATTCCAACTTCCCCCCCAGGCAAATTACCGGATTTAAATAACACAGTGCCACCCGGTCTAAACAGCACAGAGCCTATTGATCCCTTTGGAGGAAATCCCTAGTTCACCTGATTCTCCAGATCTGCACCCACGTGTGACACACCTTTGGCCAGGGCTTCCCAATCCGCTGCCGTTGTCTCCCAGCCGCTGCTAAAACGCACCACACGATCGGTGTCCTCATCGGCAACTCCTATCGCCTTTAGTACATGACTCGGCGCTTCCTTGCCACTGGCACACGCAC
>CAYUXV010000371.1:0-7710 GCA_964448875.1 uncultured Verrucomicrobiota bacterium
ATCGGGATTCTGTGTGTGAGTCAAATAATGGATGCCGGATTTTATGCACTCATTTTTGGGGTCCCCAAAAGATTGTAAGCCCATCACTGCCCAAGCTGTTTGTGAAGGTGTGCTTGGCCCTTGAGACTTATAAATTGGGTCGTCATAGGTATTGCAGCGTTCGCCCCATCCGCCGTCTTCATTCTGCGCTTTCTCTAGCCAACGTCGTGCACGTTGCAGCCAGGGTTGTTTCATGTCTAATCCAATTGAGCGTATTCCGCGGAGTACAGCCCATGTTCCGTAAATATAATTAACACCCCAGCGCCCATACCATGAGCCGTCTTCTTCCTGATTGTCCCGCAGGAATTGAATGGCCTTTCTCACCTGTTTGTTGTCGGGTTTGTACCCTTCTTGCCCGAGAAATTCAAGTATGCGCGCCGTAATGTCCGCACATTCGGGATCTAGCATTGCGTTATGATCTGCAAAAGGAACTTTGTTTAAAATATCTTTTGTGCAGTCCTTGTCAAACGCACCCCATCCTCCATCTTTGCATTGGAATGTGAGCATCCACTTTAGACCTCGCTCAATAGCAATATCCCGTCTGCTTCGATCGTTGCCAGGTACGCGGCGTAGTGCCATAAGAACCATTGCTGTATCGTCGACGTCTGGATTCCATTTGTTTTCGTGTTCAAACGCCCAGCCGCTGGGTTCTGCGTCAGTAGGGTTTTTGAATTTCCAGTCACCGTGGAATCTTATTTCCCTGTCTAGTATCCAGTCGGTTGTTTTCCGTAGCTGTGCGGAATCGGCAGGCACACCACCCGCGTGGAGACAGATTTCCGTGATAGCGGTGTCCCATACGGGGGAGAAGCATGGTTCAAGCCAAACACGATCCTTAGTTTCGTGCTCAAGGTTTTTTAGTTCTTTCTCCGCGCGAACTACCTCCGGGTGGTCGTCTTTATAACCTAAAGCCTTGAGTGCGATCAGGCAGTTGAGCATGGCTGGAAAAATTGCAGCCAGTCCGGATGACCCTTCGCAGTGTTCAATCATCCACTTTTCCGCGTTGCGTAGTGCACGCTTGCGAAAAGGGTGTATGTTATGTCGAGCAAACCACTCGGCGAGTTTGTGCAGCTTGTCGAGGTGGATGAAGAAATTTCGCCATGTGAAATACTCAGGATCTTTGGGGAGCTTTAGATCACGTTCGTGAAAGCCATCAGGGTAGAGTTCGTCAAGGCTAACTCCCACTTGGCGCGTGGGTTTATAGCAGTTGATTATAGCCAGTGGAACCAACATTGAACGGCTCCATGAACTCATTTCGTAAAAGTTCACGTGAAAAAACTTGCCGAGCAGGATGGTTTCAACAGGTATGGTTGGCAGGTGTTTCCAAGGGTAAAGGCCAATTAATGCCAGATATAACTTGGAAAAGGTGTTCATTCGGGCCGGGCCACCAAGGTTGTGAGCCATTTCCCGAGCTTTGAGCATGCGTTGGTCAGTGGTTGGCACACCGGCAAGTTTCAACGCAAGGTAACATTTGACTGTAGCGTTAATTTCAGCTGGGCCGTTAAGATATATATTCCAACCGCCGTCCTCGAGTTGCATCGAGAATATATGATTGATCGCCTTCTGTTGCCATTTTTTGTCTACTTTGTCGTTCCAGTGATGGTAGGCAACCATGTCGGCTACAAGTGTGGCATCAACCATTAGTTCAAAACACCAGTGACCATCTGGTTTTTGTTGGCTTAAAAGAAAATCACAAGACCGATCAATGGCGGCCTCTAGCTTTGAACCCTTTTGGGTGTCAGATTTTGACACAGACACTCCGGTTCGGCCCGGAGAGTCCTTGGTTTTCACGGACACAAAAAATATTCTGCGTATTTATGAGTTCATGTAAAGAGATTTTGGGCGTGCGACAACATCAGTGCTTACGCTAGTCTGTTTATATGCAATTGGATTTCACCAAGATGAACGGCGCGGGTAATGATTTCATCCTGGTAGATAATCGTGATGGCTGTGTGGTGTTGTCTGCAGCACAGGTGGCGGGCTTGTGCCATCGACAGCGAGGAGTTGGCGCTGATGGTGTAATGCTTCTTAAGCCCTGTCCTGATGCTCAGACTGACTGGGCTTGGGATTTTTTTAATAGTGACGGGAGTGAAGCTGAAATGTGTGGCAATGGTGCCCGCTGTTTTGCTCGCTTCCTGTCTAGGCTTGTTGGCGTGGATGGTGAATTCTCGTTTCTTACGGGATGTGGAGTGATTCGTGCACAAATCTATGACTCTGTTGTCGTGGTAAATCTAAACAAACCTACAGATTTAAATCTTAATGAAACTGTGTCCTTGTCTGTGGGAGATCGCCAGATTCATTCGGTTAACACGGGTGTTCCTCATGCGGTGATATTTGTTGATGACGCAGATCAGGCAATGGTCGCTTCACTTGGTAGTGAGATACGCAATCACCAGAAATTTATGCCTGCCGGCACAAACGTTAACTTTGTGCAAACGATTGCGGCCGAACACATTCGAGTGCGGACATATGAACGTGGAGTGGGGGAAACGCTTGCCTGTGGTACTGGAGTTACTGCTAGTGCAATTGTAGCGGGTTGCCTGCACGGTTTTTCGACACCTATCAAGGTAGATGTTCTTGGCGGTGACGCATTGGAGGTGTCATTTGATGATGACTTAAATAATGTTCGTCTTTCTGGTCCAGCCGAATTTGTCTACGAGGGAACCATAGAAATCTGAAAACACCTTGAGTTCGACGCACGACCTGCTAGCTTCTGCGCATTCAATGTTTACTGGAGTATATACAGCACTTGTTACGCCTTTTCGAGATGGACGGCTTGATGAGATTACGTTTCGTCGTCTTGTTGAACGACAGGTGAAGGCGGGTGTGGATGGGATTGTTCCTGTTGGAACTACCGGCGAATCTCCGACATTGGATTTTGAGGAACACATTCGGGTTATTGAATTGGCTGTGTATTACGCACATGGACGAGCCAAGGTACTGGCTGGGACAGGTGCCAACTCTACTTCCGAAGCGATTCATCTTACCAAGTCGGCAGAATACGCCGGAGCAGATGCTTCGTTGTTGGTGTGCCCTTATTACAACAAGCCAAGCCAGGATGGGCTTTACGCCCATTTTAGAACCATCGCCAAATCGACCAATCTTCCGATTTGCCTCTATAGCATACCTGGTCGCTGTAGCGTTGAAATTGGCGTCGATACTACTGTGCGGTTGGCAGGCGACTGTCAGAATATTGTGGCTATAAAAGAAGCAGGCGGAACACCTGATCGCGTCAGTCAGTTGCGTGCTGCTTTAGGCAAAAAATTTGCGATCCTAAGTGGTGATGACTCGATGACACTGCCTTTCATGTCTGTTGGAGCACAAGGAGTGGTAAGTGTTGCATCGAATATTATCCCGCGTCAGTTGGTGAAGATGGTGCATAGCTACTTAAAGGGCGATGCCAAAGCAGCTCAGAAACAACATGATAAATATTACCCTTTGTTTAAGGATTTGTTTGTTGAGACGAACCCGGTTCCCATTAAGGCTGCCTGTGCCAAGCTTGGTCTATGCCTCGAAGAATACCGGTCACCGTTGGTAAAAATGCATCCTGATAACCGCCGTAAGCTTCATGCGACGATGAAAACTGCAGGTGTCCTAAAATGACCAAGGTTATTATCCATGGGTATAAAGGTCGGATGGGTCAGATGCTTGTTGCTTGCGCTGGTAGTATTGAAGAGCTTGAGATCGTTGGCGAGGTGGACGAAGGGGATGACTTGTCCGACATTGTTGAGAACTGCGATGTTGTCATCGATTTTAGCTTTCATGAAGTAACCCAAGACGCTGCTGCTCTCTGTGCTGAACACAAAAAGGCACTTGTTATTGGTACCACCGGCCACACCGATGAGGGAAAAGATGCTATCCTGAAACACAAGGATAGCATTCCTATCGTCTGGGCCAGCAATTACTCAACCGGTGTCAACACGCTTTTCTGGCTGACGCGCAAGGCAACGGAGATTCTCGGGTCAGACTTCGATTTGGAAGTAGTGGAAATGCATCATCGCCACAAAGTTGATGCTCCAAGTGGCACAGCTGCAACCCTCGGGGAAATTCTTCTTGAGGTGCGCAATCAGCAAAAAGATGCTTTACGTCATGGTCGGGAAGGAATTGTAGGTGCACGTACTAACGAGGAAATTGGAATGCACAGTTTGCGCGGAGGTGATGTTGTCGGTGATCACACTGTTGTCTATGCTGGCACGGGCGAACGCTTAGAGCTCACCCACAAGGCGGCCAGCCGCGAGACTTTTGCCAACGGTGCACTTCGCGCCGCCCAATGGGCTGCGGGCAAAGAGCCAGGTTTATACAACATGCAAAACGTGCTCGGGCTAGAGTAATGCCTGTATATATTGCGCTCGGCTCCAACCTCGGTGATTCAATCGCCACCATAAAGCGCGCCATCGTGGAACTGCAGAAACTTTCGGATAAGCCCATTAAAAAATCCTCCCTTTGGCGAAGCACGCCCGTTGATTGCCCTCCGGGGTCGCCTGATTTTATAAATGCTGCTGTTGCCATTGAGCCATTCCTGGAGGAAAACCCTGAATCCCTATTAGTCAAATTAAAGAATCTAGAGGTCGAATTCGGCAGGAAACCAAAGATTGTGTTAAATGAACCTCGCCCACTTGACGTGGATATCATTTCTTATGAGGAGGAGGCTCGCGCAACACCAGAACTCACACTCCCACATCCGTGCTGGCACCAGCGCCGTTTTGTGCTGGAGCCATTAAGTGAAATTGCACCAGACGCTGTTCTGCCCGACCAAACCAAGTCAGTTATCCAACTCCTCGCTGAACTGGAGGGAATGGAAGTTCTTGATCGCCTTTAGGCTTCCCACGTCACGAACAGGTCCTAAACTCTGCGCATGTCAGAAGACAATCCATCCCAGCCTCGTCGCTGGTATCAAGCCCTTGGCCCTGGCCTAATCACCGCCTGCGTCGTCATAGGCCCGGGCAGCATTCTTACCAGTTCCAAGGTTGGGGCCAGTCAAGGCTATGGCATGAGTTGGGTGGTTATTGCTGCGGTGCTGTTCATGATGACTTTCACCATGATGGCCTCGCGTCTTGGTGTGGTGGCGAAGGAATCGCCGGGGAAAATGCTCACAGATAGCGCTGGTCGTTGGCTTGCGGTGCTTATTGGACTGTCCGTCTTTTTCATCGCCTCAGCATTTCAGTTTGGTAACAACCTCGGCGTACATACGGCCTTCAACGCCTACATCAAATTTGATTACATCGTCATCATCTTCAACGCTGCTGCGATTGCATTTCTGTTCCTGTTCAAGAATCTCTACAAGGCGCTTGAAAAACTGATGATGGGATTTGTGGGATTGATGTTGTTGGCGTTTGCGGCCAATTTGATTTTTGCCAATCCGGATCTAATTGAATGGGGAAAGGGATTTGTCCCGGGAGGACAAACCAAAGTAGATATTACCGTGCTTGGGCTAGTGGGAACTACCTTTGTGATTGCTGCTGCCTATTTTCAGATTTATCTCGTCCGACAGAAGGGCATCGAACGCGAGAATCTGTCCGCCAGTTTGGTGGACTCCCGTGTGGGAGCATGCCTGATGGCGTTGATCACCTTGATGATCATGGGCACTGCTGCGTCTGTTCTCCAGGGCAAGGAACTTGCTGATGCGGGTGAGGTGGCAAAGCAGCTGGAGCCCTTGTTTGGAAGCTGGGGCAAGGCGCTTTTCTGTTTGGGGCTGTTTTCAGCTGCGTATTCGTCGTTTTTAATCAACTCCATGATTGGAGGTTTCGTGCTGTCTGATGGTCTAGGCTTGGGCAGTGACCCGGATGAGAAATGGACGCGCTACATGACGGCTGTAGTTTTATTAACCGGGATGGGCGTGGCGTTGTATGTTATCAATACAGGGACCAAGCCCGTGGCTGCCATCGTAATGGCGCAGGCTGTCACCGTTATCGCTGCGCCACTCATGGCTGGTGTGTTGTTGTGGTTGTGTAATCGCAAGGATCTCATGGGCGAGGATCGTAACAGTCCACTTATGAATGCATTGGGTGGTGTGGGTTTTGTCCTCCTACTTGCCATGGCATGGTATACCGCGACCGCCAAGGTATGGCCAAAGATCAGCGGATGGATAAGTGGGGAGGCTTAAATCAAATCCTGATTGGTTTATCCAAAGGGAATCTCAGGAATATCGGTTAATTCGAAATTTCCCCTTGTCCCAAAGAGCCTTTCCGCAAAAGCTAGTGACGTGTCATACGTGAAAATCACCGCTGAAGCCATCCGGCAGATGAAGGGATGCGAACCGATCGCTGCCTTGACGGCTTATGATTATCCCATGGCGCGTATGCTGGATGAATGCGGTGTGCCTTTACTTCTTGTTGGTGATTCACTCGGCATGGTTGTCCTTGGGCTTCCAGACACCACTGGCGTTACAATGGCTGACATGGAGCACCACACTCGTGCTGTTGCCCGTGCGAAGCCCAACGCGATGGTTGTCACAGATTTGCCTAAAGGTAGCTATGAGAATGCAGGAATGGCTTTGGTCAATGCCCGGCGACTTATGGATGCTGGCGCAGAAGCCGTGAAGGCTGAGGGCGGAACAACCATTCGATCACAAGTAGAGGCAATTGTTACTGATGGGATTCCATTTTTCGGCCACATCGGAATGCTTCCGCAAAACGTCCATGCTGAGGGTGGTTATCGAGTGAAAGGCAAGACAAATGAAGAATGTGAAGCCATTCTCTGCGATGCTCACGTTCTGGCTGAGGCTGGTGCATTCGGGGTTGTACTGGAGTTGGTTGCATCTGCGGTTGCTGCCGAAATTACGCGTGCGATCCCAATCCCCACCATTGGTATTGGCTCAGGGGAACATTGTGACGGCCAAATACTTGTGACAACAGATCTCTGGGCTACATCGCCAGATTATATTCCTCGTCATGTGCAGCCCAATATGCAGGTGCCCTTGGAGATGCGCCGTGTTATAGGAGAATGGATCAGTTCATTCAAAACTACACAGGTCAATCAGAGATAATGAGCGGGCTCACTCATATTGACGGAGAAGGAGAGGCGCGGATGGTTGATGTGTCTGGAAAACCTTTCCAGCAGCGCACAGCTAAAGCTCAGGGGGAAATTCGGATGGCAAAGGAGACTCTTAAGCTCATTGAAAGTAATAAGATTGCTAAAGGCAATGTGCTTGCAACGGCGCGAATCGCTGGTATCCAAGCGGCCAAGCGAACGGGCGATTTGATTCCCATGTGTCACCCATTGCCTGTCAGTTATTGTGAAGTTAACTTTGAAATGCCAAAAGATGGCGATTGTATAATTATTACCGCGTCGGCAAAGGTGGCAGCACAGACAGGTGTAGAGATGGAGGCGCTTACAGCAGTGAATCTTGCGGCCTTGACCATTTACGATATGTGCAAGGCCGTGGATAAAAAAATGCGAATCACAAATGTGAAACTGGTATCGAAAACAAAACAATGAAGATTCAAGTTGGCATCATTACCGTGTCAGATCGGGCCTCGGCAGGGCAGTATGATGATTTGGGAGGACCATTGGTGAAAGAGGCGGCTGATGGTTATGGTTGGTCGGTGATAGCTGAAGCTATTGTGAACGATGAAAAGGAGCAGATCCAACGTACAATCCGTGCGCATATAGCAAAGGGTGCGCATCTCGTGCTTACCACGGGCGGGACGGGTGTAGCACCACGCGATGTAACAC
>CAYUXV010000372.1:0-17537 GCA_964448875.1 uncultured Verrucomicrobiota bacterium
CACCTCTGCCGCCAGCAATCCGAGTGCTGAAAGTTGCTCGTTGCGTCGCAGCTGCTCTTCTACATCCACAGTCCGCTCATATAATCGGGCCTTTTCAATCGCAATTGCAGATAATTCCGCAAGTGCCGTTAATGTATGCACATCCTCATTGGAGAATACATGCGGGGTGTCAGTGTAAACATTCAGCGTTCCCAAACACTGTTCGTTAAACACTAAGGGCACGCTGAGCAACGCTACCAACCCTTCGCGTCTGGCAATTTCTGGATGCTGATATTGTGGAGAGGTCTGTATGCTCCCCAGCTGCATCGGTTTCTGACGGCGGACCACCGACCCCATGAAGCTTTCATCCGCGCTGAGACGTGGGCGCTTCTGGTAATCCGAGCCAGCCCCATATTGCGCCTGTATCTCCAGCCATTCACCTGTCGTATCGAGCAATTGCAGTGACGTCATGCGCGAAGAAATAAGCCCGGCTGCTTCACGCGTTATCCCATCCAGAACATCATCGAGATTCAATGAGGAACTGATCGACTGGCTAACTTTGACCAATGTTTCCAACAATCGCGCTTGATGACGCAACTGCTGGTAGAGCCACGTGTTCCTAATGGCCTGAGTTGCGTGCCCGGCCAGTTCCTCCAGTAACTCCTGATCTTCAGCCGTAAACGCAGCCGTACGATCAGCGTCAACGTTCAATACTCCTCGCACCTGTTCATCCATCACCAAGGGCACTGCCATTTCCGACAGCACACCTGCGCGCGCCGAAACGTACCGTTCATCTATGGAGACATCATCCACTCTGGTCGGTTCTCCAGTGCGAGCCACCCATCCGGTAATGCCTTCACCCAAACGTAACTTTAAGGCCTTCCCATCCGCCGACAGCCCTATAGCCGCCTCAATATCCAGTAGTCCTGTCGTTGGATTGACAAGAACAAGCGAGCCGCTTGATGCACCCACCAGTTCGGTCGCCTCGCGAACAACAAGCTGCAACGCTTCATTCGGCTCAAGTGTGGAATGCACCACTCGGCTAATTTTATACATTCGCTCCAATCTCCCATAATGATTGGTCGGTGCTGTTTTGTTCATCGCAGTTTCCAAGTCATTCCGAGTCCGATTCCCGCAAAGCTAATATTAGGCAACCAAGCCGCCATTAGTGGCCCAAGAGCTCCTAAACCCGCGACCATTCCACTTGTGCCGGCCCACATGCCCAACTCGAATAACATGAAGTGTGCAAAACAGAGTGCAACGCTAGCCGCCACACCTACAAACGCTTCTCGCTTCCCTAGGAACGCGCCAAAAGGTAACGCCACCAAAACCACCACAATACATGTAAATGGCTGTGCCAATCGTCCGTGCAGCTGAGTGTGAACCTGACAATACTCCTTAGTTCCAGGAGTCGCCGCTTCCCCGTCTTGCCCGTACTCCAACAGTTCGGCTACACTGAACAAAAGCTTCTTGCCGGCATCATGTGATGTAAGTCGCGTTTTGACGCTCCGCCGCTCAACCTCCTTCATCAGGTCTTCGGGTTTTATTTTCAAACCAACTACGTTAGTAACATCTAACAAACGTGAAACCTTTGGGTTAGGCCAATCGTAAGAACCAGGGTTCTTCCACATCCAATGTACATTGTAGAATACCCATCCTCTGGAAGTCCATTCCCCTCGACTAATCTTTGTAGCCTCATTGGTTTGTGGTAAAAAAAGATGGCGGTCGCGGGTCGAGCTGTTGAATTCTGCTACAATCTCCTGAAGCTCATGCGTGCTAGTATTAAATCGTGAGGGACCTATAATTTGTTCGTCCCCTGAGTCCTGCTTTGGCACTCGAACTTTTACCTGCCATACAGATTCCTCCTGGATACCCTTGGCGTTTTTTTGGGTTGCTCCAACTAACAGGCGCGCGCGCGGCCCAAAATACTCGGTGATACCAAACAGCATTATCCCCATCGCAATGCCTACCATCAAATAGGGCACACTTAAACGTGCTAAGCTAATGCCCGCTGAACGCATTGCAGCAATCTCATTGTGCCGGGATAGGTTCGTCAACGTATACAGTAATGCCAGTAACAAAGAAATTGGTAATACAATTGTCATCAGGTTGGGCAATCTTGAAAGATACAATCGTATTCCAAGTGAGCGGTATTCATCCAAGTCACTATATAGGTCAAATGCCGTCCAAAAAATAAGGAACCCGACTAGGCAAAAAAACAGTGGCACAATTAGCTCGCGCAATAGATAGCGATCCAGCAAACGCATGTGGTCTCAGGCTAGTCGCGAGCAACTCACAAGGCAAGCGGTTGCGCTGGACGAAGGTAGGCTGGGTGTTAAGGTTTTCACATGCTGATGCGTTTATTTCTCTTCCTGATTTCACTTTGCTATCTGTCTTTGGCTGCCGATACGCGCACAGAAGTTATGGAAGCTATACGCAAAGGATCCCAGTTCATGCGTTCCATCTCATCAGAAGGCGGCTATCTTTGGCGTTACTCCGCCGACTTGAAACTGATGGCCGGCGAGGTAAAAGCATCTAGAACCATGATCTGGATTCAGCCACCGGGTACACCCTCGGTGGGCACAGCGTTTTTGCGAGCATACAAGGCGACAGGCGATGCGTATCTGCTCGACTGTGCTTTGACTGTTGGCGATTGCCTGGCAATGAGTCAGTTGGAGAGTGGTGGCTGGGATTACCGGTTTGATTTCGCCTCTATCAACCGCTGGTACCGGCAGATGGATCGCGGGAAACTAAACGTCAAGGAAATTGCCAAGAGACGAAATACCACGACGTTTGATGATGACAACTCGCAGAGTGCCTTGCATTTCCTAATGGCGCTGGCCGAGTACTGCAGGCAACCACTGGATGAGCGTGAGAAACGCATTCTTCATGCGCAGATGTACGGCCTAACTAAATTGCTGGAGAGCCAGTATCCCAATGGGGCTTGGCCGCAGCGTCATGACGGCAGGCCGGTTAATCCAAAAGAATTTCCTGTCATCAAAGCAACGTATCCCGAGAAATGGTCACGTACTTACGAGGGCCTCGATTACCGCTCGCATTATACATTCAACGACAACTCCATTCGCGACTGCATCCTCACCGCACTCGAAGCCCACAAGCGACTAGGGCAAACCCGGCGTGAATTCCTCGCTGCCGTGAAACGTGGCGGTGATTTTCTTCTATTAGCTCAACTGCCCGGACCACAATCCACTTGGGCCCAACAGTACAACGCACGTATGGAACCAACTTGGGCTCGCCGGTTCGAGCCCCCATCAGTAACTGGCGGGGAGAGTGTCGGCGTTTGCCGAACGCTTATCGATTTGTATCTGGAGTTGGGTGATGACAAGTATCTGCATGCCGTCGGGCCCGCGGTCAAATGGTTTAAAGAATCAATGATTGGACCGAACAGATGGGCGCGTTTTTATGAGCTAAAAACAAATAGGCCACTATATTTTACCAAGGACTACAAGCTGGTTTACTCCGACGACGATTTGCCGACGCATTACAGTTTTCAAAGTTCTTTCGGAGTGCAGTCGATGATTCGTTATTACGAGAATGTGAAGTCCATGGGCCGTGAAAAATACCTGGCCACGCAAAAACGCCCCCCATTAACCCTTCAACAGAGTGCCTCTCACGCGAAAGCAATGGAAAAGCAGGTGCAGGAAATAATTGTCGCCCAAGATGACAAGGGTCGCTGGATAACCAAAAATAAACTTGAGACGCGTGGAATGACTTTTGGAGATCGTATCGAAACGGGTGTGTTCATCGGCAATATACGTGTGCTCTCGGACTACTTGACGCTTTTGAAATAATTCCCGCTCACCTACTCTCCCGGTATGAAGCGCCGTGTTTATCTCGATCATCTCGCCAGCACGCCATTGGCCCCCGAGGTCCAGGAGGCCATGCGGCCGTTTCTGCGAGAACAATTCGGCAGCACGGATTCCCTGCATGGAAATGGGCTCGCGGCACGTGAAGCGGTTGAGGAATCGCGGTCAAATTGCGCGGCGATGATGCACGCAGACGCAGAGGAAATTATTTTTACCAGCAGCGGCACCGAGGCAAATAACCTGGCAGTCAAGGGCACAGCTTGGGCACTGCGGGAACGGGGAAATCATATTGTGTTGTCGAACATCGAGCACCCATCAATTGACCGCTCGGTGGCTTGGCTGGAGGAAAATGGATTCGAGGCCACGCGCGTTGCTGTGAATGGTGAAGGGCAGGTGGAGCCGTCGGCCATCGCAGAGTCGATCACAGATCAGACGATCCTCATCGCGACACATCACGGAAGTCATGACTTGGGGACGATACAAGACACGGCAAAGATAGGGACAATGGCAATGGAGCGCGGGGTTCCGCTACTGGTAGACGCAACGGCAATCGGTGGATGGCTGCCGGTCGATGCGCGCCCGGAGGGAGTTTCGCTGTTCACACTGGCACCGCACAGGTTCGGGGGGCCGCAGGGAGTGGGGGTACTATGTCGCGATCGGCGAGTGCCGTTATGTCCACTGATTCACGGCGGAATGCAGGAGGAAGGGTTACGGGCAGGGACAGAAAACGTGGCGGCCATCGTGGGTGCGGGCGTCGCAGTGGGATTGCCACCTGTGGATCTGCTCCCTTTGCAACATCGGCTGCATCATGGGCTGTGGGAGCGCGTGGATGGCTTTCGGCTGAACGGCGCCCCGCTCGGCCCCGGACGTTTGCCCCATCACTTGAATTATTCTTTCGAAGGCCTAGAGGGCGAAGGGCTAGCATTGGCGCTGGATTTTCAAGGTATCGCCATCGCGAGCGGGGCAGCATGCGTCACTAAAAATATGACGGTGCCTCCCGCCCTTGCGGCAATCGGACTTGACGCCTCCCTGTCCAAGGGCAACGTTCTCCTATCCCTTGGGCGCGACACCATGGAGGATGAGATTGATCACGTGTTGGAGATCATCCCCACACAGATCGACAAACTACGAACAATGTCGCCGAATTGGGACATAAAAAATGAGTTTGGAACAATCCATCGAAAACGCTCTTAAGAACGTGAGCTACCCCGGCTACTCTCGGGACATCGTGTCTTTTGGGCTTGTGAAAAATTTGGCGGCTGCCAACGGCTCCGCGAGTATTGAGTTGGAGCTGTCCTCCCATAGCCCCGATGTAGCCGCCCAACTAAAAGCCACCGTGGAAGCCGCAGCCATTTCGATTGACGGCATTGATCGGGCTGTGGTGCAAATCAAAATGCCCCCGGCCGGCCAATCCTCCCCCTCGGCTGGAACGCAACCCAACCGTATCCCCGGCATCAACAAGGTGGTCGCCGTGGCGTCAGGAAAAGGGGGCGTGGGCAAAAGTACTTGTGCAGTAAACCTCGCCTGTGCGCTGGCCCAGAATGGTGGCGAGATTGGTTTGCTCGACTGCGACATCTATGGACCAAGTGTTCCTTTGATGATGGGAGTTGATGAGCGCCCAATGGTAAGCCCCGAAGAGAAGCTAGTCCCGTTGATGAACCATGGCGTAAAGCTTATGAGTATGGGATTCCTTTTGGATGGCGATCAGCCGGTCATTTGGCGTGGTCCGATGATCATGAAGACCATCCAACAATTTGTGATGCAGGTGGATTGGGGTGCTCTGGATTTTTTGCTGGTCGATTTGCCTCCAGGTACGGGTGACGCTCAGCTTTCGCTTTGCCAAACTGTCCCGCTTGATGGGGGTGTGATTGTCACCACACCGCAGGAGGCTTCACTGGGTGTGGTCCGCAAGGGCATTGCGATGTTCGAGAAGGTCAACGTGCCCATTCTCGGGATAGTGGAAAACATGAGCTATTTTACAGCACCCGGGGGCGAGCACGTGGAGATCTTCGGCCATGGTGGCGGAGCGAAAGAGGCGGAGCGGCAGGGCACAAGTTTCCTCGGCGAAATTCCAATCTTTACCGAGATACGCGAAGGCGGAGATTCTGGAGTCCCGGTAGTAGTAAAAAACCCCGACGGCCCTGCATCCTTAGCCTTTAGCGAGGTGGCTGCTGCCTTACAGACACGTCTAGACTAAGGGTTATACCCACAATTCACAGGTTATACACGTTTGAATCGGTGGGCAGTTTGACCTGAAAATTGCAGTTTTTTGCAAATTAAAGTATTGTCTCTCTTTAAAGGACGGTGCTAGTTTCCCACCCCATTGGGCAGGAGTCAAAATGACCAGATCCTCAACAAGTGACGAACTGCTGAAGAATTCTTCGCTTTACCGTGAATTCTTGGCAGAGCGTGAGGAGATCTTGCGGCACAAATGGCTCGAATCAGAGAAGGTTGGAGGCGATGTGGGCTTTGAAGAGGCATTAACCGACTGGATGGTAAAACACCGCTCAGAGTGGCGGAAACGCCGCCAAGTGGCCCGTCAATCAATATAAATATTCGACGCCCTTTAAAGGCAGTCCCGCGAGGCTGCCAAGGACGATAATGAAACAAAACGGATTTTGTCCGCGCTGGCTCCGCATACAAGTGGGGTTGCGCGGCTTTTTTTATGCCAAAAGAACGCACAGTACTTGAGGCTGAGGCCATAGATCGTGCATGGCTACGAGTAGCACATGAGATTGCCGAAGCCAACTCCGATGGCAGCACAGTGCTGCTCATGGGCATTCAACGCGGTGGTGTACCTCTGGCGCAGCTGTTAGGCAAAACGCTCAGCGATATTTTAAGGCATGATGTTCCCATCGGTTCCGTGGAACCGGGGCTGCACCGTGACGACCTTTCACAGCGCGGCATGAGCGAGCTACGGCCCACAGAGCTGTCCAGTGACATCTCCGATAAAGTCGTTGTACTTATTGATGACGTTCTCGCCTCCGGCCGCACCGTGCGCGCCTCAATTGATGCTCTTCTCGGATTCGGCCGACCACGCTGCATCCGGCTTGCTGTGCTTATTGATCGTGGTCATCGTGAGTTCCCCATTCGCCCAGACTTTGTCGGAAAAAATCTACCCACACATCTCAATGAACGTGTGGAAGTTCACCTGTCAGATTCCGACTCACCCCAATCCGTCATCATCAAAACCCCATGAGTTGGAATCATAAACATCTACTGGACATTGAAAGCCTCGGTACGGAGGAGATTACCAACGCACTCGACACTGCTCGTGAGTTCAAGGCTGTCGGCGAGCGCGATATCAAGAAAGTGCCCGCACTCCAAGGCAAGACGGTCGTAAATTTTTTCGTCGAGCCTTCTACCCGCACACGAGTCAGCTTCGAGCTTTCCGCCAAGCGGCTTAGCGCGGACATCATCAATTTTGCTGCTGATGCTTCGTCGTTCCAAAAGGGTGAAAGCCTCAAGGACACCGCGCGAACACTTGAGGCGCTCAATGCCGATATTATCGTGATTCGCCACAAGGCCGCAGGTGCACCTCACTTCCTTGCCCGTTTCCTTAACGCTCATGTAGTAAACGCAGGCGATGGCGCACATGAGCACCCCACTCAGGCGCTGCTCGATGTCTTCACCATTCGTGAAAAAAAAGGCGAAATCTCCAACCTAAACATAACCATCCTCGGTGACATTCTCTATAGTCGAGTAGCCCGTTCCAATATCTGGGCACTCCGCAAACTAGGTGCTAACGTCACTCTCTGTGGCCCCAGCACTCTTGTGCCCCGAGTCTTCGAGCAAATGGGTTGCCGAGTGACCTACGATCTCGACGACGCTTTGGCCGATGCCGACGTCATCAACCTTCTGCGAATTCAGCACGAACGCCAGCGCAAGACAATGTTTCCGAGCATCGGCGAATACGCTGCCCTCTTCGGCCTAACTCGTGCACGCTTGGCAAAAACTAAACCTGATGCCTTGATTATGTACCCTGGCCCCATGAACCGTGGCGTTGATATCGAGAGTGAGATAGCCGACGGTGACCGCGCGGTCATTTTAGAGCAGGTTACCAATGGAATTGCTGTGCGAATGGCAGTTTTGTTTTTGGTAAATGGGGGTAACGCTAACGCGATGAATTCCTAAAGGTTTTCGTCAAGCACTGTCTGACTCGCTTCGGCCACTTCTGCATGCAAAGAACGTCCATGGCTATCCATCGTAACGACTGCCGGGAATTTATCCACCTCCAGTTCCCAAATCGCCTCGGGACTGCCAAACTCCTGAAGAAAATAAACGTTACGCACTTTCATGATACGCTCAGCCAACACTTGCGCCGCGCCTCCAATGGCGTGTAAATACACGCTTCCATTTTCTCCGCACGCCTCCAACGTTTTCGCCCCCATACCACCCTT
This sequence comes from uncultured Verrucomicrobiota bacterium, assembly GCA_964448875.1. Lineage (GTDB taxonomy): Bacteria > Verrucomicrobiota > Verrucomicrobiia > Limisphaerales > UBA1100 > UBA6614. Next base: position 8,207 of record CAYUXV010000372.1, read on the forward strand.
GCCAATGACACCTCGCACGCCGAATTTTTCCATGATGTCACCCTGATACGGCTCTTCTCGGATAGATGTCGTCGGTCCGGCCGCCGTCACCTGCCAGTCGCCTTTCTCATCCTTTAGCACTACCGGCCCACAGTGATAAATCACGCTACCATCGAAGCTCACATCTTTCGGCAATTCCCCCCCTTCGTGTAGAAATTTATGCACTGTATCACGTCCAGTGAAAATCACGCCCGTTATACCAACCTCATCCCCAACCTTCAGCTCGCGAATTTTTGCTTCCGAAATCGGTGTCCTGAGTTCAATCATTTTAATACAGCCACTCCTTGATATCTCCGTCGGTGCTCAGTGTTGCGCCGTGCCGACGGAAGGCCCAGCACATGTAGCTTATGCTCACGAAGAACGATGCAGGCAGGCGGTTGGCTGCGGTAACCTTGACGCCAAGCAATGTCGTTTTCCCTCCAAAGCCCATGGGGCCGATACCAAGTTGGTTGGCCGTAGCAAAAATATCCTGTTCAAGGTTATCAAGTTTCATGTTGTCGTTTCGATCATCAAGGGCACGGAGAAATTGTGTTTTGGACAAATCATAACCCGTGGCACGATCCCCGCCTATGCATACTCCGAGGATACCAGGGCCACACCCCTTGCCCTGTGCCTGCTGCACGGCATCGAGTATGACCTTGCGACAGCCGTCGAGATCACGGCCGGCTCTCAGTTTTGTATTCGGAAGTGAATACTGTGCACCGACATTTTCGCAACCGCCTCCTTTTAACACAAGTCGCACCTGTACCGAATCCTCTTCGTGTTGATTGAAATGAAATGTAGGTGCGCCAGGCCCAACATTGGTACCGTCGTTCTTGCCTGTGAGTGAATCAACGGAGTTTTGCCTTAGGTAGCCTTTCTTTGTTGCGGCTGTCACGGCCTCACGCGCGATTTTTGAAAACTCCATCTGGTTAAAGCCCACAGGACAATCTACATAAAACAGAATGCTTCCTGTATCCTGGCAAATCGGCTGCGACTTTTTTTTCGCTAACTCAATATTTTGTTCGATTATTTTCATCGCGCTCTCGGCAATTGTACCCTCTTTTTCATTTTCTAGAGCAGCAAGTATGGCGCGCTGAACATCGTCTGGAATCTCCGCAGATGTACGGCGGACAATTTCGATGAGCGACTCGGTCAGGTTCTCCATGAGCTTCCCCACGGTACGACCCGTCATGACCAGTTGTCAATACGACGAACTTTGGTCTTGGGCCTTGCAACACAGCCCCGTACATTTCGGCGGATGAGTGAGGGTAAATCTAATAAGCCACAAGGGGTCGTCAAGCTTGGGTCTCTTCCGGATCCTATCGTTGTGCCCAAGTGGCCTTTTCTAATTTGTGACGCACTTTTCATTGGGTTGGCTGTGTGGCTTAGTCTACAAGTCAAACCGGCCATTGAACCGTGGCAGGCGGGTTGTATTTTTGCGGCTGTGGTTCTCGGGGCATGTTTTGCAGCCGCTCCCTTCTATTGGGAATATCGCGCGGAGGCAAAGGTTGTCGAGATTGCTCTCCTGTCCTCCGTGACCAAAGAGGTCAATAAAATGGAGGGCGTCGCGAATCAGATAGCTGAATGCACTGGCAACTGGACACATGCGCAGAAAGCCTCCGACCAAAGTATTGTGGCCGCCAAGGAGATAGCCCAGCAGATCTCCGAGGATGCAAAAAGCTTCTCGTTGTCAATGAGTGAACTGAACGACTCAAAGCTGAAGTCTCTGGAGTTGGAATTAGTAAAACTCAAACGAGCAGAACAGGATTGGGGCGGTATCGTAATCGGCCACCTGGATTTGATTTACCGGCTGCGTGAGTCAGCTGTTCTCTCTGGTAAAAAACAATTCATCGAGACTATGACAACCTTTCAGTCTCAATGCCGCGATATTGCCCGACGCGTGGGTTTGATAGCATTCGATGCGGAGGATGGTGCTGCTTTTGATCCTGAGCAACACCAACTTGGTGACGTTGATGCCAAACCTGTCAAAAACGGCAAAGTGGCGTCTACTATCCGACCCGGCTATAAACTGCAAGGACACCTAGTCCGCAAGGTCGTTGTCTCTTTGAAAGGCTAGTGGGTCGGTGCCTTTCCGTCTTGTGTGCCTACAAACACCTCGCTTACTCATAACAATAAACTCAAGCATATCTCGTGCCTGCTTATCTGGAGAATCATTCAACGCCTCTTTCACAGCTTCCGTGATGTTTTTCCCGCCTAAAAACAGCTCCCGGTAAAGCCCCTTTAGGGTCTGCCGTTGTTCACTAGTATAACCCGCACGCCGCAGTCCGACTGTGTTTAACCCACAAATCTCATTTAGCCCATGTACTGCTACTGTGTACGGCGGTAAATCCTTGCTAATAGCCGCGCCTCCCTGCATCAACGCCAGTGTTCCGATGCGCACAAACTGGTGTACAAGGCAGTTGCCTGCGATAAACGCGCGATTCGCAATCTCCACGTGGCCAGCGATGAGCGCGCCATTGGCAAAGGTGTTGTTATCGCCTACCAAGCTGTTGTGTCCAACGTGGCTATGGGCCATGAAAAAATTTCCCGACCCGATGATAGTTTCTTCATCCGATGTGTTGGATCGGTGAATGGTGACGTGCTCACGGAAAATGTTTTCATCTCCAATACGTAATTGAGATTGCTGGCCTTTGTGCTTCAAATCCTGCGGGGCATCGCCTATGACCGAACCGGCATGAAACTCGTTGTTGGTGCCGATAATCGTTTGTCCGGTCAGGTGAACGTGCGGTCCAACATTGCAATCCGAACCAATGACCACTCCTGGATCGATAACTGCATAAGGACCAACCTTGACGGATTTATGCAGCGCAGCTCCGGGGTGGATAACAGCGGTAGAATGAATCGTGCTAAGTTCCAATCTTCAATCCCCAATGCTCAAGGAATCAACAAATCCCAAGCTCAAATTTTGTTTACTAATAAAAATACCCCATCTCCTTCAGCGAAACAAAGTCCCGATCCTGCTCTGTGGTGCGTTGTCCAATGATGACGTGGTCGAGCACGTCTATCTTTAATAACTGCCCAGCCCGAATAAGATCGCGCGTAACCTGAATATCCGCCTTTGATGGCGTAGGGTCGCCGCTGGGATGATTGTGAACCAGCACGAGTGCCGAAGCATTGGCCGCGATGGCTTTCTTGAACACTTCTCGCGGATGAACGATGGCTGTATCGAGAATACCGGTAGTAATCTGCTCCGCACGGATCAACCGTCGGCGCGTATCGAGAAGGAGCGTGTGAAATTCTTCGATCTCCTTGTCTCGAAACTCTTCGCGCATATGATCGGCCATTCTCTCCGGATCATCAAGTAGAGGACGTGCCTCGGGAATCTCGTCGGCCATTCGGCGAGCCAAAATAAAAGCTGCCTTGAGCGTAACTGCCTTGTCGCGACCGATGCCTTTGACCTGTTGCAATTCCTCCACCGATGTACGTGCTAAGTTGCTGAGCGTGTTATGCTCACGGACAAGATCCCGAGCGATATCGATGGCCGACTGGCCTCGCGTGCCCGTCCGCAGAAGAATTGCTATGAGTTCGGCGTGTGAAAGGGCACCTGCGCCTCGAGCAATCAGGCGCTCCCGTGGCCGCTCAAGGTCGGGCATGTCCTTGATGCGGGCCGTATGAGTCACGATCAGAGGGTGTCTTTTTAACGGCTAGAGGCAAGCCTAATCGCCGCTACTGTTAAGATCCTTCTCGATGTATCTCGCGAACCCATTGTGCAAGTGTGGCGGGATACGGGCTTTGAGATGAACCACATCACCCTCGTAGTATTCCTCGTCAACCTGTCCGACAGCACGAAGGCGGGCGATTGTCCGTCCGTCGCCCTGCGGGATGGCAAGTTGAAGATAATCGCGAATGGGCCGGAGCATAATTCCCAATTCGGACATCAACTCATTAAGCCCTTCCTCCTTTTTCGCCGAGACAGCAACTGCGTGATCAAAGTCCCTTAACCTGTGAAGGGTGCCGTTTTGGGCAGGAAGCAAATCGGCCTTGTTGAATACCATCAGCATGGGCTTATCGTCGGCATTGATTTCTTTGAGCACCTCATTAACGGCCTCGATTTGCTCTGAGGCTCCGGGGTTGGACGCGTCTACCACGTGCATGAGCAAATCAGCCACGATGACCTCTTCAAGGGTGGCTTTAAAGGAATCTATGAGCTGATGAGGCAGCTTTCTGATGAACCCAACCGTGTCGCTTAAGAGCGCGTTTTGGTTGCTAGGCAGACGGACCCGCCGTGTAGTAGGGTCTAGCGTGGCAAAAAGTTTGTCCTCGGCCAACACATTCGCGCCAGTCAAAGCATTCAACAGAGTGGACTTGCCGGCGTTGGTATAGCCAACTATTGAAACAAGTGGCCATTGGCTGCGTTTCCGGCCTTGGCGCTGTGTCGCACGGTGTTGTTTAACCGACTCCAGTTCTCTTCGCAGTCGAGATATCCGCTCGAGAATACGCCTTCGATCGACTTCCAGCTGTGTTTCTCCATCTCCTCGCATGCCAATGCCCCCTTTCTGGCGTGAAAGGTGGGTCCAAAAGCGCGTAAGCCGGGGAAGAATGTGCTGTAGTTGAGCCATCTCAATCTGCATCTTTCCCTCCCGAGTTTGCGCGCGTTGGGCAAATATATCTAGGATGAGTGCTGTGCGATCGAGTACCTTACAATCAAAAACGCGCTCCAGATTACGAGTTTGCGCAGGGCTAAGTTCTTCATCAAAAATTACGGTGTCTACGAATCCCTCTTTACATTGTTCTGCAAACTCAGCGGCTTTCCCTTTGCCGATAAACGTTGCCGCATGAGGGCGGTCCAGTTTTTGGAGGCCATCACCAATTATCTTCGCTCCTGCAGTGCTGGCCAATTCGGCCAGTTCGTCGAGGGATTCGCGGGTATCAATAGGGTTCCCTTTGCGGAGTTCGGCTCCAATAAGAAAGACGCGCTCGGAACTGCCATGGTTTTCTGCGAGTGCTTTCAAACGAGCAAATCAATGATGCGCTGCGTGGTGGCGGCCGGAGATTCGTCGGGTGCCATCTCGATTCGGATTGCTCCTGTCATTTTTCGGAACCATGTTTGTTGTCTCCGCGCGTACTGCCACGTTCGTGATTTTACCAAAGCAACCGTCTCGCGCAAGTCCCGTTCGCCACGCAGATACTCAATAACCTGTCGGTAACCGATGGCTTGTTGAGCGGTACGGTTGCTTTCTAGCGCGGGTAACAGCGATCGTGTTTCTTCAACCAAGCCATCAACAAACATTTGATCCACTCGCCTGTCAATGCGCTGGCGTAAGTCCTCGGACTCTCGTTGGAGAATAAAAAAATTGGGTGGAACCTCTCTCTTCCAAATAGCCCTTTGTGCGGAAAACGGCCTGCCGGTGAGGCGAATTACTTCTACGGCACGCACAAGACGCCGGCGGTTTTTATGGTCAATCTCTTGGTGTGTATCAGGATCTTTCTCCAGAAGCTCATCAAGCAATGCTTCGGTTTCAATGTCCTCCAGTTTTTCCCTCAAGTGGGCGTCTCCTCCGGGAGCTTGTCCAAGTCCTTCCAACCAAGCTTTAAAATACAATCCAGTTCCGCCACAAAAGATGGGGGTTGTAATTCTTTTAGCTGCTTCTCCCACCATTTCAACAAAAGTACTGGCGTCAAAATTTTCGGTGGGTTCAACCACGTCAATGAGATGGTGTGGGACTGATTCCAATTCCCTCTTAGTCGGTTTTGCCGTGCCTATATCAAGTCCTCGATATACCTGCATGGAATCGACGGAAATAATTTCTCCTCTATTCTTCTTTGTAATTCGAACCGAAACTGACGTCTTACCCGTGCTCGTGGGACCGGCAATAAAAATGGGCTTCTTCATTTTTCATCCGGAGTTATCTCTTTTTCCTGTTCTTCTTTGTTCTCCTCGCGCCACGCAATAATAAAAAGAAGAAAAACCCCAATAACGATTGCACTATCCGCCACATTAAACGCCGGCCATGCAAGCCGATTCCCATCCCTTTGATCTATAAAAATTTCTATAAAATCGACCACGCTCCCTCTGAATATTCTGTCGAGCATGTTTCCTATTATTCCTCCTATCAATAATCCAAATGAATATCTCCCAATTGTTGATTCGTATTCAAATTGGTGCCTAAATCTGATGAGGCACGTCAGGGCAATAACCGATATCACTGCAAGCATTCCGTTTTTTCCGCGCAATATACTGAATGCGGCACCATCATTCGTGCGATGGATTATGCTAAAAAATCCCTCAATCACAATTATCTCAAACTTCCCCTTGAAAGGCTCTAGTTTCTTTCTTTGGGTCTCTTCTTCCTCAACCGTTTGTGCATCGCGAATTTCTTTTTTTATCCTATGATACTCTTGATACTCATAGAACTCCTCTGCTGATGAGTCCCTTAAGGCTGTCTCTGACGGCAAAATGCTTACGACCAATCCTTTTGAAAATTGATCGAGTGCTAAAACAATTATTGCAACGGTAAGCAATAATCTTTCTTGCCAGAACGAAATTTGGGCGGGGGCTTTTTCTCCTATTCTGTCAGGAGTCGAATTTTCTCTTTCATCCGTTTGTGCGGACACAATTGAAGAATAGCTAGCCCCTCATGGGCATGAGAACATAGAGAAACGGAGTATTGCTTTTTAAAACCCCTGGGCTGAGTTTATCTTTTAACTCTATATGAACCTCATCACTCTCTAGGATTTTCAGAGGGTCCATCAAAAAACTCGGGTTGAATGATACTTCTATTTCTGGACCTTTGTAATTAATTGCCAAGCTCTCACGTCCTTCGCCTACCTCTGGGCTATTTGCCGAAATGGTAAGGTTATTATTATTGAAATTTAAACTAACTGAATTTGCTTTATCGCTCGTTACTTGCTCCGCTCTTCGCAGTGCATGCAACAGTTCCTCTCTTCCCAGGGATACTCGCTGGTCCGAATCCTTCGGTATTACCTGCCTGTAATCCGGATATTTTCCTTCAATGAGTTTACTATAAATCTTTATTTCCTCTGCATTTTCCTGTGTGAGTGAAAATTCCACCTGTGTATCACTCATTCTTATTCCTATTTCACCTGCAGATCCCATCAAGCGGTTTAATTCTCCTATTGCCTTCGCTGGTACAATAAATTCCTCTTTTGCTCCGTCTCCCTCTATTTGTTCCTCCACTAATGCCATTCTTCTTCCGTCTGTAGCCACAATACTAATTTTGTCATCATCCAGTTTTATAAATAATCCATTCAAAACTATCCTGGTCTCGTCTGATGAAATTGCATATGACGTTTTGCGTAGCATCTCCCTAAACTTGGATTGTCCTATCTTAACCTGCCCTCTCTCCTTAAATTTTGGTAGTGCCGGAAATTCTTCTGCCGCTGTTCCTCGCAATTTGTATTTGGATGCTCCCGCATGCACTGAACATTCATTCTTATTGTTTACCTCAATTTCGATTTCTCCATTCTCAATTTCTCGCACTAGTCCAAAAAATCGCTTTGCTGGTAATGTTGTTGTACCTTCTTTCGAAACATCAGCTCCTACGGCTCCCTCTACGCTTACATCCAAATCCGTAGCTCTAAGCTCAAGTTTTTTTCCCACGGCCTTTAATAACACATTCCCTAAAATAGGAAGTGTGCTTCTTGTGCCTACAACATTTTGAACAGCCTGTAGACCGTGGAGTAACTCCTCTTTGCTAATTGTGATTTTCACAATCCCCTATAGTATAACCTCAAAGAAAACTTTATTACTATTAATAAGGGCTGTGGATAAAGCAAACAACTATGGTCGTCAAGAAATCTGAACTAAAAAACGACTTAAATTGTACACAAAGGAATGTAGGATAAAGGGGAAAAAAAAAGAAAAATAAAGAGGAAAGAGAAATGAGAGTAGTTGTGTAGAGGAAGTTAACATTTTATTGAGAGAGCTAATGAGAATGAAGACGGTCTATAATGAGAGGTAAAGACAGGATTAGATTATCAATGTCAGAAGAGGAAGTTTCTCTACCTAAAGAAATTCTGATAAGAGAGTTAGCCTCGTTATTAGGGACGCCCATGGCAGAAAGAACGTGGGAAGGGGAAACAGAACCGGAAGAGCAAGCGGATCCACTACTGGCACAAAATCCTTCCAAATCCAACCCAGAAAGCAGGGAAATACTGTCGGCATGAGAGACAGAAAAGGCGACCGTGTTCGAGAGGCGTTTAATGGAATGTCCACGAAAAGAAACGCCTTCAAGAGAATCGATAAGGGAAATGAGACGAGAAGAAAAAGAGGAAATATCAGAGGTTAAAAAAACAGGATCTAAAAGAAATTTTTCAACGGCGATCGATAAACCCACGATAGAACAAACATTTTCAGTACCAGCGCGCCTTTCATTTTCGTGAGAACCTCCATGGATAATAGGAGGGAGGAGAAGAGGAGATTTAGCAAAAAGCAGGCCAGCGCCCTTAGGCCCGTAAAATTTATGAGGGCATAGGGAAATGAGGTCAGCAGAAAAAGCGTTAATTGTAGAAAAAGGAAGTTTTCCAAAAAATTGAGCAGCATCAGAATGGAAAAGAATGCCATTTTCAGCGCAAAATTGACCAATTTCGGGAACAGGCTGAATAGTTCCCACTTCATTATTAGCAGCCATAAGGCTCACTAAAATGGTTTCAGGGCGTATAGCTTCAAATACAGCCTCTTTTGAGACGAGACCCTGGCCATCAGGAGGAACCAGAGAAATTTCAAAACCATGGTTTTTCGCAAGATATTCACAGGCATGAAGAACAGCATGATGTTCGATTTGCGAGGTAACAATGTGTCGGCCTTGTTCTTGGCGAAGTAAGGCACCTCCAATAATAGCTTGGTTGCAACTTTCCGTAGCACCGCTGGTAAAAATAATTTCACTTGGATTACAGCCTAAAACGGACGAAACACGCTCGCGCGATTCGTCCAAAGCTGCGCGAGCACGCTGTCCTACGTGATGGACACTCGAAGGGTTGCCATAAACTTCTCCAATAAATGGCAACATAGCCTCCTTCACCTTTTCGTCGAGTGGTGTAGTTGCATTGTAATCCAAATAAATCGTGCGCACATCAATCTAATAGCTCATACTTCGAACCGATGCCAGACTGGCTTGCCGTCATCATCCTGGGAATTGTTGAGGGCATTACAGAATTTTTGCCGATCTCATCAACTGGGCATCTCATTATCTTCGAAAACCTTTTTCAGGAGCTGCCATCACGTTTGCAAACAGAGGCATTTCTTGTAGGAATTCAAGGCGGGGCAGTACTTGCAGTAATCGTAGTTTTCAAGGAACGCCTCCGTGAATTGATTGTCAAAAGGAATGAT
>CAYUXV010000373.1:0-4337 GCA_964448875.1 uncultured Verrucomicrobiota bacterium
CATGGCTCGTACAACCTGAACTTCAACCGCTTCCATCGCACGCTGGAGAAATTTCCAAAGGTCAACTTTATCGGCCACGCACAAACGTGGTGGGGCAATATTGATAAAAAGCATGACCAGAAAAAAATGTACCCTTCCGGTAAAGTCACCCCCGGAGGCATCACCGACCAGTACCTCAAGAATTACCGGAACATGTATGGCGATCTTTCCGCCGGATCCGGCCTCAATTCGTTGATACGCGATGAGGAACACACCAAGGGTTTTTTTGAGCGGCATCAGGATCAACTTCTCTATGGCAGTGACTGTGCAGATACCATTGGACGCGGTCCCGGCTGTCAGGGCGGCCGCACCATTGCGGCGGTTCGACGCAATAGCAAAACCAAGAAGATTGAGCGAAAGCTGCTGTACGGAAACGCTAAGAAGCTCTTTAAGCTTTAGGGAGATTGCTTTTTCAACACAGAGTCAATGGTCTGGTAGGCGGCCTCTCGCATCTCATCGGGGAAGTCGTGCGGATAATCAGGGTGTTTGATGATGAGATCTGTCTCGTTGCCAAGCAGCTTGTAGATGGGACGGGCGGCCTTGGCGCAGACATTCACGCTTTTCCATCGAAAATTTGAGTCGCGCAATGGCGCATGAACAAAGAACGGGCGCGGGGCCAACGCACCGAGCAATTCCGGAAAGTCGAAAGGGATTTCCTTCTGTCGCCCGCGGTAGTCGGAGAGGCGCGGCATGTAGCGGATCTGGCACCACCCACGACCAAAGAACCAGTTGCGCTCTGCGCCATCGTAATAATCCGGGTAGGCATCGAAGCCGCAGCTGCTGGCCATCACACTGATGCGTTGGTCCAGCACCGCCGTATAAATCGTGTTATGTCCGCCCAACGAATGGCCAATAGCACCAAAGCCAGGCTTGCCGTCCACGTAGGGAAGCGTCGCCAGCAGGTCCAGCGCACGAGTGTTGTCGTAGATGGCCTTCATCGTGCCACTCACATAGCCGAGCTTGCCGAGGTTGGGCCAGTAGTTGGCCAAATGCGTGTAAGCGGGCGAGATGGTCACGTAACCGCGTTCGGTCAATTCCGCCGCGTATTGCCGCCCTGCACGTCCGCCAAGGCCAAGCACCACCTTGTGTCCCACCTTGTTATCCGTGGGATGTAGGCATAACACCGCCGGTGCCTTGCCATTTTTCAGGACAGATTTTGGGATGCAAAGATAGGCAGGGGTACGCGAGCCGGGTTCAGACTGGTAGGTGATGAGTCGTCTTATGTATTTGCCAGTATCGACCTCCTCTTCGACCTTCACATCTAGATTCACACGCCGATCCTTGCCGGGTAATCGGCCCATCACGGAAATCATTCCTTTGACAATTTCTGCGCGGCGCTTTTGCCATTCGGCCGGGGTTTTGACAGGCTGCACTTTGCCGGAAGCATCGCGAAACTGGAGCAGGTTTAGCCGATCCAGTCGTGGCACAGCGTTAAGCGTAAAAAGAAGAAAGAGCGTAACAAGGCCGATTGTGTAACGAGGCATACGCAATTGTTGCAGTCCGTCCGACACTGGCAAGGGAAACCTAGTTCGTTGTCCACTCGAGCATGCGCTCGATCGGCAAGCGTGCTCGTTCAATGATTTCAGCAGGCAGTTCCACTTGCGGGGATAAATCGCGCATGCAGTTTCGGACTTTTTCCAGAGTGTTCATTTTCATGAAGTGACACTCGTTGCATGCGCATTTCTCGGTGGGGGCGGGGAAGAACTTTTTGTCCGGACACTCTTTCTCTAAACGGTGCAGCATGCCAGCCTCGGTGGCGATGATGATAGCGTCGCTTTCCGTGGCGTGACAGTAACCCACCATCTTCTCTGTAGAGCAGACCTCATCCGCGAGGATGCGCACAGCCTTGGTACATTCCGGATGTGCCACCACCGGCGCATCTGGATGTTCTCTTCGGATCTTGGTAATGGCTGCGTGCGTCCACTCAACGTGTACGTAACAGTTGCCCTCCCAAAGTGTCATCGGCCGACCTGTTTGTTCCATCACCCATTGACCGAGGTTTTCATCCGGCACAAATAAAAGATCTTTGTCTTTAGGGCATTTCTCGACGATCTGCTGGGCGTTTCCACTGGTGCAGATGACATCTGAAAGCGCTTTTACCTCGGCGCTGCAATTGACGTAGGTAACGGTATAAAAATTGTCGTTGGTAGCCTGTAGCTCACGCAGCTTGTCGGGCGGACAACTTTCCTCCAGAGAGCAACCGGCGTCCTTATCCGGCAACACGACGGTTTTGTTAGGCGAGAGGATCTTTGCTGTCTCAGCCATGAAATGGACCCCACAGAACACGATAACCTCAGCTTCTGTATCGGCTGCCTGCCGGGACAGCCCCAGGGAGTCGCCGACGTAATCTGCAATATCCTGTATCTCCGGCACCTGATAATTGTGCGCAAGAATCACCGCATTGAGCTTTTCCTTAAGCTCGAGAATCTCGAGTGATAAAGCATCAGTAGGTGGATTTGCGGACATGACCATGCCCCGATGATAAGCGGGCCATGTGCGATCGTCAATTGCGCCGATAATAACCTGTGTATAGTTTTAAGGTTCATTTTTATATCGTTCAACACAGCATCACTTCGAGTTTCTGCTGTCATGAATCTTGAATGTCCATTGCCACCATTACATCGGAAGGCGACATTTGCCCGTTTATACAGCGAGCTGGCGTTGCATCAGGCGGTCTTGCGCGCATACACCAAACCGCTCTTTACCTGGCGCAAGGCACTGGGCATGTCGCATGACGGCCGCACTCTCTACGACTTTGCGTCGGACTCGTTGCAGAATGTGTCCCGCCTGCACAAGCAACTGGCCAAACGGCAATTCAGCTACCGGCCCGGTATTGAGCTCAAGTTCAACACCAACGGCAAGGAGCGTACCATCTACCTTTACCCTTGGGAGGAACGCATCGTGGACCTCTTGCTCTACCGCGAACTCACCAAATACTTCCATGGCGTATATGAGCCCAGTTGCTATGCCTATCGTCTGGGTCGTTACGGCGTGGATAGCTGCCAGCATCGTGTTGAGGAACTGGTGCGCAACATGCCGCGCCCGTTGTATTTTGTGAAACGCGATGTGGCGGATTATTTTCCCACCATCAACCACGAACGCCTGTTTGAGTTATTGGCCGACTGGATTGAGCCGAATGACTATCTCTACAAGCTTTTGCGCCAACGTATTGAGTTTGAAGTGCTGCACGAGGAAGAGGTGGTGACGCACCAGCAGGGTATCGCCTTTGGCACGGCAATCGCGTGCTTTTTTGCCAATCTTTACCTCACGCCGCTGGACCGTCGCATGAGCCGTTTAAAGGGCGTGAAATATTTCCGGTATGCCGACGACCTTCTGGCTTTTTCCAACAATCGTGAGAGCGCCTTAAAGTCGGCGCAAATCATGGGCGGTACGTTTGAGGAATTGCGTGTGGTCAGCAAGCCTAAGGCGCACCGCAACTTTTTCTTCCCACGCACCGTGGGCCATACCGATGGCGCTTTTGAAGCGTGCGATCGGTTTCAGCATTTGGGTTTGGAATTCCGCAATGATGGCAGCGTAGGTATGGCGCGGGAAAAGGGACGCAAGATACGCAACCAGTTTCGCTTTGCCTTTCGCCGTAAAAAAAAGCGCTTCCACAAAACGCAACAGCCCGAGGCGCGCGCACAGCTGGCGACGGATATTGCGCGGGACGTGGTGGAGAATGGATTCCGATCGGTTGCCATTATTGATTACTACCTCAAACACGTGAACGACGAGGAGCAGCTCCGCCAACTGGACCAATGGCTGGCCGAGGAGGTGCTGGCTATTGCCTTTAGCAAGGGGCACAAGAAAGGGAATTTCAAGAGACTGCCATTTCGCCGGTTGCGCGCAATGGGGTTGCCGAGTCTGCGGCATCGGCGCCGGTTGCTCCGGCATGGGCAAGTGGAATCGTCGTTCTTCCAGATGCGAAATGAGAATTTGATCGCGCAGCAGCAGAGGCGGCTGCCATCGGCACGACGAAATATCGCCGTGACCGATTCTCTCCAAACCGGGAAGCACAGGCAAACAGGACTCGTGAGGGAGAGTGCCCCGTGTTGACCGGCATTAGTGACATCGGCTCACATCCAGAAGGATGTGGCGCGGTGGAAGCACCACATCCTTCTGGATGTTATGTTTCCTCGTTCAGGGCGCCGGTTGGTAAGTTCCCTTTAAAAAGGGAATTCTCGGCCGTGCCCTCACGCCACCGTGGATGGTGCCGATGGAACGCCACCATCCACGGTGGCGGTCCAAGACATGAGTCGCCTCTGCTCTTGCGCGATCAAAATAACCAACCTGAGTAA
>CAYUXV010000374.1:0-2709 GCA_964448875.1 uncultured Verrucomicrobiota bacterium
ATTACCGCCGCCATAGCAATGACAAATCCAATTCCGGCCACCAGTTTTCCAAAGCCTCCCATTGACAAGGAAACCGCCTTACCCCAGTGGTTGATACCACCATTGGGACGCAGGTGTTCTTGAGTCATGCGTTTTTGATCCTCAGCTGAAATGGACTTTTGTTCAGTCGTGTTAAACTTATCGTCCGCATCTTTGTCATATTTTGGACGTAGTTCCTTCAGGAGCTCGGCTTGTTTTTTGTTAAAGCTATCGGGTAAGGTTGGAGTCAGGATGCCCACCAATACCGCACCAAGCGTTAGGCCGAGAAAGGGGTGGAGGCGTAATTTAACTATGCTTACAATGACGAACACTACGCCTGCAGCGAGAATGTAGAATGGGGTGTAATCAGGAGAAACAGCAGCTAGTAAGTTCATGGCCAGTTTTCAGTTCAGACAGACCAAGGGAACGGCAAGCAGTTCAAGCTGTCGATTCTATTTGAGCCAAAGTTTTCCCCACCAATCGACCGCTGGTCATAGCCCAGGCAATATGCAGACCGTGGCCCCAGAGAATTTGACCCCCTAGCCCATTCTGTCCCACAGCAAAAAGACCGGGAATGGGCTCGCCTTTCTCATCGAGCACCCGAAGCGACTGATCAATAGCGGCTCCACCCTCGGTGGTGGTGAAATTTGCCCGGCATGGGCCCAGGAGCACCCAGCGTTCACCTTTAAATTCTGTGTCTTCAAGGGCAGTCTCCAGATTTTTCATGGATAAGCTGCGTTGGTCAGCAATCTGTTGCAAGGTACCTGCGATGGCGATGTCAGGGCGCATTTTCAGGTAATCAGCCACATAGGCATAGGCTATCTTGGGGGCGGTGGAGATGAAATGCGGCCAAGCGGAGTAATGCTGGGTCAATCGTTCATCAAGCAGGATGTAGGCAAGCTTATTCTCCTGATTCGCGATGGCGATCTCTCGCTCCGGCCACTGGGTTTCATCGCAAAAACGTTTGCCGCGGGCATTTATCAAAATGGCGCCATCATCAAAAAGGGAGTTCTCTGGATGCTGCCAAGTGACCAGCAAACGTCGAATGAACGCGTTTACCACGAACTGCGGAGTGAAAGGGAGCAATCGGCCAATCAGCCAGGCGAGTGGACCGGTGGCGGGAAGGAGTTGGGTAAAGGACATTTTGTCCTCCGGTGCGACGAAACGGATTTCTGGACCGTAGGTTATGTCCATATTCATTAATTGCGCACCAATCTCCTGCGCTAGCCGATGGCCATCACCAATGGCAAAAGGATTGATCCCGTCGATTTTCGAAAACTGGTCTCCTTTGTGTTCGGCGATGAGGGTATGCGAGTTGGCATAGTCACCGCACGCAAGCACCACTCCACGTTTGGCGCGAAGGATTTCAAATTTATCCCGCACACAAATCTCCACGCCAACCACGCAACCGTCGTCACACAGCAGCTTTTTCACTGCCGTCTCGCAACGGATTTCTCCTCCAAGCTGGAGCAATCGCGATTGCAACCGTGCGATGTACGCCTTGGCATTGGGAATCACATTGTGCATGCGCGGCACGCGGTTTGGGGGTTCTGGGTTTGGGCCATGAAAGGCCAAGCCCATGCCACGCAACCAGTTCAGTGTTTCGGCAGTGTGACTAAGAAACCATCGACGTAATTCCTTATTGTTTCTCGCCTCGATGTTAGAGGGAGCAAATTTTCCTGCATCCTCAACATGAGCTTCCAGTGTGTCCTCAAACTGGGCGGTCAGTTGCATGGTGGTGCGATTTGCGGTAAGGGAACCAACGGCAATACCAGTGGAGCCTCCAAGTTGCGGCTGTTTTTCCAGTAGCAGGACCGAGCAGCCGTGCTCCGCAGCACTCACCGCCGCCGCCAGGCCGCTGCCACCGCCACCGATAATAATGACATCATAAGTGCCCGCCATACGTACAGGACTCTAGCCGTGTTCACGCGGAGCAGCAACGGCAGGAACGAATCTCGATCAGAAATGCAAACTTCGCATAATATTCGGGAATTGGCAGTCATCACAAGTTGCAGGAGCGTGGTCGCAGAAATCGCCCACGATCTGCAACAGGCCTTGTTGATGGGCAGCCGTTGGCATTCGACGAGAGCTCGCGAAGAGTCGGTGACGAGCAAGCCTCAAAATGCTGTTGTCCTGGCCTGGTGGCCAACTGGTGTAGCGATTTTCAATTCGGTGAAGCATAGCCCCGTTATTTTCGGCCATGGCACATGCATAAAACCATGGCAGAATGACATTGATAGCGAGATCAGTCACACGCATGGTGCCGAGCATCGAACAAGGTCTGGATTGACGTACGCTCCTAAAAGTCCAATGCGATCCCCAGAATTCGTTCGGCTGTACCTGCAGCAATTCGGTAAGTGTTGAGACTAGTTGGGCCTTAGAAAAGTCGGTTTCCAGCCAGATTCTTAGACGTGTGTGGATGTCGCCACGCGCCAGCCAATGAGCTAGAAGTACAAGACGGCGAGTGGGATGATTGGCAGGTCGAAGACCTGAAAATTGCCAGATGGATTTTGGCAGTTGAAGGTCCGCAAAGACATCACGTTCACGCCACCAATAATCCCATAATCGCCGGAGATGTTTACGTGCAAGAGATGATTGAGTTGGCAGATCGTTCGTTAATAAGCCGGCAATCCCGAGTAATCGTGCCTCCCAACCAATAACATCGGCTGGATCATTACAGTTCATTACAGG
>CAYUXV010000375.1:0-15984 GCA_964448875.1 uncultured Verrucomicrobiota bacterium
ACCAAGGCGGACTTGGAGAAGGTGACTGAGCTGGAACTCGATGGCAAACAACTGACCGATGTGACGGATCTGGAGAAGCTCTCGCAATTAAAGTCTCTGCATCTCCCCCACAATAAACTAACCGATGTGAAGGGACTGGAGAAACTCACGCAGATAAACGAGCAGGATCTCGATGACAATCAACTGACTGATGTGAAGGGTCTGAAGAATCTCACAAAGTTAGAAGGGCTGTGGCTCCCCCGTAACCGACTGACCGATGTAAAAGGTTTGGAGAAACTCACGCGGATAACGGAGCTGGATCTCGGGGATAAATCCGACCTCACCAAGGCTCAGATTGCCAAACTTCAAAAGGCGTTGCCTAATTGCACAATCGTCAGCAACTCCACCAAGTATCCCCCCGATGCCCTCCTCCACCTACTACGCCGCCTTATTCGCTCTGGTGCTGGGCCTTCCTGCGCTGGCGCAGGATAAGCCGTTGCCGAAGGACGTCCAGTTACTGATTGCGTCCGCAGAGAAAGGGGATGCAAAGGCTCAATATGAACTTGGGCATAGGTACGACTATGGTGAGGGTGTCAAGGAGGACAATAAGGAGGCCGTCAACTGGTATCGAAAGGCAGCCGAACAGGATAATCCTCAAGCCCAGTATAACCTCGGGTTAATGTATGCCTACGGTGAAGGAATCAAGATGGACGCCGAGGAGGCCGCAAAGTGGTTGCGTAAGGCTGCATTGCAAAAATATGCCCTATCCCAAAACACCCTCGGGGACATGTATTTTTTTGGTCGCGGGTTAAAGAAGGACGTGCAGGAAGCCATCAAGTGGTATCGTATGGCAGCCGAACAAAACAAACCACACGCCCAGTTCAGTCTGGGGGTGATTTATTCCGGGGACGAAGGTGGGTTAAAGGACGATGCGCAAGCCGTTAAATGGTATCGGATGGCGGCAGAGCAGGGATATGCGGGTGCTCAGGTCGAGCTTGGGTTGATGTATCACTTGGGCAGGGGAGTAGCACAGGATACCGTGATGGCATACGCTTGGGATAATGTAGCAGGGGCAAATGGCTACGCGGTTGCCAAGAGAAATATGAATCTCATTTCCAGAGGAATTACTGGTGAACAAAGGGCCAAGGCCGAGGCAATGGCCAAGGAGATGATCAGTAAAAACCCGAAGTTGATTAGGAAGAAAAATTAGTTCGATAAATCGGTAGTGAGTCGGTCCAGCAATCCCATGAAAAATATCCTGATTCCCTTCGTCACACTTTTCCTGTCCCTGTCTCTCTTTGCTGCCGCCAAGAAAAATGACGCCCTTTATTTCCCGCCCGCTAAGGGCGAGTGGGCGCGCATTGATCCGGCCAAGAATGGTTGGAACCCTGCCAAGCTCAAGGGGTTCATGGATTACGTTGGCAAAAACAAATCCTCCGGTGTAGTCATCCTGTACCGGGGCCGCATTCTGGCCGAGCAATATTGGCCTCTGGATCCCAAGGAAAAAACCGTTACGGGAAAACCCAATCCCTATTTCCACATGAGGCTTGGTGAAAACGTCAAGGGCCGCGCCATTGAGGATGTGGCTTCTGCCCAAAAGAGCGTGACCGCCATGCTGGTTGGAATCGCCCAGCACAAGGGTTTGCTTAAGATTGAGGATCCCGTACACAAATATCTGGGCAAGGGTTGGTCCAAGGCGCCCGCCGCTGCCGAGGCAAAGATCACCATCCGCCACCTCATCACCATGAGTAGCGGGCTGAATCCACGCCTGCAGTATGTGGCGCCTGCAGGCACCAAGTGGTTCTACAATACCGGCGCTTATTCAAAGGCGCTCACCTGCGTCTCGAAGGCCGCAAAGATGGACGCCAATGAACTTACAAAAAAATGGCTCACCGGCCCTCTGGGCATGAACGATTCCCGCTGGGCCGTACGCCCTTGGCAAACCAGTGTGCGAACTGATGCCAACCGATATGGTTTTGCTACCACCGCGCGCGACCTCGCGCGCTTCGGCATCCTGATGTTGGCCAATGGAAATTGGGAAAAGAAAAATGTGATTGAGGATAAAGCTTACATCAAGGCTGCTATCTCGCCCTCACAAAAGCTCAACCCCTCCTACGGCTACCTCTGGTGGCTTAATGGTGGTCCTTTCGTGGCTCGAGGGGGCGGTCAGAAGAAACAGGGTCGTTTGATTTCCGCTGCACCCAAGGACATGTACGCGGCGCAAGGCAAACTCAACCGGCGACTGTATGTGCTGCCCACCCAACAAGTGGTCATTACGCGTCTTGGTGATCAACCCGGCAACTCCTTTAACACGGAATTCTTCAAGCGGCTGCGTTTGGCAAAAGGGAAGTAATTTAAAACCCGGTTGGTTGAACAAATTGATTAAATAAAAAACAAAGGGGCAGAAGACTGCCCCTTGTTTAAGCTCCTCAACACGCCTCTTTAATCTAGGTCTTTGTAATTTAGTTTAGAGGCTGTCGAGTTTGCCTATCTGAATATAAGTAGAGCATACCCCGTGCCAACTCATGGCAATGCAACAGATGATTGTTTTCCTGAGGAAATGAGAAAGCGCTTCTTGTTGGATGGTGAATGAGCGCGTGAAATTTATTATTCCTGCGTGAAATAAATCAGCAGGATTATTTTTTCTAAACTCCTTTTACCAAATAAAAAACAGAACAAAAAAAAGAGGCAGAAGCCTGCCTCTTTCTCTAAGCTCTTCAACCCGCCTCTTTAAACTAGGTCTTTAATATTTTGTTTAGAGGCTGTTGCGATTGCTTGCAGTTTGTATTAGAGCATACCCCGTGCCAAACCTTTATGGTTCTGGAAATCATTGTTTTATTGGGAAAACTTGGAATGGTTACTGGGTGATTGTCTCAAGAATTGCGTGAAGTTTTTTGTTCGCGCGTGAAATGTGTCACCGCCAGCACTCGTACCTGCGAACTACTTCAGTTCATCGTATTTTTTGTTCGAGCCCTTGGCTTTTTCCACGGGATATTTTTCAGCATTCTTTTCAAGTTTGCGTAACATTTCCTTTCCCAGATCCAAGCTCAACAAGTCTGCCAATTCAAAAAGATAGATTGCGACATCCGCCATTTCATCAGCAACGGCTTCCCGATTGGTATTCAAGTGTGCTTCGCATTCTGCAGGGTTTTTCCACTGGAAATGCTCCATCAACTCTGCAGCCTCTATGCTTATGGAGATGGCCATATCCTTGGGGTTATGGAATTGCTTCCAGTCCCGCGCATCACGGAAGGCATTGATTTGGTTGGTGAGTTCCGAAATCGTCATCACGTTGAGATAGGGCAGTGGGGCAAATTGCAAAAGGAGAAAGTCAGTTAATGGTCAAAAATTAATTGGGATACACGACAATATAATTGTGTGATGAAGAAAGCTTCAGGTGTTTGGAAAAGGCGGCTTCAACGACTTACGTTGCTTCAATGAACTGTTCTCGATTAAACTGCGCCTCGCATGAAATGTTTTGTTACAGGTGCCTCGGGGTTTGTTGGAGCAAATCTTGTGCATGAGTTGAATGCTCGTGGCCATGAGGTGCGCGCGCTGTTGCGTGAAGGCAGCGACAAGCGGGGTCTTGAGGGAGCAGAATTTGAGACAGTGCAGGGAGATCTGGCAAATCAGGCGGCGCTGGAGCAGGGCATGAAAGGATGCGATTGGTGTTTTCATGTGGCGGCTAGTTACCATCTTTGGCTGCCTGACTATGCGCCGATGTACGCAGCAAACGTGGAGGGTACACGCAACGTAATTGAAGCGGCAGGAAAGGCTGAATGTTCTCGAATCGTCTATACGAGCACCGTGGGTTGCATAGGGTTGCCTAAGGATGCGACCCCAACGGATGAAACGACGCCGGTATCGGAATCCCAAATGAGCAACCACTACAAGATTTCCAAGTGGCGTGCAGAGGTGGTAGCGAGGGAGCTGGCAAATAAGTTGCCGGTTGTCATCGTGAACCCCAGTGCACCCATTGGCCCGCGTGACGTTAAGCCAACCCCAACAGGAAAGGTGATTGTGGATTTCCTGAATCGCCAAATGCCGGCTTATTTAGACACGGGCCTCAATTGGGTGCACGTGCGTGATGTTGTGGCTGGGCATGTCTTGGCGGCAGAAAAGGGGTGTGTAGGCGAGCGTTACATACTGGGTCATAGTGAAGGCAACCTGTCGATGCGGGAGGCATTTGCCGTGCTGGAGGAATTAACCGGTGTGCGTGGCCCAAGAACACGTATTCCGTATCTTGTGGCTTGGATGGCAGCGGTGTTTGGGGAGACATTTGCAAAAGTGACACGTAGACCGCCACGTGCGCCATTGGCTGGTGTACGTATGGCGAAGTACAAAATGTTCTTTAACCCAAGAAAGGCAATCGACGAATTGGGATTGCCGCAGACATCTCCACGAAAGGCACTGGCCGATGCTGTGGAGTGGTTCAGGGCACATGATTATACGTCATAATCGCACATTGACACAAAATCCAAGGCTGCTATCCTCCGCCGTTCCGACGAGGGAACACACGGTTTCCTTGGGGATTTTTACACTTTTTGACCTATGAAACGAACGTATCAACCTTCGGTAATCAAGCGAGTGCGCCGGTTTGGATGGCGTGCGCGTATGGCTACTAAGGCCGGGCGCAAGGTGATTGCTCGGCGTCGCGCCAAAGGGCGTACTCGGCTGACCCCGGTGTAAAATGGAGCCAAGGCTCACCCTTCCTCGTTCAAAGCGACTTCGTCAGCGACGGGATTTTTCGCGACTTCGGCGAGATGGACAGCGCATTGTGCGTCGTTCACTGGTTTTGAATTGGCATGAACGGTCCGAAGGCCAATTATCGCGATTGGCTGTGATTACAACAAAGAAACTCGGCAATGCTGTGACACGCAATCGCGCTCGCCGTTTGTTGCGTAGTTGTTTTCGATTGCACCAGCATGAACTATGCAAACCGGTGGATTTGGTTTTGGTGGCTCGGAATGGAATAGTGGGCGCAAAAATGTCACAGGCTGAAAACGTCTTCATCAGCGCGTTGGGAGAGGCGAACCTGTTAAAAACCAAATCGTGAATCTGGCACAGTACATACTAGCCGGGCTAATCCGGCATTATCAATAGCCTCTTTCCCCGTTGTTTGCAGTGATAAGTACAGGGCACGTATGCCGTTACAACACTAGTTGATCGCAATATGCCCTTGAGGCGGTGAAGGAACACGGAGCGATTCGTGGTTCCTGGCTCGCAGCTAAACGGTTGGGGCGTTGCCATCCGTGGGGTGGGTGCGGACATGATCCAGTGCCTCTGAAGCTCGATAATTGACACAAGCAATGGATCGCAATGGCATCCTCATTTTAGTCGTCGCGGCACTCCTGTTTTTCTTGATGCAGGGGATGGTCGATGACCTGTTTCCCCCGCCTGCGCGACAGTCAGCGTCTCCAAACAACGCTACCGTTCCTCTAGGTAACAACGCCACTGCTCTTGCAGGTAACAACGGTACGGCTCCTGCAGGTAACAACGGTACGGCTCTTGCAGGAAACAACGGTACGCCTCCTGCAGGAAACAACGGTACGGCTATTAAACCAGCAGCTCCCTCACGGGTTTTCCGCGGCGTGCAGCTAGCCAAAAAGGATGCGAATGCTACGGATGCAAACGCTGTGAAACCGAGTGTTAGGACCTCGAAGGAAGCGGATATATTTTTCACCGAAAGTGGCGGTGCCATATCGATTGTTCGGCTAAATGGGCACATTGCCAATATCACTGAGACAGCGAAGAACAAATCAAAGAAAGACAAGCGTGTTGGCCTTAATCTTGGGGTGCCTGAACCTATTTTCAAATTGTCTACCGGTAATGTTGCTATCAATACGGGAGACGGCGAGAAGACACTGTTGCTGACTGGCGAAGAGAAATACACATTTAAAGACGACGTCAACACGGCTATTCGCACTGCCACCGCCGAATTGTTGGATGGGCCCGAAGCCAATCGCACTGTGAAGATCATCAAGGAGTTCCCTGCTCTTACGGGTTTCATGATGAGCAACGTGGTGGTGAAAATCAGAAATGATTCACCCCATCCGGTGCGCCTTCCTCCTGTCAGACTTTCATTGGGCGCAGCTACTGACACGGGAATCTCTACGTCTGATGCGATGTATAATGGGGTGTTTTTGTTTAATGGTGCGGACGCGATACACTGGGATCAGGGTGATTTTGCCAACCGCACGATGGGCTGTTTTCCGGGCACACCGATTCCAGCGTTCACGAACAATGTCAAAAACACACGTTGGGTGGCCTCGCACAATCAGTTTTTTACTATCGCTGCCATGATGTCGAAACACGCAGAAGGAGAACCAGCAGACCGTTGGTTGCCGGACAGCGTGGAAGCACGTTGGATTGATATCGCCGACCTGAATAACACGTTGAGGATGAAGAATCGATTCGGTGTCAGTGCAAATTACGTGAACTACAACTTGGTCCTGTCGCCTGGCCAAGAGTATGTCGTTGCGCGACTTCATCTTTATACTGGCCCGCGCGAATACCATACATTTGAGAAACTTGCTATACAGGAAGGAAATCAGATCGATGCGCTTATGGATCTCGGCGGCTTCTGGGGATTTTTTTCCAAGATCCTGTTGCTTTCCATGATCTGGTTGCATGACTGGGGCCTTTCGTATGCCCTCGCTATAATTGTTATCACCATAGTCATTAAAATCATCTTTTGGCCACTGTCTGCAGCGAGCACGCGTTCGATGAAACGCATGAGTAAATTTCAGCCGCAGATGAAGGAGATTCAGGAAAAATTCAAAGATGATCCGCAGAAGATGAATCAGAAACTTATGCATTTCATGCGAGAGAAGAAGGTGAACCCATTGGCAGGTTGCCTGCCGATGTTGATACAGATTCCGGTATTTTTCGGCTTTTTCTTCATGATTCGTACTGCTGTGGAATTGCGGGGGGCGCCGTTCCTGTGGGCGTCCGATCTTTCCAGTCCTGACACTATTTTTACTATCCCGGGGATTGATTTTATTCCGCTATTTAGCAATGCATCAGGACTTCCTGTTAATCCGTTACCCATTCTGATGGGAGCGACAATGATTATTCAAATGCGCCTCACACCCCAGACGCCTGGGGCTGATCCCATGCAGGCAAAAATGATGAAATTTTTGCCCCTCATTTTCATACCAATTTTATACAACTTTTCCGCAGGACTGACACTCTACTGGACGGTGCAGAACATCTTAACCATCGCCCAGACAAAGATGACCAAAGTTGAACCTGATTCGGACAATCCGACCGAGGTTAAGACTGTGGAACAACCCAAGGAACGAAAACCAAGAAAGAAAAGACGCTGATTATGTCAGATCCAAAAGTAATCCTTAAGGACATGCTCGATCGCCTCGGTTTTGAGGCTGCTATTGAAGAAAAAGAAACTGGCAAAGGGCTGTGTTTGAACATCGAGACAGATGACCCCGGTCGCCTGATTGGCCGGCAAGGTCGCACGCTATCTGATCTCCAATACCTCACCAACCGCATTAATTTCCATAAGGACAAGGAAGCGCCTAAGGTGGTTGTAGATGTTGGTAATTATCGCGGCGAGTCTACGGATGGTTTAGCAATAAAAGCCAAGGAATCCGCCGAGAAAGCGCGCCGCTGGGGCGACATCGTCGAGATGCAGCCCATGAATGCCTATGATCGCCGGATTGTCCATCAGACGCTGAAAGATGAAGAAGGTGTCACCACCGAGAGCATTGAGGTTGATGGCACAAGTGACAAGGTGATCATCATTCGTCCACAGGGCTGAACACTGTTTGGAACAAAACCTGGGAGAGTCAGCTGTAATGGCCGCCTCTTTGTGTGTTGGTTTCTATTTGCCCATCAGGCCGTTTATGTATGCGAAGATGAGCTTTGGTAAATCGTTGCTGTAACCGCCCTCTAGGATGCTCATAAGAGGTGTTTTTAACTGTAGCAGTTGCTTGGCTATCCAGCTGAAATCATCGATCTCAAGTTTTTGCTGGCATAGGGGATCGCGCTTATAGGCGTCAAAGCCAGCGGAGACAGCGATGAGGTCGGGTTTATAGTTCTTGATGTCGGCTAGAGCCTTGGTAGCGGTTTTGCGCCAGTCTGCGTTCGATGTGTCTGGCGGCACTGTGTAATTATGACAGTTGTCAAAACTTTTGAGGCCAGTGCCGGGATAGGCAGGGTGTTGGTGGATTGAAAAAAAAGCACATCCATCTTGTTTGTGTAAGATCGCTTCAGTTCCATTGCCATGATGCACGTCGAAGTCAAATACAGCGACCTTCTTTACTCCGGTGGCACGGGCGGCCATCACGGTGATTGCAATACTATTGAAATAGCAGAAGCCCATGGCTCGATCGCGTGTTGCATGATGTCCGGGTGGACGTAGCAGGCTGAAGTTGGGCTTGCCGTTGCGTGCGAGTTGTAGAGCGTGCAGTGCCCCGCCTAGGGAGCGTCGGGCGTGGTTATCTATATCGCGATAGTCAGGCGTGTCGCCGTCAAGGGGGCCGATAGGATTGCCAATGTTGTGAATGTGGGCAAGGTCATGAGCACGTAGGATCACTTTGTCGCCCTTGATTTCTAACGGGGCAAGCCAATTGATCTTAAGATCCTCTTGTTCACGTAGGAGTTTCAGTGTGCCAGCGACTCGCTGAGGTCGCTCCGGATGACCGGGTTTGCTGTATTTTAGGCAACGTTCGTCGGTGATGACGTGCATGTGGATAGTGTGACGTGGGGGTGGCTTGGCGTCTACTGTGAACAACTGTCGGTTTGCCTTCTTACGTGCCGATGCCTATCCTTCGAGCCGCTTTTCATGGCGAATTACAAAGTTAAATTTGAGGTGTTTGAGGGGCCCATGGATTTGCTTCTTTATTTGGTGAAGAAGCAGGAGGTGGACATCTATGAGGTAAACCTCACAAAGATCGCGCGTGAGTTCATCGAATATATCGATCTAATGCGCGAGTTGGATCTAGAATTGGCAGGTGAATTCGTAGTGATGGCAGCGACTTTGGTGCATATTAAAAGCCGCGAACTTTTACCAGCGGATCAGCAGGTGGTAGATACTGAGGAGGACGAGGGGGATGATCCTCGCTGGGAGCTGATTCGCAAGTTGGTAGAATACAAGAAATTCAAGGACGCAGCAGATCAATTACAGGAGCGTGAAGCATCGCAGGAGAATGTTTTTCCGCGTTTACCTGTGAAACCGGACTTTGTGGATGGCATGCCCCAACCGCGATTACAGGTGGGCATTTTTGACCTTGTGAATGCGGTGAATGCGATTATCAAACGTGTAGAAGCTCGCGGAGATGAGAGTGAAATTTACGATGATGAATGGACGGTTGCGGATAAAATCGCCACAATCAGAGAGCGAATGGCTGTGCGTGCTTCGTGGAACTTCACGGAGTTTTTTGAGGACGCGGCAAGTAAGAATGAGGTGGTTGCTACTTTCTTAGCGATGCTTGAGTTGATTCGACTCAAGTATATTCAAATTGCACAGTCGGAGGCATTTGGAGAGATTGAAATTTCTCGTGGCGAAGACCACGGCAGTGCATCTTTAGTTGTGGCAGACGACTATGAGGGCTATGCCGAATCCAACGAGCCTGTGGACATGGATTGAACAATGGAACTTAAGGACGTACTGGAAGCAATTTTGTTCTCGGCGCAAAAGCCGTTGATGGTAAAGGAATTAGCGGCTATTTGTGCCGACGCAACGGAGCACGATGGACGTGAGTTCGCGAAGGTGACGGCCCGTGATATTAATGCAGCACTCGAGATACTAAAAGCTGAGCATGAGGAGGCTGGGCGAACATACCGATTAGCTTGTATAGCGGAAGCATGGCAATTTACCAGCGATCAGGATTATGCACCTTGGATTAAGGCGCTTGTTGGTCAAAAGCAACGCGCGCCGCGCCTCTCCAAGCCGGCTCTGGAGACACTGGCTATTATTGCATATCGGCAACCATTAACGCGGGCGGAGATGGAGGAGATTCGTGGCGTTTCCGTGGATGGTGTAATTGGCACACTTCTGGAACGTGAGCTGGTAGAAGTAACCGGACGTTCCGATGCCCCCGGTCGTCCGCAAAACTACGGGACCACAAAAATCTTTCTCGAATATTTTGGGCTGCGCAACCTTGAGGAACTTCCAAACGCGGAGGAATTACAGCAGATTCCCATCACCAAGCCCGAGGCACCAGTGACCACTGGAGAGGATACATCGGAGGATGCACAGGAACAAATGTCATTGGAGGAGGTAAGCGTTGACGCCAATAAAACTGATGCAAAAGAAGATGATGAGCAGGAAGACGAAGAGGAGTTCGTTGATGATGACGATGACGAGGGCGCTGACGAACCAACGTCCGAGGAAGTCAGGCAATCCTCATGAGCATTGAGAAACAACGCAAGGCGATCGACAAGATCGATGCTCAGATTGTTAAACTCTTGAACGATCGCACAAAGCACGTGCTTGAGATCGGCAAGGCCAAAGTGCAGGCAGGTGAGGAGATTTATGCGCCGCATCGTGAGAGCGACTTGCTTCGTCGTATACGAAAGCTAAATGGTGGACCTATTGCCGACGAGTCGCTCAGTGCGATTTACCGTGAGGTGATGTCTAGTGCCCTCTCGCTACAAAAGACTCTTACGATTGCCTATCTCGGCCCCGAAGCCACCTTTACACACCAAGCTGCCATTAACCGTTTTGGTTCCAGTCTTATTTATTCGCCACAGAAAACTATTGCCGACGTTTTCGCTGAGGTCGGTCGTAACCGCGTTGAATACGGTGTCGTGCCAGTGGAAAACTCGACCGAGGGCGTTGTCACGCATACGCTCGATATGTTTACTGACAGCGACTTGAAGATTGTGGCGCAGGTGCTGTTGCCCATTCATCACTACCTCGTTGGCAAGGGCCGCTTAAAGAGCATAAAGAGACTTTACTCGCATCCGCAAGCATTTGCCCAATGTCGGGGTTGGCTACGAGAGAATCTGCCAAACGCTGAGTATATCGAAAGTTCTTCTACTACCCGTGCTGCAGAACTGGCTTCGAAGGAGAAGAATGCTGCCGCCATTGCAAGCGAACTTGCCGCCCAACGATGTAATCTGCGTGTGCTTGAGCCGGGTATTCAGGACAGCTCTACTAACACCACGCGCTTCCTTGTGCTTGGCCGGAAATGCAGCCCCCCGACAGGCAACGATCGTACCAGCGTGATGTTCAGCTTGGCTGATAAAGTTGGTGCTCTGCACGAAGCCTTGAGTGCTTTGCGTGATCAAAAACTTAATATGACCAAGATTGAAAGTCGTCCAAGCCGCCGTAAGGCTTGGGAATATTTCTTCTATGTTGATATTGAGGGGCACACTGAGGATCCTAAGGTTGCGCGTGCCATCAAGAAACTCGGTGATCAATGTAGTTTTGTGAAAGCCCTTGGCTCCTATCCGAATGGCGACTAAACCCAAATCTCACCTGTCATCTGCTCGTAAGGTTTTCGATATTGAGTTGGCTGGGCTGCGTGCTGTGCGCAATCAACTTGATGACGCATTTGTTCAAGCTGTTGAAACAATTTGTGTAGCTCTAGCAAATCGTAGCAAACTCGTTGTTGTGGGTATCGGGAAAAGTGGCAATATTGGCCAAAAAATTGCAGCTACTTTCAATAGCACGGGTGCAACAGCTGTATTGCTTGATACCACCAACGCTCTACATGGTGACATCGGTCTTATAGACGATGGAGATATCATTCTAGCACTAAGTTATTCAGGCGAGTCAGAGGAACTCCTCGATCTTATTGGAGCGCTGAAAAGATTTCCGGTGCAGATCATTGCCATGACCGGGATAGCACGTTCTTCTCTTGCCAAACTTGCGGACATTGCTTTGAACGTGAAAGTGCCAAAGGAGGCCTGTCCTTTTAATCTCGCTCCTACTGCCAGTACAACCGCTATGCTGGCCCTTGGCGATGCTCTTGCGATGACCATACTGCAAGCACGTGGCTTCAATAAAAAGGATTTTGCTAAATATCACCCTTCAGGTGCAATTGGGCGCGCATTGCTTTTGAAGGTGACCGACATCATGCGTAGTGGCAAACGTCTAGCTACTGCGCCGCAGACCGTTAACGTAAAGGAAGCTCTGCTTGTGATGACGCGGGCCAAGACCGGA
Source organism: uncultured Verrucomicrobiota bacterium (assembly GCA_964448875.1). Taxonomy (GTDB): domain Bacteria; phylum Verrucomicrobiota; class Verrucomicrobiia; order Limisphaerales; family UBA1100; genus UBA6614. The sequence goes on from CAYUXV010000375.1 coordinate 12,110, forward strand.
GTTGTCGCTGTGTTAAACAAGTCAGGAAAACTTGCTGGTGTCTTTTCTGACGGCGACCTGCGTCGTCTCATGGCTGCTGACGGAGATCATGTTCTTGCGCAACCGCTTGCAAAGGTGATGAGTAAAAAGCCTGCCGTTGTTCGTGAGGGAGCCTTGGCTGTAGAAGCCCTGAAAATTTTTCATAATCGTAAGATTGATGATCTTATTGTTATCAATACTAAACGCGAACCCACCGGAATCATTGATTCGCAGGATCTGCCTAAGCTGAAATTGGCTTGATGAGTTGCACAGGCACAATTGGTGTGATACTTTGAATTGGCTATGAGAAGGGCTTTTGGGGTTTTTCTATTTTCTGCTTTGTTGGCTGTTGTGCAGGCACAGGTGCAGCAAGGTATGTCTTTTTCCGGGGTGCCATATGTGCATCCCGATTGGCGCACTATCGACATGACATTTCGGGGCGGTTGGAACTGGCGCACTGGCTACCCCTCTCCTGCGGGTGGCGGAGCAAATATAAACGGTCAATTTCAGTTATGGAATGGTGTTCCATTAAATTTTGGGGGTCATACGAGTAGTTTTCGTCAGTATGGTAGTCAGAGAGTCCCGTTTCTTGGTAGTACACCATTGGTTGGTGGGTTGTTCCGGAATCGTTGGCAAACGCAGAGCTTGAACCATTCGAATTTTTCCATTCGTGCTACCATTGTGGATCCCGCAGGTAACCCGGTTTTTAGGCAGGAGACCCAGCCGTTTTATCGCATTCCCGGAATTCCCAGCCCGGTTGGCTTGATACCTTAACCAATACGAATTTAGTCGGAAATTTCCTGCGTGCAGAAGCGATTTTCTATTTTAGTCGGCCTTTGCTTTGCCATAGGTCTGTTCGGCAAGCCTCCCATGCAAACCAAAGTCACCCTACAGCACGAAGCTAAACAATCGGTATCCATCCAGTACCTCCTGTATCTGCCCGAGCAATACGATACAAAGAAGGATGCCAAATGGCCGCTCCTGGTTTTTCTGCATGGCGCGGGTGAACGAGGTGATGACATTGAGCGTGTGAAGGTGCACGGCCCGCCGATGCTTGTTGAGAAGGGCAAACACTTTCCTTTCATCATCATCTCCCCCCAATGTCCGCGCGGTCAGGTTTGGGAAACGGACGTTCTCGACGCTCTGCTGGATGACCTCATCAGGAAACATCGCGTTGACACCACCCGCCTTTATCTCACCGGCCTCAGCATGGGCGGCTACGGCTCATGGAGTTGGGGTGTTCAGCAGTGTGATCGCTTTGCCGCCATCGCTCCAATTTGCGGCGGCGGCAATTTTATCAAGACCTACAATGCCGCCGGTGCCAAGGGAAAGGCCATGCGCTCACTGGGTGTGTGGGCGTTCCATGGAGCAAATGATACAGTTGTACCGTTGGGTGAAAGCGAACGAATGATTGCCGCCCTAAAAAAATTTGGTCACCCGAACCCAAAGCTTACTGTCTATCCAAATGTTCGCCATAATTCATGGACCAAGGCATACGATAATCCGGAGTTGTACGAGTGGTTCCTGAAACACCAGCGGAAGTAAGTCAGGCTAGGCCGCTGGCTTTCTTCGCGCGATTGACCACGGTCTGTGCCAGTTCACGCGCCTTGGTAGCACTCTCATTCAGCACCTGATGGACATGGTCAAGATTCCTCTCAAGTTCAGCCCGTCGAGCGCGTGCTTCGGCGAAGTATTCCCAGTAGTTCTCGAAAAGCACCTTCTTTAAATCGCCGTAGCCTAGGCCGCCTTCGCGCAGGCGGTTTTCGTAATCGGTGGCAGCATCTTTCGCTGCCATTAGCTTCAATAACTGAATGGCAATGTTCTTGTCCGCATCGGACTTGGGTTCCTCCGGTGGGCGGCTGTCCATTACCAGTCGCATGATTTTTTTGCGTAACGGTTTTTCCTCGCCGAAAATCTCGATGGTATTGTCGTAGCTCTTACTCATCTTCTGACCGTCAGTACCGGGCACCACGGCCACCTCATCGCGAATCTGCGGCTCAGGAATGATAAACACCTTGCCGTACAATTGGTTGAACTTGATGGCGATATCGCGCGTGACCTCGACATGCTGCTTCTGGTCGCGCCCAACGGGCACAATGTTGCTGTCGTAGATCAGGATGTCCGAGGCCATCAACACCGGATAGGCGAAGAGTCCAAAATTTGCCGCAAGACCCTTGGCCTGCTTGTCCTTGTAGCTATGGCAGCGTTCTAGGAGGCCCATGGGAGTGACGGTGCCCAAGAGCCAGGTCAGCTCGGTGACTTCCGGCACGTCGCTCTGTATAAAGAATACTGACTTGGCCGGGTCCAATCCGCAGGCAAGGAAATCCAACGCAACATCCAGTGTGTTTTTGCGACGCATTTCAGGATCGGTGATGCTGGTCATCGAGTGGTAATCGGCGATAAAATAATAGGCCTCGCCCTGATCCTGAAGCTCGATGGCCGGTCGCATCATGCCAAAATAATTCCCTACATGCAGCGTGCCCGAGGGCTGGATACCAGACAAGATTCGCATAGCCACGGACGTTATCAGGTGGGCATCGCCGATTCAAGTGTGGCAGTTCGTGTGAATCTAACTCTGTAAGTATCGACAACAGCACTGCAAATGAAATCAGAGAACAGATTTGATGTTGGCTTGAGTTGCTTCTTGCACAGTGGAGTCAATATACGACATTGCATTTGGGTAATGCCTGTCGCAAAAGTGAAACCCCCTTTTCAGTGACTGCTGTTGCGGTGAGATCCAGAAGCGTGAGGTTATTCAGTTTTTTGAGATGCGTCACAGCAGCATCCGAAATTTTCGTGTCGTACAGGTATAAAAAAATTAAATCTGGAAATTTGGGAACCTCAAGGAGGTTGCGGTCTACAACTTTTGTCTGCTGTAAGTCCAGCATGACGACCTTGCCTTTGTCATCGCGGTCTACTTTGGCCGCGAGAGCGAGCAAGCTTTGGTCTGGTGCCGTGTTCTTTTGAGTGGTTGTTGAACCAGATGATGTGCTGTTGCCATCAGACGGCTTTGTACTGTTGTTATCGGAAGGGGCAGGGGCAGTGCTGCCGGGGAACGGACCTGGCTTGTCGGTGCTGTTGGATTTTAACCCAGAACTAGAGTGCCCATTTTTGTTAGAATTCGCATCAGTTTTTTCAGAACCGCCCTCTTTTCCACATCCTCCAGTGATCAATAGAATTGATATCGCCCAAATAAAATTCCACCGGCGGTGAGAATGTGTGAAACGAACAAACGTATAGAATGTTTGCATGAGGAATTGCCCGCTCATCGAGAGCGCTAAATCTTTAGACGTATTCACGGTGGAGATTATTCGCAAACAGTAAAACGTCTTAATTTTCAGGTTTGGATATTGGTGCTGACTTGGGGGCCGGCAACACCTTTGCTTCTGCCTTGAATAGGAACGATAAACGTTGTGCTTTTGCAACGTCAGTAGCTAGCATTTCTTTGGCTAACCGCGCCTTTTCCTGCTGTGCACCCAAGTGGCGTTTTGCCGATGCCAAGTTCAGCCAGACATATGCGCGCACCAAATTCTTTCCGGTCCCTCGACCTCGCGCCATCATGAAACCAAGGGCATACTGTGCTTCTACATGACCCTGTTGTGCCGCGGGCGTTAGAAATCGCACGGACTCCTTCTCATCCATTTTAGTCCCTATACCGCGTAAGAGGAAATCGCCTATTTTAAATTGTGCAGGTGCATAACCTTGATCTGCAGCCAAACGATACCATTTGGCTGCCTCACCTTTAAACTGAGTTACCCCTTTGCCTTCCTCAAAGTAATTTCCCAAGTTGAACTGAGCTTCGACCAAACCCTGCTCCGCCGCCTTGCGGCACCATTCGGCTGCTTTCAGGGCATCGG
>CAYUXV010000376.1:0-7967 GCA_964448875.1 uncultured Verrucomicrobiota bacterium
CTATATGTGTTCCAGTCGCCAGACGACATCCACTGGAAGTTGATGCACTCTGAACCTGTCATTACCGAAGGCGCGTTCGATACACAGAACCTAGCTTACAGGGACACTCACACACAGCAGAACCGCGAAAATCATCGCAACTTTATCAATGGCACGCGAGCCATCATGACCGGCACCTCAAAGGATTTCATTCACTGGACCAAGCCTGTGTTGCTCGGTTACCAGAAAGAAATCCCCCCCCAACACCTCTATACTAACGCCGTGCAACCCTACACCCGTGCACCCCATCTGTTTATCGGTTTTCCCACACGCTACCTTCCTGAACAAGGCTCACGCGTGGAACCCACATTCATGATAAGTCGCGACGGCCTCAATTTCCACCGCTGGCTGGAACCAGTTGTACCCGAAAGCGCACCCAAGAATCGAAACGGCAACCGCAGCAACTACATGACTTGGGGACACGTTGAAATTCCCGGTCGTCCCAACCATCTTTCTGTCTATGCCACTGAAGCCTATTACACCGGCCCCGACAGCCGCGTTCGCCGTTTCGAATATCGCAAGGACGGTTTCGTCTCCATTCGGGGCGGCACAAAAGGTGGGCTGTTAGTCACAAAACCTATCACGCTGGGCCGCCTCGCTGAACGCCTGACTTTGAATTATCAATCCGCCAAAGACGGCGCCCTTCGAGTGGCCATCGAAGAGCCTAACGGCAAACCCATCCCAGGCTTCACCCTTGAGAATTGCAAACCGCTCAAAGGAGACTCACTACACCGTACCGTGGTGTGGAAAGACGGTCTCGACATCAGTGCCCTCCGCCGAAAACACCCCGTCGTCTGTCTCCACATCGAAGCCAAAAACGCTGATGTTTTCGCCATGCAATTTCAACCATGGCTGCGTTAACAAGAACGAAAGGAGATAGCTCCTTATTACCCCAAAAATGAAAATTCTCATTACCGGAGCGAGCAAAGGAATTGGCCTAGCCACTTCGAAAATGCTCGCCGAGCAGGGCCATCAGGTAGTCGGGCTTGCCCGCACTGAACCCAACGATTTTCCGGGCGTTTTTCGGACCATCGATTTGAGCGACGAACCCGAACGGAGGAAGTTGTTCAAAGACTTGAATGCTGAGCACAAGTTCGACGGATTGCTCAACAACGTCGGCCTCGTCAACCCCGCGCCACTTGACGAAATCACCCTCAAGGATTTCGATGCCTGCATCGATGTAAACCTCCGATGCTCGCTCCAAGCCACCCAGGCGGTTGTCCCTCACATGAAACAGCAGGGTCATGGTCGCATTGTGTTCACATCCAGCATGGTCGTCGCCGGTGTCCCATACCGCACCAGTTACGCTGCCTCCAAGAGCGGCATGGTCAGCTTCACGCGCAGTTGGGCACTCGAATTGGCCCCGCACGGCATCACCGTCAACTCAGTGGCACCCGGCCCTGTTGAAACCGAGTTGTTCAACACTAACAATCCCCCGGGAAGTGAAAGCCGTGAGCGCTACATCGAAGGTGTTCCCATGCAACGTGTTGGTTTGCCGGATGAATTGGCTGCCGCAAACTGCTATTTTCTTGTTGGCCAATCAGGATTCACAACCGGCCAAACACTCTTCGTTGATGGAGGATATATGACCGGCAAATCAGCCCTTTAAGCCAAAACCCGAAAAATTACAATGACCTTCGAAGACAAACTCACCAAACTTGGCGTCACTCTGCCTGATCCCCCGGCAGCTGTGGCGGCTTATCAACCGTGGATTCGCACCGGCAATCTTATTTTCACATCTGGTCAACTCCCTTTCAGCGATGGCGAAATCGCCTATCCCGGCAAACTCGGTGCTGAAGTTTCCGTCGAGGATGGCTATAAAGCCGCCCGCCAAGCTGCTCTCAACGCCATCGCCCAGCTCAAGGCTGCCACCGGCAACTTGGACAAGGTCCAAAAAATCGTCCGAATCGAGGGCTATGTCCACTGTGCTGAGGGCTTCCGCTCCCACCCGCAGGTTCTCAACGGTGCCTCCGACCTCGTAGCCGAAATTTTTGGTGAAAGTGGCCAACACACACGCCTCGCGCTGGGTATCAACGAGATGCCCCTCAACGCCGCAGTGCAATTGTCGATGACTGCTGAGGTTGCCGATTAGCCAATCAATTCCGGCACCGGTTTGCCTGGGGCGGGCATGATGGGTACGGGGCGGCCTTGGAAGTCTTTCATGAGGCCATTGGCAGCGTCGATGCCTAGGTGGTGGTAGAGCGTGGCCATGAAATCACGCGGGCCGGTTCTACGCTCTGTGCTGTCTTCGCCTTTGGCGTCGCTGGAGCCGATAATACCGCCGGTCTCAATCCCGCCACCAGCCCAGAGATTCGTAAAGGCACGCGGCCAATGGTCACGACCCGGCTGAACGGTGCCCTTGGCCCCACTGGCCACGCCATCACCGCTACTGGCCACACGCGAGATGCGCGGGGTGCGCCCGAATTCACCTGAGACACACACCAACACCTGCTTGTCCAGGCCCCGCTGGTATATATCCTCAATTAACGCTGTCACCGCCTGATCATAGGTGGGCATGCGAAATTTCAATGCGTCAAAAATATGGTGATTCACCGCGTGATCGTCCCAGTTGGAGACACGACCGCAAAGGGGGCCGCTAAGTTCACTGGTGATGATTTCCACACCAGCTTCTACCAATCTACGCGCAAGCAAAAGCTGCTGGCCCCAGCGGTTACGTCCATAACGATCGCGCGTCCGGTCGCTCTCGCGACTGAGGTCAAAAGCGCGGCGGGCATCGGAGCTGGTGAGCAGTTGCATGGCCTGCGACTCGTAAGTGTCGAGAGCATCGAGAGAGCCGGAGTGGTCGGTGGCACGGTCGAGCCGGTCGAGCTGGTCCTTGAGACTCAGGCGGCTGCGCAGGCGGTCCGCGGCGGCGGGCTTCAGACCGATGTTGGGCACCTCGAAGTTCGGCGCGTTGGGATCGCCGCTGACAGTGAACGGGCCGTACGCCGGTCCAAGATGGCCTTGACCGGTGATGGTGAAACTGTCGTAGCGTGTGACGGGATTGACGCCTATGTAGTTGGGCAACGTGCGATCCAGACTACGCTTGAGGTAGTTGGCCAGACTCATCCAATCGGGATGGATGGGCTTGCGCTTGTCGGCGGAATCGGTGTCGCCGGTGAGCATTTGCAACGAGCCCGCCGGATGCCCGCCGCCACTGTGCACCATGGAGCGCAGCAGCGGGAATTTGTCCGCAATCTTTGCGTGGCGCGGCAGCAACTCGGTGAGCTGCATCCCGGGCACCTTGGTTGCCATAGGCCCGAACGGGCTACGGTATTCGCTGGGAGCGTTGGGCTTGGGATCAAACGTGTCGAGGTGTGAACAGCCGCCTCGCAGCCAAACGAGAATCACCGCCCGCCTCTTGCGCGGCCCGCTGGTTGCGCGCGCACGCAACACACCCGGCAACGTCAGCCCGCCAAATCCAATCCGCATGAATTCGCGCCGGTTCATTTCATTTGCCTGAAAATTTCTCCATCAACCATTCCTGGGTTGCTCGCACACCGGGCGGAAAACCAAATGGACCGTGATCAGCCTGGACGGCAATGGTCCCATCGATGTCTATGACATACACGCGATCGGGCCATGCGCTGTACTGGTAATTAACAGCATTTTCCATTCCGTCCACCAGAGTTGGCATGGACAGATTCAGTGCAGCCGCGCATTGTCTTGCAACATCAACACGCTCGCCGAAGCTGATGTGGTTTCGAAAAGAGATTCCCGCGCGTTCGTTGCTCTCGAACTTCCATCCGTCATTCGGATGAGCCTCTTTGATGTAGATCATAAAAAATTCCACATCATTTTTATAACGTGTGTATAGACTCTCAAGGGCACCAACCTGGGCCCGGAAGGGAGGTCAAGTATAACTTCCAAAAATCAGAACCACCGGACGTTTGCCACGAAATTGCCGAAGCTGAATAGTGCGCTTCCCATCCAATGTCTTGAGCTTGAAATCTGGCGCGATATCACCGACATGCACCGTGTCGACCCGGCGCAAATCCCCCTGAGGCCCTCTCTTCTCATTGAGAAGCGGTGGGGGCTTGATTCTGCTCGAAGCACAGCCCGCCAGAAAAACCGCAAGTGTGAGTATGGCGAGATGCATTTTCACCGTAAAATCTCCACCCCTTTGATGTAACCAACCGGCAAAATCTTCAAGTCAAATTAGACGCCAACCATTCTTGTGCAGCCTCCACTCCGGGCGGAAATCCATATGGCCCGTGTTTCGCCTGCACTGCAACAAACCCATTGGCATCAATCACAAAAATACGATCCGGCCAAGCAGCCCATGCCTCGCTTACGGCGTTATCCATTCTGTCAACCAATGCTGGCCAGGTAATGTTCAACAAAACACAGGCACTCGCCGCCACATCATTGCGCGCGGTCTGCGTTTGGGGGCCAGGAATCTCAATGCCAGTCTGCTTGTTATTTGGCACCTGCCAACCATCACTCGGGTGGGCTTCCCTGATGTAAACTAGGTAAAACGCGACGCGATCACAATAAGTCTTGAAGAGTTGCTGCAGGGCACCAACCTGGTCCCGGAAAGGGGGTCACGTGTAGCTTCCAAAAACCAAAACCACCGGTTTGCCACGCAACTGGGTCAAACGCACATCGCCCGAGTCATCCAGAAGGGGCAGGCAAAAATCCGGGGCGGTATCCCCTACCCCGAACCTGTCAGGGATACGAAAATCCCCGGGATGAACACCAAACTCCTCCTTATCTGCCATTCCTATGCCTCCAACCGCCACGGGGCGCGTTGGGGCCGGTTGACCATCCATTGGGCGGCGTTGTTTCCGATCACCTGCTCCCTGGCCGGATCCCACTTGATATCTGATTCGAGAAGCATCGCGATATTGCCCAAGTGGGCAACGGTGATGGAACGATGTGCCTGTTCGCAGGGCGCAACACATTCCTCGCGGCTCTTCACGCAGTCGATGAAATTACGGTAATGATTTTCGCTCACGTAAAGCCGCTCATCCTTGTCAGTAAACTCGTCCTTGAGCAGATCCGGGTTCGACGCCTCAATCCTGCCGCGACTGACATATACCCAGCCTTCCGCACCTTCAAAGCGGACACCACGCGGGAAGCTTGAATCTACCTCCATCACGCGTCCATCCTCATAGACCGCCTCAAAGTGATATTCCGTCGCCGTATCCCACAACTCGTCTTCGGGAAACTTGCCCTTTGCATTACGGATAACCACCGGCCCCGTGAGATGAGTGCCCATTCCCCATTGCGCGATGTCCGGATGATGTCCGCCCCAATCGGTTACCTGCCCGCCACTGTAATCATAAATCCAACGGAAATTCACGTGGCAACGCGCAGGCGCATACGGCACTACAGGCGCGGGCCCAAGCCACATGTCATAATCAAAACCAGCCGGAACCTTCTCAGGTTTTTTACGGTTACCCGTCTTCCCGTAATCGGGACGCCCAGCCGGCAATCCCACTTTCACCCGTTGCAGTTTTCCAATGCGCCCATTGCGCACCAACTCGCAGGCCAAACGAAACCGCTTGTCCGATCGCTGCTGACTGCCGCACTGGAACACGCGCTTGGTGGCTTTCACCACATCGCTCATGATGCGCCCCTCGTTGATCGTCAAAGCCAAGGGTTTCTGGCAATAAATATCCTTGCCCGCGCGCGCCGCCGCCACGACCTGGTAACCGTGCCAGTGGTCAGGGGTACACACCTCCACTGCATCAATGTCCTTCTGTGCCAACAGCTCGCGAAAATCCGCGTATGCATCACAGCCTTTACCGCCGCGCTTGTTTCGCTTATTGGTGGCATCCACCATTTTACGCGCATATTCGCGCCCACGCACACTACCGTTCCAGTAACCCGGCCCCTCCGTGTTTACATCACAAACCGCGATCACCTGCACACGATCATCGCGCAGGAAATTGCGCATGTCATTGGTGCCCTGATTACCCACGCCAATAAATCCCATCGTGATACGGTTGCTGGGTGCCACCGCGCCGTTCAGCCCAAGCACCGACCCCGGCACCACCAACGGGGCTGCTACCACCGCAGCACACTTCAAAAATCCGCGGCGTGTCACACTTGATATATCCTTTTGTGTATTCATGTTACCTCCGTGAGGTTCCGTCCTTGTTCCAGTTTTTCAAATCCTTTTGCGTGCCGGTTCTTGCCCACTCACGCCGTTTGATTTCCTCACCATTCTCGAAAACACGTTCGGTTTTTTTAGAACCGTCCTCATGCCAGGTAATGTAGCTTCCATTGAGCTTGTCGCTCTTAAACTCCGCCTCTGAGCGCTTCTGACCGCCTTCATAGAACACGGAGTGGCGGCCATCGCGTCGGCCGTTGTTGTAACAGACATCAATCTGCAGCTGACCGCTCTCATACCAAACCAGATGCGGCCCATGCCGGACACCGTGATTGAATGTCACGAGAGAATTCTTGTTTCCATTATCAAAATACCAAATCTCCTCCCCGTGCGGACGCCCCTCATGAAAATTACTCTCCAACGATAACTTGCCACTATCCGCAGCTTCCACCGCTCGCCCCGTGAAAAGCGTATCTTCTTCTTTCAGATAGGCCAGGCACCCTTCGCTAAACTGATCGAACCGTTCACCCGCTTCACTGCGCCATTCCAATTGGGCATATTTCACTGGATGCGTTGTTGCATTGGCTGTCATGGGACTGAGGCTAACGATGTACTCCCCATTTGGCAAGGGTAGCTAGGGAGAAGAGAATTGGCCCGAACACGATGCTGCTTTACATTTGACGCATGCCGCAGCCGAACATTGTTGTTCTGGATGGACACACGCTTAACCCCGGCGATCTTTCCTGGGATGCCATTGGCACACTGGGTCAACTAATAGTGCATGACCACACGCCGCCGGAGCAGGTGGTGGAGCGTGCCGTCGGAGGGGAAATTGTATTCACCAACAAATCCCTACTCCCCGCTGAGGCCATCAAGGCGTTGTCCTCACTACAATACATCGGCGTGCTGGCCACCGGTTACAACGTGGTGGACATCGATGCCGCCCGTGAACAGAGCATTCCCGTTACCAACATCCCTGCTTATGGCACTGCATCGGTCGCGCAGATGACCTTTGCACTCATTCTTGAGCTGACCCAGCAACCTGCCCTCCATGACGCCAGCGTTCGTGCCGGTGACTGGACCGCGTGCCCTGATTTTTGTTACTGGAAAAAACCATTGGTGGAATTAGACGGCCTTACACTTGGACTGGTTGGCTACGGCGCTATAGGGCAAGCGGTTGCTCGGCTGGGCCAAGCCTTTGGCATGAAGATCCTCGTGCACACGCGTACTGTCCGGGAAGAAGCGGACACACGATTTGTTGATTGCGAAACCCTTTTTGCCGAGGCGGATGTAGTGCGCCTGCATTGCCCGCTCACCGATGAAAACCAAGGCTTTGAAAATGCAAAGCTTTTGAGTCAAATGAAACCACCCGCTTTCCTGATTAATACAGCACGCGGACCATTAGTGAATGAGGCAGATCTAGCCAAGGCACTTAATGAAGAACATATTACCGGAGCAGCCACTGATGTGCTTTCAGTCGAGCCGCCGCCTCCTGACAATCCGCTTTTTGACGCAAAGAATCTCATTATTACCCCGCACATTGGCTGGGCTACGCGCGCGGCAAGAGAGAGGTTGGTGAATATTGCAGCGGATAACCTACGTGCCTTTCTTAACGGCACACCGCAGAATGTGGTGAACTAGAGGCAGCAGTTTGAGCTGCTCTTTATCTGGCTAAGCTAAAAGACTCCTGACCGCCCTAACTAATGCCACGACCCTTGTCTCCATCGGGAAATCTGAGGGAGCCTCACAAGTATAACTGAGCGGCGTCTTGTTCATCACCAGCCAGAATGCCTCAGGCCATAGTTTGCGCACGGCGGGATCCAGTTCAGGTCGAATGAGGCCATGATCGTTCTTCCGGCCATCGATTTCG
>CAYUXV010000377.1:0-4573 GCA_964448875.1 uncultured Verrucomicrobiota bacterium
CTATTACTTGAAGGTCGGGATGTGATCGGAAGCGCGCAAACAGGCACTGGCAAAACTGGGGCATTCTCTCTGCCGTTTCTTTCGATGCTTGGCAAAAAGCATGGGAAAACGAGGGTGCTTATCCTTGAGCCAACGCGGGAATTAGCGTCACAAGTAGAAACGGCCGTCCGGGATTATGCGCGTTTCACAGATCTCACCGTGGCTGTGATCTATGGCGGTGTTGGATACGGCAAACAGGTTGATGCGCTGAAGAGCGGTGTAGACATCATTGTGGCAACGCCGGGCCGATTGCTTGATCACATGCAACAGGGTGTTGCGAAGCTGGGCGAAATCAAACATTTGGTGCTCGATGAAGCTGATCGCATGCTGGATATGGGGTTCATGCCAGATGTTAAAAAAATTCTTAAAAAATGTTCAGATGATCGTCAGACAGCTCTTTTTAGCGCAACTATCCCACCTGCTATAGAGACGCTTATTACTTGGGCGATGAAAGATCCCGAGACCATAGAAATTGGGATGCGGCGTTCTCCAAAGGATACTATAAACCATTTTATTTACCCTGTTGCTGAAAGGCAGAAGAAGGATTTGCTTTTCACAATTCTGGAAAGAATGGATTACGATTCAGTGATCGTTTTTTGTCGAACAAAGATTGGTGCCGATCGTATCAGCAATCAACTCAAGAAGCAGAATCATGCCGTGGCGACTTTGCATAGCAACCGTACGCAACGTGAGCGTGAGCAGGCCTTGAAAGGGTTTCGCGATGGGAAATTCGAAGTGCTGGTGGCTACTGATATAGCGAGCCGCGGGCTGGATATTACAAATGTCAGTCACGTTGTGAATTTTGATGTGCCCCAGCATCCGGAGGATTATGTGCATCGGATCGGTCGCACCGGGCGTCATGATGCAACGGGCGATGCCTACACGCTAATGGTTGCTGAAGACGTTCAACATGTTGATGCTATTGAGCGTTTTATCGGTCGTAAGATCGAGCGTGCCAAGATAGAAAATTTTGACTATCGCTATACCACTATTCTGGATGAGAAGAGATTCAGTGGGGTTAGTGTGCGTGATCGGAAGATGAAAACCGCGCGCATAGGGAAAGGTCAGCACTTTGGCTTTGGTGGGCGTCGCAGGCGTCGCTAGGGCCTCTTCTTCGCCAATTCCTTGCGCAGCTTTGTCAGTGGCAGTGTGTTGATCACGTCACTCTTCGTTAGCCATCCTTTACGGGCAACTCCAGTGCCGAGATTCAGGAAGCCCACATGTTCATGGCGGTGAGCGTCACTATTAATTACGCATTTTACTCCTTTGCTCTTGGCATATTGCCAGTGTCGCCAGTCCAGATCCAAGCGGTAAGGGTTGGCGTTGAGCTCAATCCATGTGTCGGTTTCTGCGCAAGCATCGATGATGGCCTGTTGGTTTAGTTTCTGCGGGTCACGCTTGAGTAATAGTCGTCCGGAAAGATGGCCTAGCATGTGCACGTTGGGGTTTTGCGCGGCAGCAATAAGGCGCTTGGTGTTGTCGGCTTCCTCACTGCCCGCCACATGCATGCTTGCGACGACTACCTCCAGTTGGGCGAGTAAATCGTCATCAAGATCCAAACCCTTCTTTAACACATCCACTTCTATGCCGGTGAGTAGACGGAAGTCCTCGTCCTCGTCCTCCAGTTTTTTATTCACCTCAGTGATCGTCTTGATTTGTTTTTTTACACGATTAGCATCAAGGCCGTTGGCTTGGAACGATGCTTTGGAGTGATCGGTGATGGCCCAGTAGGCACAACCAAGGCTGCTCATGTGTGCGGCAATTTCCTCAAGTGTATCCTGCCCATCACTCCAGTCACTGTGGTTGTGCAGCGACCCTTTGAGATCGGTCCATTCGATAAGCCTTGGGATATTGTCTTTTTCGGCAGCTTCAAATTCGCCTCGGTCCTCGCGCAATTCAGGCGGAACATAGGTCAGGTCGAGTGCCTTGAAAATATCCTCTTCAGTTTTGCACTTTAGCCGCAACTTTGGATCACGGGTTTCCTCGTTTGATTTGAAGAGGCCGTACTCGTTGAGGCGCAGGCCACGAGAAATAGCGCGGCTCCGCATCACGATGTTGTGCTCTTTGCTGCCGGTGAAATAGGCGAGGGCGCTGGCGAATTCCGAATCATCCACCACCCGCAGGTCAGCCTGAATGCCCCCCTCAAGCAACACGCTCGCTTTGGTGTTGCCGGCTGCCAGAACGCTTAGAGTCCCATCGCGTTGAGTAAATGCATCAATAATACTTTCTGATTCTTTGGCTGAAACGAGGAAATCAATATCCCCATTTACCTCCTTGCTGCGCCGCAAACTTCCGGCAATGTCACAGCGGATTACGTCTGGATGAGAGCGTAAATCTTCCAAAATAGGTTCAGCAGCAAGAAGCGCCTTATGCCTGTGATGGTGGCTGGCGTGTTTGCGCTTAAACTCGATCCCTTCAAGAATTTTTTCCTCACTCTTTTTCCCGAAGCCATCGAGCTCAGCCACCTGGCCTTTCTCGCAGGCATTCTCCAGCTGCTTGATTGTCTTGATACCAAGCTTTTCGTGAACCGCCTTTACTTTCTTGGGACCCATTCCGGTAATGTCCAGCATTTCAATCAGGCCTGAGGGAATGGATGCTTTGAGTTCATCGTAATATTGGAGTTCACCAGTGGTCACCAGTTCGGTGATTTTCTCAACAAGTGCCGCCCCAATCCCTTTTATGTCGCCCAGGCGTTCCTCTTCAATGAGTGTTTCTAGCGACTCAGTCAGTCCCTCGAGTATGCGCGCGCCGTTAATGTAGGCACGGGTTTTAAAGGGGTTTTCGCCTTTCAATTCCAGAAACACACCAATCTCCTTTAGCACCTCGGCAACAGCTTCTTTATCCATGCGGCGGTCTTGATGAATTACTTCCCTGTTTTTGGCAATGAGCCCTTATGCGCACTGTGTTTCTTCAGAAAAGCGAGAATTAGGCGGGCACCAGGGTCATCGCGCCCAACCAAATTGGGTCGAATATCATTGTGTGTGCGATTCTTTAGCTCATGGATGGTAACATTCGGGTGTCCGGCTTTCTTAAGAGCATCATACATCGCCTGATTTTGTTTCCTGCGATCGGCGGTATCATGCTCAGCATGGAGCAGAAGGATTGGTGGTGTGTCCTTGCTCGCGTGATGCAACGGTGAGGCAGCGCGGTGAATCTTGGGATCATCACCCCAAATGCCCTTTCTACGTTCTTTGCCCACGCGACTTACGTCCATAAGTCCACTAATGGGAATTGCGCCTCGAATGGCGTTGCTTTTCAACCCATGCACCTTGAGGAAGGAATCATTTGTGGCCAATAAAGCTGTCAAGTGACCACCGGCAGAGCCGCCTGCCACAAAAACCAGTTTTGGATCGCCGCCTTTGCCGGCAATATTGCCGTACACCCACGCGAAGGCCTTGGCTACATCCTGTATCTGGGTAGGGTACTTGGCCTGAGGATAGAGTCGGTAATTAACTGAAGCCACCCCATATCCCTCGGCTACAAACCGCTTGGCCACCTCCGTGATCTTGGATTTATCGCCACTATGCAACCCTCCACCGTGAATCCATATGAGTGTGGCAAACTCCTTGGTCTTGGGCAGGTAGAGGTCGAGCTTGTTCCCGCTCTTGGTGTCCTTACGATAGATGATGTCTCGAAAAATACGAATGGTGTCGGTCTTGGGTATTACCGGATCAATAGGCTCAGAAGAGTTGGGGTTTTCCTTGGCAGACAACTTTTTGGCCACTCGCTCCAGTTCCATTGCATCAAGGAACCCGTCCTTGTTGCGATCGGCTTGGGCAAACTTGAACTTGGCAAAACTTGTTGGTACTTCCTCACGTGAAAGCTTGCCGTCCTTATTTCGGTCACGCTTGGCGAATTTCGGAGGCAAAGGTTCTGCTGTAAGGCTGGGGATGGTAAGAGTCAGAAATAATGTAAATCCGGTTAATTTCACTGGGCTCATGATAAGCGGAGATGGCTGATGGTGCAATGAAGTGTGATAGAGCGATTAAATTGGTCATGGGGATGCCCTTGCCTTAACTTTTGTCCGCATGAAAACTGCCTTTAAAGTTTTGTTGTCCATGTGTTTGTGCCTCTCTGTAATTGGGGCCGAAAGGAAGCAGCCTGATATTATTGTGATCATGGCCGATGACGCGGGCTTTTCAGATTTCGGGTGTTATGGTGGGGAGATCGAGACGCCGGCAGTGGACTATCTTGCGGCTAATGGGTTGCGCTTTTCCCAGTTTTACAACACCGGTCGCTGTTGTCCCTCACGAGCGGCATTACTTACGGGTGTTTACCAACATCAGGCCGGTATGGGGCACATGACCAAGGATCGGGGCATTCCCAGCTATAGCGGTACTATCCTGCCTCATGTGCCGACTTTGGCCGAGCGTCTTAGGAAGGGCGGGTACCGTACCATGATGACCGGTAAGTGGCATCTGGGTACGGAGCCACAACAGTCTCCGACTGCGCGTGGGTTTGATCGCTTTTATGGCACGCGCAATTTTATCGATTCGTATTTCACTGTATTGAAACACTGTCCGGTCTTTCTTGA
>CAYUXV010000378.1:0-8629 GCA_964448875.1 uncultured Verrucomicrobiota bacterium
GGGCTCGGTATCCTTGTTGCCAAACCCATAAAGTTTCTTTGTAGCGGTAGTTTCCCGCTTTAGATCAATGGCCTCAGGTGCTGCGGATTGCATTCGATAAGCCAGCTCATAGCTCCGGATGCGAGCATCGAGCTCGCTCTGCTGTATTCGCGAGGTTTGGTGCTGTTCGTTTAGTTGCCGTAATAGCTTAAGCTTGCGCAAATGAAGTTCTGGGCTGACACCCTTGGGAATGTTCAAGTGGCGGATGGGTTCAACCCCGGAATTAAGTTTAACACCTTGATAAGCTGCCGGCATGAAGCCTGCACTCCAGTTGCGTGGACCGTTGGTAGGCGTAGAAGAAGTGTCGGTCATCACCACGAAAGCGGGCAGATTTTCATTCTCCGTGCCCAATCCATAGTTCACCCATGCGCCGAGACTTGGGCGCCCACCCAGAGGCTGGCCTGTGTTCATTTGACACACACCGCCACTGTGGTTGATGCCGTTGGTCCAACAGGAGCGAATCACTGCGATATCGTCCACACACTTGGCCGTGTGAGGAAGCCAATCGCTAACCCAAATGCCACTTTTCCCGTGGCGATTCCATTTCCGGGGCACGGCCAGAATTGGTGATTCCGTTTCACCCATTGCCGTGATTGGCCTCTTAAAACTTTTCGGCAAACGTTGTCCCGCTAATTTGTTGATCAGCGGCTTCGGATCAAACAAATCCATGTGGCTCGGACCGCCTTCCATAAACAGGAAAATGACGCGTTTGGCCGTCGGTGCAAAGTGCGGAAGTCGAACTGGAGAAGAATCTACCGTGGCAAAGGCGTCTTTCTGCGCAAGCATCCCTGTAAGAGCCAACGCACCGAAACCAGCGCCACCACGCAGCAGAAAATCCCTCCGTGATGCCATTAACATGTCGTTTTCCAAAGGATCTGTCATCAGTCTAAATAGAAGAACTCGTTCGCGTTCAGCAGCACATGACAATATTCGGTGAGAAGCGCGAGTGCAGGGCTAATTGGGGTGGTGCCTTTGGCCTGCAATGTGTTGCCGTGAGGAGAACTGTCCGAGTAAAAATCCGTCTTGGCAAATTTCCAGAACGCCAATGTGTCTTTTCGTAACTCCTCACCGTGGAGCAGCGTTTGATTTTCATGCAGTGCAGCTGAGCTGAGGCGCACGTTATCGATGAGGCCATCCCAAGAATGTCCCGTGATTCCCGCACGGCCGCCGATGACCGGTGCCTGCCCACTGGCGTAATGTTTGTTTTTTGAAAACGACTTGGTGACAGTTTGCATTTTGTCGTCTGCAGTAGAAAGGTCGCGCAGGAAAAAGGTGGCCTTGCCAGCACCGGTTTCATCAAACTTCACGCTGACTGCCACAAAGTAAGGCTTTTTCAACTCAGGACGCAAATTAGAGGTGATAACCTCATAGCCGTGATCGCCGCGTTGGGGTATGCCAGTTAGTTGCAAGATAAGGTTGCGTGGCTTGTGTGAGCTTTTGGTGCTGGTGACGCCGAGTGCCCAGCCGGGCGAGGCCTTACTACTGTTCCATTGCGAAACAATCGTGCGCACGGAGGCGTCAGGGAAAAGTGAGTTAATTTGAATAAACGCCTCGGCGGTAAAATCGTTCTTGGGCATTTGTTTGGGTTCGCTGACCTCAAGACTTCGCTGCGAACTACCAACTTTCAGTAAGGCCGCTGGGCTAGGCGTCCGTTTTCCGAACATGCCAATCACCGGTCCCTTGGGTTGTATCTTAACCAGCCCTCGAGGCTTTGATCGCAGAAATTCCAATGCCGTATTGAGCTGTGTTGAACTAGGCGCCCGGCCAAAGGCCAAT
Organism: uncultured Verrucomicrobiota bacterium; assembly: GCA_964448875.1. Taxonomy (GTDB): domain Bacteria; phylum Verrucomicrobiota; class Verrucomicrobiia; order Limisphaerales; family UBA1100; genus UBA6614. The sequence goes on from CAYUXV010000378.1 coordinate 1,816, forward strand.
TCATAAGCTGCGCGAACTTGCTCAGTTGTGTTTTGGGGATGCAGCTTGTCGAGTCGTCGCGCAAAGGCTGCGGCGCGTTTTCTGTTCCACTCGCTATTCATCATCATAAGCGATTGTGTGGCAGTGGTGGTCACGTTGCGTTGCGGTATGTGAGAGATACGATCGGGCGCATCGAAGGCGTGTAATACATCGTCGGGCTTGTTGCGCATCACCTTGATGTAAACCGAGCGCCGACTAGCTTTCTCGCCGTCCACGCCTTCGCCTCCCACCTTGAGGTCCAGTTCGCCGGACACGGTTAAAAGTCCATCTCGTGCCTGCTCGGCATTCAACCGACGAACAGGCATCCGTGCCAGCCATATGTTTGCGGGATCCATATTCTCCGCGGCAGGATTATTTGATGACTGCTGGTAAGTGGCACTGGTAACCATGAGCCGGTGCATCTTCTTCAGGCTCCAGTTATCTTCGATAAAACGTGTGGCCAGCCAATCGAGCAACTTCGGATGCGTCGGTTTTTCTCCCAGGTTGCCAAAGTCGCTGGCGTTTGCCGCCAAGCCACGGCCAAAATGTTGCTGCCAGAGCCGGTTAACCATCACCCGCGGTGTCAGCGGATTGCCTGAGTGTGTGATCCACTTTGCCAAGGCTGTACGTCGTCCAGTAGACTGCAGGGCGGCTGGGGGTGGCGTGATATGCGCCGGGTTAGGATCAAGAATGCTCGGGAAACCCGGTTCCACTGAGACGCCTTTTTTAGGGATGAACGTGGGCGGTCCGGCAGGGCCAGCGTCACTTACCACGAATTTCATCTGCGGCAACGGCTTGGGCACCGGATGCTTTTTCAATTCCGCTTGTAGTTTCTCCCATTCCTTTTTTGTTGCGCCCTTAAGGCGTTCCGACAGCTTTCCCGGTTCCACGTCAAATTGACGCTCCGCCATTTCTGCAATCTGCCTCTCATACGCCGAACGGTCCTTCGACCGCTTGCGAATCATCGCCTTAATCCCATCTACAAACTTATCAAACCCTTCACGTGTGGCGTGCTTCAGCAACACCGGATGCTCAATTTCATGCAAACGGCTGCGGATGGTTTCTGTTTTTTGTGCCCATGCTTCGTACGCTTTCTGGTAGGCAACTCGAAGTGTCACCGTTCCAATCCCCAGGCTCTCTCGAGGCAACAGTGGTGTGAAAAAGGCCTGCATCCGGAAGTAATCCTTCTGCAAAATCGGGTCGAACTTGTGGTCATGACACCGCGCACACTGCATTCCCATGCCAAGAAACACGTCACTCGTTACATCCGTAACGTCATTAAGGATGTCTTTCCATTGCGTCTCCACGTCGCGTTGGTTGTGCTCATAAATCCAGTGGCGCAAAAACATAGTTGCTGTGTGCGCCTCATGATTACCAGGGTTGATTTCGTCACCGGCAATCTGTTCGCGGACAAAAACATCATAAGGCTTGTCCGTGTTGAATGACTTAATGACATAATCCCGGTATTGCCAAACCTTCGGTCGGTACGCATCCGCACGGTAACCGTCCGACTCCGCGTAACGCACAAGGTCGAGCCAAAACGTGGCCTGTCGTTCTCCGTAACGCGGGCTAGCCAGCAAACGGTCTACTAGTTTCGCATAAGCATCTGGTGAAGAATCATTGAGAAAATTTTTAATCTCCGCTGGTGTAGGAGGCAATCCGGTGAGGTCAAACGAGACACGACGTATGAGAATGTGACGTGCAGCGATTTTGGCTGGCACAAACTTACGTGACGTAAGTTGCCGAGCGATGAAGTAATCAATTTCGTTGAGTGCCCACCTGGCGCCATCCTTGGGTATCGGCGGTTTCCTCAAAGGCTGGAAAGACCACCATTCACGATCTGCCTTCGAGAATTCTGCAGAAGAAACACTTTCAAGTGAAAGAACAACCATAACACAGGCAGCAAACAGTCTGTATTTCTGCATTCGCATCGCACCCAAAACTACCATGTTGCCTGTTAAAATGAAAGCTACACCCCGATCTACATTTCGTTTGCATCTTCAGGACTGCATCGACACGATTTTCCCGGACCATTATCGGAGATGAATTATGAAACGCATTATCTGCCTGTTTTTGATTATGACTGTCACTGATGTCTTTCCCGGCGACCGCCCGTTGGGCAAAACGTTTTCGACACGATCGGAAATTGTTGCCCAGCACGGCATCGCGGCTACCAGCCAGCCGCTGGCGACTCAGGTGGCTCTTGACATCCTCAAGGCCGGCGGCAACGCCATCGACGCCGCCATCGGCGCCAACGCGATGCAGGGCCTGACCGAGCCGGCAAGCTGTGGCATCGGTGGTGACCTGTTCGCCATCGTGTGGGATGCAAAAACAAAAAAACTTCACGGCCTTAACGCCAGCGGACGTTCTCCCAAGTCGCTCACGCTGGAGCATTTCAGGAAACTGAAGCTCAAACAGATTCCCACGCATTGGCCGCTCCCAGTTTCTGTGCCGGGTTGCGTCGATGGCTGGTTCGAGTTGCACGATAAATTTGGGAAGCTGCCGATGAAACAAATCCTTCAGCCTTCCATCGACTACAGCGAAAAAGGCTTCCCGCTCACCGAAATCATCGCCGCCGGCATGGCAGGCTCGGTGAATAGCTACAGGCAATATCCCGGTTGGTCCAAGGTATATACTCCTGGTAACCGCGTGCCTTACAAGGGAATGGTATTCAAGAATCCTGCACTCGCGACAACGTATCGTAAAATCGCCATGGGTGGTCGCGCAGTCTTTTATAAGGGGGCAGTGGCGAAAGAGATCAGTCGCTTCATGAAAGAGCACGGTGGATTTCTCACAGCTTCTGATTTGGCCGTGCACGAATCCGAATGGATTGCGCCGGTGTCCTCCACTTACCGAGGGCACACTGTTTGGGAATTGCCCCCCAACGGCCAAGGCATTGCCGCTTTGCAGATGCTTAATATCCTTGAGGCATACGATTTAAAGAACCTGGGCTTTGGAAGCCCCGGCCATGTGCATGAGTTTGTGGAGGCAAAGAAACTTGCGTTTGAGGATCGGGCCAAGTTTTACAGCGATCCTGCGTTCAACAAGTTGCCCACGAAGCAGCTCATCTCAAAAAAATATGCCGACGAACGTCGCAAACTTATCGATCCCAAGAGTGCGTCAAAAACCTTTCCAGCCGGGCAGATCAGTGCCGGCGATACCATCTACCTCACCACTGCCGATGCCGAGGGCAACATGGTCAGTTTCATCCAGAGCAACTACTATGGCTTTGGCAGCGGCCTCACACCGCCTAAGCTCGGTTTTGCGCTGCAGAACCGTGGCGCACTTTTTACCTTTGAGAAAGATCACTTCAACATCTACGAACCGGGCAAGCGCCCTTTCCACACCATCATCCCCGCGTTTGTCACCAAGGGGGGCAAGCCGTGGCTAAGCTTTGGCGTGATGGGCGGCGACATGCAGCCACAGGGCCATGTCCAGATTCTGATGAACCTCATCGACTTCGGCATGAACCTGCAGGAAGCCGGAGATGCCCCGCGCATCCGCCATTTCGGCAGCAGTTCACCGCGTGGTGATAAAATGACCAACGGCGGCGAGGTACGACTGGAAACAGGTTTTCCAGCCAAGACAATTGCCTCGCTAAAAAAGATGGGTCACAAGCTCAAGGTGCAGGGCGGAGGCCATGGCGGCTATCAGGCCATTCTTTGGGACGCCAAGAACAAGGTCTACTTCGGCGCGTCTGAGTCGCGCAAGGACGGTCAGGCGGCGGGGTATTGATTAACCGATCGGGACCTCGTGATATTTCAGCGCCCATTCCTGCATGTAACGCACCCGGCTGGGCACAATCCGGTAAACGATGAGGTCCGGATTGTCGATGGTCTTCAGGAAGTGCTGCATGAGCGGGTTTGCCTCCCAGATCTCTTCCAGTAACGGCCGGTCAGTAAGAACCTCGGCCGTGCCGGTGATGCGTACCTGATCGTGCCCCCCTTCCATATAGCACAACTCCACCTTCGGGTTGGCCTCTATCTCCTTCGTCTTGCTGTAAAAACGCAGGTTGGCAACGTAGACGGTGAAGCCATCTGTCTTCACCGGTGAAACAGGACGCAGCCGCGCCTGGTCACCGTCGATGGTTGCCAGTTGCGGGAACTTGGCGGCGGCCATCACGGCCTTGGCTCGCTCAGGGATTTCAGCAGGATCAAGAGGTTCAGGTATGGGTTGTGCCATTAGTTTGTCTGGTTATGAATCTTCGCGACTGAAGCGCACGGTGCGGATGTCCTTTTCCTTGCCGGTTGGTGTGGAGATTGTGTCGTACAAATCCGGGCGTCGACTGCGGATCCAGCGCACTCCGGTGCACATGTGGCGGGTGTCGGCCTTCATGTCGGCCACGATCATATCGTCACCCGCCTTTGACGTCTCGGCGAGCACATCGCCATAAGGATCGAGAATCATAGAGTTGCCGGTACGCACCTCGTTGTCATCGCGACCGACTCCATTGCTGTAGATAATGAAGATGCCGTTGTCATGCGCGCGCGCGGGCATCCATTTCATAATCCATTCGCGGCCCTTTGGCCCCTTCAATTCCGCCTCGATGGCGGCTGGATCCGTATCGCGATTTTCCCAAAGCTCGACATCAATGGCACCCATGCAACGCGGGCTGGGTGTATCGCAGCCGCCGGTTTGGTGCGGGGCCAGCAGCACCTCAGCGCCCTTGAGAGCCGTGATGCGCACGTTCTCGCCGAGGTTACAGTCGTAGCAAATCAGGATGCCAGCCTTGGTCCCGTCGGGCAGGTCGAAAACGGTGTAGTCATCGCCGCTATCCATGTGTTGGTTGATAAACGTGTGCAGCTTGCGGTGTTTGGCGGTGCGCCCATCAGGCATCGCGACCACGTAAGTGTTGAAGAGTCGCCCATCATCACCGGCTTCGATAAGGCCGGCGCCAACGGTCAGTTCATGTTCCTTTGCCAATGTCAGCAGTGCCTGCGTGGCTTCACCGGCTGGCACAGGTTCGGCCAGTGCCGCAAGGTCGCCCCTGGGGAAATCGCGCAGGTGCCAGTAGCCGGTGATGCACATCTCGGGTATCACGACAAGGTTCGCCCCTTCCGCCGCGGCCTTGGCGTTGTATTCGTAGACGACCTCCAGGTTGGCCGACTTGTCGCCGGGCTGATGCTGGAACTGTACGGATGCTGCGCGGAGATCGTTCATGGCAAAAGGGTCCGGCGCATTGAAGCCTTGTCGGCCAATGCAGTCAACCGTTGCAATGTTTGACAGGCACCACCCCTGACCTACGCTTGGGCATGCGCTACTGCCTCAACGCCAGCACCATCCGGCCCACGCCGCTCCTCGACAAGATCCGCATTGCCGGCGAGGTGGGCTACGGTGCCATTGAGCTTTGGCATGATGATCTTGATGCGCATATTGCGAAGGGCGGCACGCTGGCGGATGTGAAAAGCGCGCTGGCCGATCAGGGCTTGACGGTACCCACGACCATTTACCTTGCCGGTTGGTTCGATGCCAAGCCCGAGGCCTATCCCGTGGCGCTGGAGGAATGCAAAAGGCGCATGGGACAGGCGGCGGAACTGGGCGCGCCGTATGTCATTGCCAGCCCATCTGCGGGCGAGGCGGATTATGACACTGGAGCGACGCGATACCTTGAACTATTGGAGATTGGCGCGACGATGGGTGTGAAGCCTTCAATGGAATTCCTTGGTTTTGTGGATCAGTTCAACACGATTGAGGACGCGATGGATATAATGGAAAGGACAACTCATCCTGATGCCACGACCATTCTCGATCCCTTCCACGTCTTTCGAGGTGGTGGCGACATGGAATCCATCCTGAAGCTCAAGCCCGCGCAGGTCGCAATCTCCCATTTCAACGATACGCCTGACACCCCGCCACGTGAGGAACAGCACGACCACAACCGCGTCATGCCCGGCGAGGGTCATCTCGACCTTGCCCGTTACTGTGACCTGCTTCGAGAAATCGGCTATGACGGCTGGCTTTCGTTGGAACTTTTCAACGAAAAACACTGGGCCGAAAATCCCGCCGAGGTCGCCCGGATTGGTTTGGATAAAATGCAGGCGATTTGCTAAAAACAGGTCATGGAAATCCATATTTCCAGAGGCGAAGACCGAAGCGGACCATTCACCTTGGAGCAGGTGCAGGATTATCTTGCGCAGGGGAGGGTGCTGCCTGATGACCTTGCTTGGCACAAGGACTTGGTTGGCTGGATTCCGTTGTCCCAATTAATGGCCTCGATTGCCGCCCCGGTTGACCCTGCGCCATCCCAGCCTGTGGCGATAACCCCGGAACCTGTTCAATCCGGACCAACCATTGAAAATGCGCCTGTTAAGGTCGGCGACAAAAAGAAACTTCAGATTGTTGTTGGGGCATGTGTTGCGGTATTGGCTATTGCGACGGCAGTGTGGTTTTTCGTCATTCGGGAAAAAGATTCAGGCACAGGGAATCAGCAAGTTGTCCAGCAACCCCAGTCGAAACTCACCAATAATACTACAAGTCCGGTTGACCTCGGGCCTGACAAGCCGGCCAATAAGCCCGGCACCGTCCTCTGGGAATTTGAAACCGGAGGTGGAGTGAACTCTTCTCCCGCCCTTGGAGCTGATGGCATTCTTTATGTGGGGTCACTTGACTACAAGGTCTACGCCCTGAACGGGAAAACCGGGGTCAAGATATAGGAATTTGTAACGGGAGTTGCTGTGTTCTCTTCCCCCGCCCTTGGCGCCGATGGCATTCTTTACGTGGGGTCTCAGGAAAAAAAGGTCTAAGCCATAGACGGGGAAACAGGAGACAAGCAATGGGAAAATGGGACGGGAGGAGT
>CAYUXV010000379.1:0-17543 GCA_964448875.1 uncultured Verrucomicrobiota bacterium
GTGAGTGGCTTTCGTGAAGATTTCGGTACCGTTAGCGGAAGTAATACCGCTCAAGGTGCCTTTATTGGCCACATTTGCCGGATCACCTGACCAAGTTGTGTTGGTGGAGGTCAGCGTGTTGTATTGCGTCAGGACATTGGCATCGTTGGCGTCGGCTGTGCTGCCATTACCAGTAAGATCCGTGTCTTCCAGTGTTGCTGACGAGAACAGGCCCACGTTATTGAATGTCTTGTCAGACGAACGGGTGATGAACTCCTTGAGTTCAGCAAACTCCTTCTGGTAGTTTGCTACGTCCGTGTTGGACTTGGTCTGGTCCGCCGCCAGAACGGCCAATTCACTCATGCGGCGCAAGGCCGTGTCAATCGTCTGTAAAAAGCCATCCTGCGTCTGTGAAAACGAGATGGCGTTTCCCACGTTGGCAGTGGCCGAGCCTACACGCGCAATTTCCGCACGAAATTTCATGCTAACCGCCAAACCGGCTGCATCATCTTCCGGGGAAACGATTTTGCTTCCTGAAGAGAGTCTAGCGAGCGACTTGCTTAAGCTATCGGTGGAAGCTTCGAGGGTTCGCCGTGCAAACAGCGACGTAGTATTAGTGTTGATAACCATGAGACAATCCTTTGTCTATATATTAAAAGCCGCTTCCTTGCGACCCGAGGCATTTTCTACAGTCTCCTCAAACTGCCGTGATCTTTTAGGCTTCACGGTGCCTTTGTGTCTGCATCTATATCGGAGGGACACATGCGGACTTTAGCAGAAAATAAAAATCGACCAAAAAAACCTAACAGTGATCTTTGATCACAACTAAACTTGAGAAGAAAGTCTCCTTAACAATACACCAAAACGTAGGGATCCATGGGCGTCAGGCGATTAATGGACATTACCTTATTGATCGCTCCATCTGTAAGCTTCCGACCTTTGGGCAGTAGCTTGAGCCCGCTAGTATTGAAAATATCGCGCGCAAGTACCATGTCGGCTTTTAGCTCCAGTAGAAGCAATTCGCGTTCACCGACAGGCATCTTGGTTCGGATGTAGGCATCCCTCAACTTGTCCACTACATCGGTGTCAAACGCACTTTCGCGCATCTCGCCAATTTGGCCCCAAAGACGGTCGTCAATGGTGTGCTGGTTACAAAGCCAAACGATCGGCGCGAGATAGCGTGAGAGCCGCGGGATGGTTTCTCCTTTTACCTTGTCTGGATAACCCAAACCGTCCCATCGCTCATGGTGATGCCGAATAATCTTTGCCGCAGGTTCAAAGCCGGGATAGAATTTTACCATTTCCTCGGCGACAACCGGATGTTTTTCAATTTCCTCTAATTCCTCTTCGGTACATTTTTCCGGATCGCGCATCCAACGACGCACCGCGCCAACATCACAGCTAAGAAGCCCCACATCGTGTAGATGCCCGGCCAGAATCAGGCGTCGTGAGTCCTTGGGTTCCAGTTGGAGCATTTCGGAGAGTGTCTCGCACAGGGCCACGGCACGGCGGGCTGTACTGGCAAGGTTCGGGTGATATAACCCCAACATCTTGTTGAATGCCTCAAGCGCCAATTCCTCGCCCTCCAAGCCCACAGAAACAAGAGCGGGCTCATCACCAGTGCCTCCATCGGCTGCGGGCGCCGGCGCCTCAGGCTCAGGAGCAGTCCCGGCAGCCGCCATTTTTTGACTGAGCTTGATATTGCGCTCGTGCAGCAGTTCATTCTCCTTCAGTAACCGATAGCGTTCCACCGCGTTAGACACTCCAGCAATCAGATCTTCCTTTAACCATGGCTTGGAGATATGGCGATAGATACGTGCAGACTCAATGGCCTCGGTCAATTCCCGCATTCCAATGCCGCTAGAAAACAGCAGGCGAGTCATATCTCGATGATTCTGGTCACTCTCAAATTCCGAGAAAAACTGAAGGCCGTTCATGCTGGGCATTTCGAAGTCGGACAACACCACAGAAAAACGCTCCGTACGCAAATGCTCAAGTGCCTGCTGGGCGCCCTCAACGGCGGTAACCGTAAAGCCCTGTGGCTGTAGTTCTTCCTTGATGCGGGTACGCACTATCTCGTCGTCGTCAACAACCAGAATACGAGTCAGATTTGGATCATTTAATTCCACTGTAATTCCTTCTTTCGGCTCTCACCCGTTCTCCGCCAAAATTGGTTGGCTGTCAAGCGGGGTCGCGATGCCCCAACAGGCCGCGTGAACGGATAACAGCAGCAACTGGCTTGGGGACTTTCGATTCCCACTTGTTACCACCCGCACGAATCTCTGCCAACACATCACGCGAAAAAATATCCAGCCATTCGTCACGATATTTCTCCAAGCCAAGTATGGAGCCGTTCTCGCACAAATATCTGTACAGATGTACGAGATGTCCGGATGGCTGAAAACTCTCCACCGTTGATACCTTGCCATCATTACGCTCTGGGTAGACGTAAAGCCGGAGTCCATTCTGAAAAAGCCTACCAAATGCCTCCAACAAACCACCTTCAAGATCAGTGTAATATTTTTCGTCAAACAACTCCCGCAGTGTCGGCAAACCCATCACCACACCTACTGGCGCTTGTGTGTGGCGGAAAAAGTACCGTGCCAAACGATGAAATTTGCCATAATTACTGATGACAATTTTTGCGTCACGCCCTAGCACCTTTTCCGCGGCAGTAAGCACATCCACACGTGCAAGGAAGTCCCGGTGATCAATCCCGCCTTTGTCTGTTAAATTTTTTAAAGTCATCTCCAACAGTACCTGTACTGGATTTCCTTCTCCCTCGCGCACCTTAACCTGTTCATCCTCGTCAAACACTTCCAGTGCTGCCTCAAGCATATGTAGTGTGGTATGTGTCACAGGACGAAAACTGCCACGCTCCACGAGAATCGGGCGCTTGTACAACACTTCCGTGGGATGCGCCACCTCACCCAAGTTGTCAAACAGCGCCGCCTCGGCCAGCCCCTCCTGCACTAATTGCAGACTCACCAGACGATTGTCAACCGACTCAAAATCCGGCCCTCTAAAACGAACCATGCCCAACTCCACTCGACCCGGCGCAAGGTTATCCACCAATGACCGTACAAGTACATCCGGCTCTTTAAAATGGTTCATTGCACCATAAATCAAATTCACTCCCACTACACCAACAACCTCCTGCTGTTGTAAGTTGGTAAGATCCAGCAGGCGTAAATGCAGCACGATGTCATTTGCCGGCCCATTAGGACGCGTCTGGAATCGAACACCCATCCATCCTAACCCTTCGGCATTTCGTGAAAAACTGGTTGCTGCCACAGTATTAGCCAGAACAAAGCATCGCGTTTTGTCACCCTGCACTGGCGTCAATCGTTCAGTAAGCAAGCCGTACTCATGTTCCAGCATGTGGGCCAATCTTTCCTGGCTCACATAACGCGGGGCGGTTCCATAAATAGCATCGCTGACAGCCATGTCGTACGCACTCATCGATTTGGCCACAGTACCCGAAGCACCTCCCGCATGAAAAAACCACCGCGCCACCTCCTGTCCCGCCCCAATTTCTGCGAACACACCGTACTGACCGCGATCGCGATTAATGCTCTGTACTTTATTTAGTGTGTCTAATGGTGCGTCCATGATGTTCAGTATCGATTAGGCGTTGAACGCCATCATATCTGCATGTGCCTCTGATAATTCAGCCTCCAAATCCAAATCCAACCCATATGCCATCCGATATTGACTTAGAAATTTCCACTCAGGCAACTGGTCATAAGTAATATTTTCGTCCATGACGCGCGCGCCTGCGATGTTTGCCTGCGTATAGTTCGCCAACGCATCACCAACAGAAACACAGGCCGCTAGAAATTTACTGTTGTCAGTCCGCTTCCGACCAATGGGCACGTTAAAAGGACCATGATGATGCCATACAGCCCATATCACCTCGATATGTGCTTGAAGACTCTCACATATTGCACCTCCTATCTGCGCATGAGTAACACCAATGATTTTTTTCTCCACCAAAACATGGCCGCAATTGTGCTGCTGTGCTGCAACTACTATTGCACTGAATTCATCGGGGAAAAAACGTTCCAAAAAAAGCTTCCCACAGTCATGTAGCAATCCCGCAAGATATTCCGCACCCGTACTCTGTCGGTAAGCCCCAGCCACCTTTTCCGTTAAACGTGCCACTAGCACGCTGTGCAGCCAGAATTTATCCCAATCAATAGCCCCTTTAAAATCATCAAATTTTTTCATGACCCCTACTGTAAATGCAATGCGTTGTATTTCCTTTATACCGATATACATTAGCGCTTGCTTAATGCTTGAAATGCGCCTTGCTGCAAATCCCACTGTGCTTGCCACCTGGATGCAATCCGAAGAAAGCCCAGGGTCCATCTCAATCACTTCCTTGATATCTTCCATAGATACTCCTGGATCACGTGTAAGACGTCCGAGTTTTATTATTGAAGAAGAAAATGCCGGAATCACTCCTTCATCATCCAAATGGTGAATGATCTTTTGCAAAATCCATTGCTTATCGGGTGTATCGCAAACAAGATATTTACCTAACTCGCGGGAATGTTTCATAGCAAGTTTATCGGTCACAACCTTGAATAAGAGGGCCTAAACGGGCACTTCTTCCAGAACAGAAAATCATAATGAAACGCAGCCCCACATTCTGAAACTTGTACGACGTAAACAGCTGTTTACTTGAAATATGATTATAAAAGTAAATAACGGTCTAATAAAGCTCACCACAAGGCCTTAGTTGCTAAAAGCTTTCAAATCTTCCTCTGCAGATGCCAACTCGGCCTCAAGATTTAATTCCAACCCGTATGACATTTGGTATTGACTCAAAAATTGCCATTCAGGCAGTTGATCAAAAGGAATGTTTTCGTCCATAACTCGGGCACCCGCGATATTTGCCTGCGTGTAATTAGCCAACGCATCACCCACAGAAACGCAGGCGGCAAGAAATTTACTGTTATCAAGTTGGCCCTGCTGAATGTCGAATGGGCCATGATGATGCCATACGGCTCGAATTACCTCGATGTGTGCCTGAAGGCTTTCGCAAATGGCCCCTCCTACTTGCGCATGGGTGACCCCGATATACTCTTTTTCCACCACAACATGGCCACACCCCCGATGTTGGGCCGTTGCAACCAGTTCCTCAAACTCGTCAGGGAAAAATCGTTCCAAAAAAATCTTACCACAATCGTGCAATAGTCCTGCTAAATATTCCGAGCCCGTACTAGGTCTATAAGCTCCAGCCACTTTTTCTGTTAAACGCGCCACAAGCACACTATGCAGCCAGAATTTGTCCCACTCGACCTGTCCCTTAAATTGGTCAAATTTTTTCATCACCCCCATTGCAAAAGCAATACGGCTAATTTCCTTAATACCTATAAGCATGAGTGCTTGATGGATACTTGAAATTCGACGTGCCGCAAATCCTGCAGAACTTGCCACTTTTGTGCAATCAGCAGAAAGGCCTGGATCCATTTCAATCACATCCTTGATATCGTCCATCGACACATCCGGATCACGCGTGAGCTGCCCCAGTTTCATGGCCGAAGCAGAAAATGCCGGGATCACCCCATCACCAGCCAAGAGACTGATGATTTTTTGAGGAACCCACTCCTTACCAGGCAAGTCGCAGACAAGATATTTTTCGAGTTGTTTAGGATTGGGCACGGCAAATTTATGCAGGGAAACAGAAATTGCGCCAATTAAAAAACCAACCTAAGCCGATTCTAATAAACTAAGCTCAAGAAAATTTATGTCATCAATCCGGAGATTGGCTCACCATGGTAAATCTTATGCGGTCGATCAAGTGCATCGTGCCACATCATGTCCGATGGAATGCCGAGTGCTTGGTAGATCGTCGCCCCGAGACTCTCCGGCGTCTGCGGATCGCTGGCAGGATAGCCGCCAAGCTTGTCCGACGAACCGATCACGTTCCCACCTTTCACACCACCACCAGCAAAAAACACCGTCTGCACTGCACCCCAATGATCGCGCCCCGGCTTCTTATAATGTTTCGGCAACAGAGAAATCTTCGGTGTACGCCCAAACTCACCGGCCATCACGATAAGCGTATCATCCAGCAATCCACGCGCCTTAAGGTCGTCAAGCAGGGCCGATACAGCCTTATCTGTCGGTGGAAACAGATAATCCTTGAGATGCGGAAAAGCATTACCATGTGTATCCCAACACTCGTTGTTTCCAAGATTCACCTGCACCAAACTCACTCCCGCTTCAACTAACATTGACGCCATCAGAAGCGACCATCCAAAAGCGTTTTTGCCATAGGCTCCCTGTCGTTTCTCGTCAGCATTCATCACATCAAAAGCCTTCTGTGTCTTTGAATCAGATAACAACGAAACCGCCATCTGCCGATAGCGATCAAACTGCTCCACCTCTGCGGCTTTTTCCAAAAAGGCTCTCTGTTTGTTTAACTGTTTGAATAATTCCAACCGATTACTGAATTGTCCTTTTCCGAGGCCTTGCGGCAGGGATAGGTTCGGCGCCTGAAATTTTAGGTTTTTGTCTTCCAGTTTTCCTTTTGCGTGATGAAAGAGATAATCTGGATACGCCCCGTAATGTTCGGGGTGAAATGGCGAGGCCTCAAGAAACCACGGATCGCGTAATGCACCCATCTGTCCAGCAAACTGCCCTGGGATAGTTCGACCCGTCCGGTGGACAATACGATCCGGTAGCACAATAGCCGGCGGAAGATTATTCTTCGACTGCAAACGATCATTGGCCAAGGCCGCTATTGATGGATAATCACCAGGCTTTGGTTTGCTGCCACTAAACCCGCGAGGCAGCGGCGTACGCCCGGTAAGCATCACGTGATGACCTTGCGAATGCTCAATGTAAGGATGTGTTAACGATCGTACCAATGCCCAGTCTTCACTGCGCTTGGCTAACTCGGGCAGGTGCTCACAAATATGAACGCCGGGCGTTTTCGTTGGAATAGGGTTGAACTCGCCACGGATATCCTCCGGCGCATCCGGTTTCATATCAAAGCTATCATGCTGCCCAAGACCGCCTGAGAGAAAAATGTAGATGATGTTCTTCGCGGTTTTTGTACGCTTATATTTCCCTCCTCTCAAAGGGACCGCGGCCCGCAAAGGGTCCAAGTGGTTCATCCCTAAACCCAGCAAACCAATTGATCCCGCCTGCAAAGCCACCCGACGGGATACCTGCGGATGCTGTGCAAAAGTATTAGGTTCGTGCATCGACATAAATTTTAGTTAGATTCAGGATATCCTGATCCGTCGATGGTATTCGAACCAAGCCGGATAGAAAAGTAGAAATTGCCTGTTTTCTCGTTCCTTTAATCCGTTGATTTGAAAGCCATAAGATTCAATTCCGTGCTGTTAATGGCACCCAATTTCTTTTTTAGGTGGTTTCGATGTGTTTGCACGGTGTAAACGCTAATCCCGAGCTTCTCTGCAACCTGTCTCGTATTCAGACCGTGACCAAACAAAGAAAATATCTCCAACTCGCGCGGAGTCAATTGCCCAAATTGTTTCGTTGCGAACTTTTCGTTCGATTTCCGTTGTGTATTGTTGTTTTTTGGGGAAGCACCGTGTGCAACCTCATCATTAAAAACAGTAGCCAACCCGATCATGCCAAGCGTTTTGTTGTCCGAGTCTGTCAAACATGCTGTGCGAAGATTCACTTTAAACTCATCACCTTTTTTGTTGCGATTCATCAAACACCCCTCCCAATTACCTTTCCGGGTTTGGGCTCTGATGGCCTGTAAAACACCTGAAGGAATGTCCGGCGAATTAATAAGTGGGGCCACATCTTTACCCAAAACTTGTCTGGCCGAATATCCATACAATTTTACCCAAGCAGGATTGACGTACAGAAATCGATTACGCTCAAGATCGGTCAAGGAAACCGCTTCTTTCACAAACCTTAGTGGTTTCATCATCTGACACAGGCACTCCAAACGTTTTTCAGAACCAAGTATCTCCTCCAAATAAACTGCAGAAACACCGGAAAAACCAATTTGGTTGGTTGGGTTTGATGCTTTCCTAACCAATTTTTTCATATTAAAAAACCAAGGCGGTCCACGTTCTACAGGTGTAAAACATAATCCACAAGTCATTATTTTATAGCAACTTACAAGACGTCCATTATTTCATAATGATCCATGAAAATAATTAATTAAAATAATGAAAATAATTAATCATTATTTAACAAATAATCTTAATGTGCTCTTCTGGTTGCTATGATTTGAGGGCGTTTCACTGTATCTGAATACAAAATATGTGACTGTTTTATCATGTGTAGATGGAGAAACTTCAAAAATCATGCCACCCATTGCAGACCTAAAGCACACTTGGCGAATACTTGTTGCCGTAGCTTTACATCGAGTGGCGAACCTTTATGATTTCTCGGACATGACGATTCGGGTGGTTGTCTTTTTAATTCTGGGGGAGGTGCTTTTAGCAACTGAACGACCGATCTCGTTTTGTCAGGATATTTTGCCTATCCTAACAAGACAGGGCTGTAATGCGGGAACTTGCCATGGTTCTCCAAGTGGTAAAGGAGGGTTTGCCCTGTCACTAATGGCATTCGATGCACCTAAGGATTATGTAATGCTGACGCGCGATATGCATGGACGGCGAATCGACATCTTTGATCCGGAATTAAGCCTCATCCTACGCAAGCCATCCAATTCGCTATCCCATCGCGGCGGGCTAAAACTGCCCAATGATAGTCGTGAATACCAAATTTTACGCAAATGGATAGCGGCAGGCTGCGTAGATGACACAGCAACTCAACCAAAGTGCAACAGCATTCAGGTTACACCGAATGGCACTGCAGTACTGACTTTCCCTTCGAACACTCAATCCATGCGTGTTAAAGCAGAATTCAGTGATGGTTCATCACGTGAGGTCACGCACTTGGTCAAATTCACCAGTTCGGACGAATCCATCGCCAGCGTATCGCACAATGGCTTAGTCAAAGGATTAAAGAGAGGACAAGTAGCTATCTCAGCACGTTATCTCGAACATGTCGTAAGTCGCCATTTTACTTTTGTACAACCGGTGGCCAGTTTCAAATGGAACAATCCACCTGAGGCAAACTACATCGATAAACATGTACATACAAAGCTTAGACAGATGCAGTTCCTGCCATCAGATCTTTGCTCGGATAACGAGTTTGTACGGCGAGTGTACTTGGATGTAATTGGTCGGTTGCCGACCATAATAGAGGTGGAAACATTTCTGAACGACAAGCATGACGATAAACGTGCACAATTGATAAATATACTTTTGGAACGACCGGAATACGCAACATTTTGGGCACAAAAATGGGGAGACTTGCTACGCCTTCATCCGGGAACGGTGTCGGCAAGTGGCACACACAAATTCAACCGCTGGCTTGTGGGAACATTCCAAAATAATATGCGATATGACCAATTTGCATACAAGCTACTGACGGCAAGCGGCAGCACCTTCAGTCATCCGCAGGCAAACTATTACAGGACAGCAGCCAACATGTCGGATGCTTTGGAAACCACTGCACAAATTTTCCTCGGCAGTCGCCTTGCCTGTGCAAAATGCCATAACCATCCTTTCGAACGCTGGACACAGGACAACTATTACGGCCTAGGTGCCGTTTTCAACCGTGTACAGCGTAAACCAGGAACACGGCCCGACGAGATTTTTATTTTAATGGGTCGGAGCGGCGAGGTCACACAACCGCGCACCGGACAAACCATGAAACCATGGATTCCTGGACGGGGCTATATAGATGTACCTGCTGACATAGACCGTCGTAGAGTGTTCGCCGATTGGCTCACAAATACTGATAACGCATGGTTCGCAAAAGTGGAAGCCAATCGCCTATGGGCATCGGTAATGGGACAGGGCATCGTCGAGCCAATTGACGATTTTCGTGATTCTAACCCGCCGGTAAACCCCGCTTTGCTTGATGCCCTGGCTGCAGATTTCTCGAAAAACGGCTTCGACCGTAAGATTTTGCTTCGTGTAATTTTAAACAGCCGCACCTATCAAGCCAGTGCACGCCCGACTAAACACAACGTGGAAGACAAGTTACTCTTTTCACACTATCAACCGCATCTGCTAACCGCAGAGCAATTACTCGACGCAGTGGTTCAGGTAACCGGTGTCTCTGAGACGTTCCCTAACTTACCAACTGGGACATCAGCAACTGCATTACCCAGCCCACAACTCAATAATACGTTTTTAAAGATATTCGGCCAACCAGCGCGCTCAAGTGCGTGTGCCTGTGAACGGCCGCAAGAGCCACAACTTGGGCAAGCTTTGGAACTGCTGAACGGCAAATTTCTACATGGACGACTTGACAGTAAAACAAATCGTATCAGCCTGCTATTGAAAGCCAAAAAAAGTGACAATGAAATTATCACCGAGCTTTATCTGTTGGCACTTTCACGCCGCCCTTCGTTAAATGAGATAAAACTGGCAAAAACACATATTGCCAATTCAGAGAATCGGCAAAAAGCGCTGGGCGACATCTGTTGGTCGGTATTAAACCTCAATGAGTTTCTGTTCCAGCATTGAAGATTTTTACAGCTATTTTTATCTGCGCAGCCACTGCAGCAACAGCCGCTCCGGTAAGTTTTAAGAACGATATTGCACCATTGCTTCTCGCGAAATGCCAAACTTGCCATGGGGCAAAGAAGGCAAAAGGAGAGTACCGGGTGGACAGCTACGCTGAACTCATGAAATCCCTGGAAGACGAACAACCTCGTGTAATAGCAGAAAAACCGGATGAAAGCCTACTCTTAAAACTACTTAACACCAACGATGTAGATGAGCGTATGCCACAAAAATCCAAGCCACTTTCAAAAAAACAGGTTGCCCTTGTTTATAAGTGGATCATGGAGGGTGCAAAATTCGATGGTAAAGACGTGCAGACAGCACTTGTGCAGTTGGTGCCCTCGCGAATACATGCTGCTGCGCCTAAAAAATACCTGCGACCACTACCAATCACAGCAATGTCATTTTCGCCCAACGGACAACGCCTAGCAATAAGTGGATTACGGGAGATCACAGTTTGGAATCCGGTTAATGGAAAATTACTTCAACGCATACCGAATATGGCGCAGCGCACTTTAGCACTGAAATGGAGTCAAGATGGAGAAACAGTATTTGCAGGCGGAGGCATTCCTGGAGAACTAGGCGAAGTAAGGGCATTCAACACAACGAATGGAAATCTGCACGCCGTAATCCATCGCGTTAGTGATATGGTCCTTGATGTACAACTTGACCTAAATGGCACAACTCTCGCTGTGGCTGATGCTGACAATCTCATTACGCTTTATGATACCAATGACTTTTCGCAAACGCTACAGATTGACAATCATTCAGACTGGGTAATGGCAATCGCCTTCAGTAAGGACAACAAGCACTTGGCATCCGCCAGTCGCGATCGCACGGCGAAGATTTTTGAATTAAAAACTGGATTGGCTATCAGCACTTACGGTGGACACGGGGCACCGGTTTCAGGTGTAGCATTCAGCACAAATGGAAAGCAGATTTTTAGTGCGGGGCATGATAAAAAAATCCATGTTTGGAAGACTGGATTGGCTGACATTGAAGGTAAGCGATTTGGCGCGGAAAAGGTTGGGGAAATCACTGGATTTAATCGCAGAGTCTACAAGATCACAACGCACAACGATGTTCTTTTTTCACCGAGTGCAGATGGCCGTGTGCGACAACATCAGGCAACAAATCGAAAACTAGTACGAGAATTTGAAGGTGATGACGACTGGACGCTGACTCTTGCACACCACGGTGCTACAAAGCGCATTGCTGTCGGTGGTTATGGTGGTGTTGTGCGAATATTCGATACCGCTACAGGGAAGCTCTTAAAAGTCTTTAGGCCGACTCCATGACTCGAATGGTTCCAACTTGCTTATATTCTATCCCTTATTCGGCCTGCTTTTCTTGATCAAGCGTTTGTTTACGAGCTTCCTCTGCAATTGCATCGGGAGCAGGAGGTTCAGGCAAGGGCGGTGCCCCTCCAACCGGAAAATCCGGGAGTGCAGGCAATGGAGGTTTGGAACTATCGATCCCAGAAGGAGCGGGCATCTCCGGGGGCTTGGGTAAATCTGGCGGCGTTCCAATTCCGGAGGGCACAGGCAAATCTGGTGGCCCGGGAGGCTTAGGTAGAGCTGGCGGTTCACCACTATCAGCCAACGATTTTGGTAAAGGTGGCACACTGGGTGGTCCCGGAAGAGGCGGAGAATCAGTCATCGCTGATTTTGAATCGTCTGCTGCTGCTTTCTGCGCTTTGACTGCTTTATCAGCTGTTTTCCGAAGAAGATTCTCCAAGAGCTCCTTCTCTGCATCTGAAGGTTTTGTGCTTTCACCGGGTAAGGAAGGAAGGGGCGGCGTTTCAACACTATCACCATCATTACTCCCCGTTGGCAACGGCAGCTTTGGAGCACCCAAAGGAGGCAAAGGCGGCTTGGGTAATTCGGATTTTAATGGCGGACCACCAGCGGGCGGCAAAGGCGGTTTTGGTAAACCAGGAGGATCAGGCAAACCTGACTCTTTATCTCCAGACAAAGACGGTAAACCAGGTGGCTTCGGTAATTCTGAAGCATCCCCAGGGGGTGGCTCAGGTAGTGGCGGACCACCAGCGGGTGGCAAAGGCGGTTTCGATTGTGCCGAGTCATCGTCCGATTCATCTATAGATTCCATCGGAATCGGCTCCACACGGATAGGCTCATTCTTCTTCGCATCAGGCAAAGACGGAGGTTTAGGCGGTGTTAACGGCGGAGACTTTAGACCACCGGGCCGCGGCAGACTAGGCTCTACATCCGGCTTATCAATGGGACCTTTATCGGCAACTACACGCTTACCTTCCTCAATTTTTGCATCCTCCTCGGCCTTCGCTAAATCTATCTCGCGTTCCTCAATTTCGGCCTGCTGTTTACGTCGCGCTCCCTCAGCAGCAATGCGCTTGCGGATACGATCCTTCTCTCGATTCTCTTCAAGGTCTTGTTGCAACTCTTTCTTATCACGTTCGAAGCGCTCCACAGCAGCTTGCCTTGTCGCCATATCAGTTTGAAAACGTGCCTCTTCTTTTGCGGATTTACGATTGCGCTCTCGCTCCTCTGTCTCTTGTCGAGTTCGGTAATCGGTGTATTCCTCAAACAATCCCTCTTCCTCTTCAGATAGCTTCTTGATCCCGCTCTTCGCTTTTGCCAAACCACTCTCAGTTTTCTTGACCTGGTCCAGATATCTCTTCTCATGCGCTTGCCGCTCTTCCTGAAGCCGTTTCATTTCGGCATCGAAGTGTTTTTTTTCGGCCTCTTCCTCGCTATGAACCTTGCCTAAAACATCATCCAACAACGTTACCTTCTCATCGAGATCCAGACGGCTAACCTCTTTGGCGCGAATCTCGTTATTGTAACGCTCCTCCTCAAGAAGCTTTGACTCTTCAACAGCTTTGGCCTCAGCCCCGGCTTTTTCCTTACGCCCTTGCTCGGCACGTTCCATATCAGCAATTTGCTGGTTAAGCTGGCTCAACTCCGTCTCCACCTTACTTAAAGCTACCTCACCAACCTGCAGTTCATCCTTGCGCCTCATATCTAGCCGCGCACGTGCCTCCTCAGCCTCGCGAGCCTTACGATCTGCATCAATCTCCGCTTCTGCACGCGACTGCCGTTGCTCAAGCAAAGAATCGAGTTCAGCCTTCAATGCCGGGTAATCGACCAAAACCGAGTCGACCAATTCTTGATCTTCCGTGTCAGTCTTCGCTAATTCTTCGATCGACAACTTTTCATCTCCATCTTGATCATACTTATCCCTCAAATCTGTCATCGACCGAAGTGCGTCACCTTCAGCCTGATCATCACCCTCTTCCACATCTGGCAATATCGGCAAGGAAAGATCCCGTGATGAAGGTTCAACGTCATCAATTGACTCTACGGATTCAAACTCATCAGAAGATTCATCCAGTGATGGAAGAATTGGGGAGACAACCTTTGGAACGAGCGGATCGTCAGACACCTCACCTAATTCTGATGGCGGAGGCAAATCAACGCCTCCGGGAGCTGGAGGCAAATCAACGCCTCCGGGAGCTGGAGGCAGTTGTGCCGGCAAACCCGGCAAAGCAGGTCCTCCTTCTTGGGGCAGCTGTGGCAATCCTCCACCCGCATCAACCAATTCAGCAGTCTGTGGTTCCATCGGTGCTATCGGCGCTGGCATTTCAGGGCTCAACAGCACTTCGGGCATGGGGGAGAGCGCTTCCGTGGGCGCATCCATGGGCACTCCTGGTATCGGCATTTCTTGTGGAGGTATTCCCGGTTGAGCTGGCATCCCCACGGCGGGCATCTCTGGTGCAACTGGAACTTCTTGCGGCATTCCCGCAGGATCCACAGGCACCTCCAATATTATCTGGGCTTGGCAGGTCGGGCAGGGTGTGGTTGCTCCAGTAGACTCGGGGGGGAACTCAACACCAGCCCCGCAACTCGGGCAGTTCATTAACATCTTGGAACCCTTTCACTCATCGTAATTGGTAATCTGTCCAAATATTGGGCCTCACAGGCTAACCGGGAAAACCATAAACTTAGCCGACAGGATATTACTCCGCCGCCGTGTATGCCGTGGTCGATTATTAGTAAACAACGCGATCCCACCAATATCAACAATTTTTACAGACCTTTTATCCGGACTTGCCCAACTTCATCTCTGGCCGTTACGTTATCCGCATCTCGCAATGAAAACGTACACTTTTATTTTATTATCCCTTTTCGTCTTAACTATACCAACCGGTTGTGCCGGGCTCATGGGCGACACAGGGAAAGACCTCGTCTGTGTCTCTACAGCCGGCGACAAGAAGCTCGTCCTCTATGATTTCAACAGTCATACCGGCGGTTTAAAAAAGAAACGCGAAATCGAACTACCCGGAGCACCAGGCAGCCAGTTCATCAGCCCAGACGGGAACCGACTCTATGTTGCTGTCCGCAGCAGCAACGGGGTTGCCGCCTTCGATATCGACCACTCTAATGGCAACCTCAAGCACATTGCCACTACCGATATTGGCACAAACGCGGCCTATGTTGCCACTGATCGCACCGGCAAAACACTGCTCTGGGCCAGTTATGGTGATGGCTTGGTCGGCAGCCATCGCATTGGGAAAAATGGTGCGGTGATCAAGGGTGCAGTCAGCCAATTGGAAACTCATAGATGCGCACACGCAATACTTGTCGATGCTGCAAACACCTTTGCCTTCGTGCCACACACCTGCGCAAACGCTGTGTACCAATTCAAGTTTGATGCCGCCACAGGCAAACTTACACCGAATGCCCCCGCGCTGGTTAATCCTGCTGAGGGCCTTGAACCGCGCCATCTGGCGTTCCATCCCACACTACCTGTCATTTATTTCGATGACGAAAAAGGTGATAGCGTCACCGCATACCACTATGACAAAAGCGCCGGCATCGTGAAGCCATTCCAAACCACGTCAACACTCCCTGCAGATTTTGACGGCGCAAAAAACAGCTGCGCCGACATCGAAATCACCGACGACGGAAAATTCGTCTACGCTTCCAACCGCGGCCACAACTCCGTTGCCGGCTTTAGTGTCAACTCCGCTGATGGCAAGCTCACCTCCATAGGTCAATTCAAGACAGGTGACACTCCCCGGTCATTCAACCTCTCCCCAGACAACAACTGGGTCATCGCTGCCGGACAAAAATCCCACGACCTACACGTATACAAACGAAGCTCAGCCACTGGCAAACTCACCAAGCAAACAACCGTAACCGCCACCGGCAAGGGCCCCTCCTGGGTGCAGTTCATTCGTCTAAAGTAATGTCGGAAAATAAAGGGTAAATATCCGGCTCAAATCCTCGGAAAACCACTTCTTCCATGTATTTGAGCTTGGCCGCGAACAACGCAAGCTCTTTGTAATCCAGCACATACCAGGCATAAGTCTCCGCAAAATCCTCACGCGCATTTCGCTCAGCATAAGGTGTTACCCAGCCTTCGCTTGGGGACACCATCGTCACCCAATCTGCCCTTTGATCGATGGTTAGCATCTCCCAAAAAACATGATGCCCAATCTCGTGATACAATGTCTCCAGAAAATCAAGGATGTCTATGGAGTAAAAAATATGAACCCCCAACGCATCATGATCATACCAACCGGCCATCACAACACCCCGGTTGGGATCAAACTTAACATAACGTAATCCAGCTAAATGAAAGTCCGGCAGTACCGACAATGCCGCAACCGTCAGACGTGCCTCTGTCCCGTGGAATCCCGGCAGAGAAATCCGCACATGCCCAGCAAATGATCCCGAATGCGGCTCCAGCCTGTATTCGTTCATTGCGGTGGTCATCCTAATTGGTTGATCGACCACTCCTATTTAGACTTAACCCATGTCAGTAACTCCCATTACCATCGGCACGCCACGTGCTATGCAAAGAGTGGAGCTTTGAGTTTCGTTCCGTTTAATCGCGCTAATGCTCCAAAATAGCCTTAAAATGATGTATATTGGCCCAGACTCAAGAAATTCTCCATCCGATGAGGATCCAATTCTTGACCATCTAATCGACGCACTCCGTACCGAAATGCTCCAGTACTCCGGTTTGCTCGTGATGTTACGTGACCAGGAAAAACATATCGTTAAACATCATTCCGCCGACCTCGTTGTCAATACCGGCCAAATTAGCAAGCAACTGAACAAGGTCGCACATGCCCGCAATAAGCGTGAGCATTGCATGAACAATTACATCAGCGAATTAGAACAGGCAGTGAAAACTCGACAACTTAGTAAATGCTCGCTTGGCACCCGCCGCAAACTACTTAGTGGCCTCATCGAACAGATCAATCAGCTACTCCGTGAAATCCAGCAACATTTGAAGCATAATCATTCGCTGCTAAATAACACTCTCGATCCAATGAAGCACGTGTTTGACCGAATCGTGTGGAATTAATTAAAGCTTCCAGTCGCCACGGTACTTGTGGCGCACGTATTGGTTGGCGTCCTTGTTGTTCGTCACGCGCATATTCTTGGCGTCCCACTCGATCTTTCCACCGACTCGCAGGGCCACATTGGCCAGCAACACACTCTCGGTCATTGGCCCGGCATAATCGAAATTTGAGTACGCGGGCTTGCCTCCCTTGCAGGCATCAATCCATTCCTGATAATGGTGCCGCCCAAAATCCTTGGGCTTGGGCAGAAATTCTGCCACGTCCTTGAAATCCTCCATTTTCCTTCCGGAAAGAAATCGGCCCGGCCCCCAGTACATTGGCACGTACAACGTATCCTTGGTGCCGATGATGATACTGCCATTTGCGGGCAAAGTCTTTTCCTTGGCCAACGCAGGATCAGGCTTTTTACCACCGTCATACCAGGCAAGTTTCACCGGACCACGCTTTTTGTTTTTAGGAAACAGGTATTTTACAATGGACCACTTGGGCGCGGTTTCATTGTTCACCGGAGAAGACTCCGCCTCAACCGTCAGTGGATCACGCAAATCCAGCGCCCAGTAGGCAAGGTCCTGATTATGGCAACCCATGTCGCCAAGTGCGCCGGTGCCAAAATCCCACCAGCC
>CAYUXV010000380.1:0-3434 GCA_964448875.1 uncultured Verrucomicrobiota bacterium
CAATTCTCCTGAGTGATCTCATTCCCCTTGCTACGCCCCCTTCTTTTTGAGGACTTGAAAAACCCTCAATGCCCCTACACGCTGGCTGCCCCATGAAGCCACTCATCATGCTCTTTCTTGCGGCATTCCTGCATGCCCCGCTTTTTTCCGCCCAGCCCAATATTGTTTTCATTCTCGCCGACGACATGGGCTACGGAGATCTCGGTTGCTACGGTCATCCGCGTGCCAAGACCCCGGTGATTGATCGGTTGGCAAAAGAAGGAGTGCGGTTTACTCAGCATTATTCCAACGGTACTGAATGTAGCCCTACCCGCACTGCTTTTTTAACCGGTCGTTATCCTCAGCGTGCTGGGGGGTTGGAATGTGCAATTGGGACGGGCAATGTGGGTCGGTATGACGCTGCGATCCGGTTGGCGAGCCAACGTCAGTTGGGCTTACCCGCCAAACAAGTGATTCTCCCCTCGACACTAAAGCCAGCAGGTTACGTGAGTGGTGTGTTCGGTAAATGGCATTTGGGCTATGAGCCACAGTTTAATCCAATAGAACGCGGCTGGGATGATTTCTTCGGCTACATGGGTGGCAACGTGCATTACTTTAACCACCGCGAGACTAGTGAGTTGCATGTACTCTATCGTGGTCGGCTGCCCGTACATGCTGAGGGTTATATGACTCATCTTATTACCGACTCCTCAATCGGCTTCATTGAACGCAATAAAAACAAGCCTTTCTTTCTTTTTGTTTCACACGAGTGCCCACACTTTCCCTTCCAGGGACCCAAGGACGTTAACAAGGAGGTTAATAAAGCCAATTGGATGAAGCCCGATGCCGATACGTATGTGGCCATGCTTGAGGATCTGGATAGTGAAGTGGGTCGGCTGCTGGCGACTTTGGATAAACATAAGTTGGCCGATAACACGTTAGTCATTTTTGTTTCTGATAATGGCGGCTTTGCCGGAGCTGCCAACATGGGGCCATTCAGCGGAGCCAAAAGTACAACGATGGAAGGTGGCATCCGCGTGCCTTTGATCATGCGCTGGCCAGGCCAGGTTCGTCCCGGCACCACAAGTAATCAAGTTTGTGCCACCTTTGACCTGACCCGTTCCATTCTAAACCTTACCCAAGCCAAGGTGTCTACCAAACGACTGGATGGTTTGGATATCGTCAAACACGTCACCGCCCGCAAACCCGATTTTGACCGTACTCTTTTCTGGCGTGGTAAACGCGGCGAACGCATTTGGAGCGCGGTGCGTAATGGTGATCTAAAATACGTGCGCAAAATCGAGGGCCAAACTCAGGAATGGCTCTATGATCTTTCCAAGGATGGGCCGGAAAAGAATGATTTGAGCTCCTCGCACCCCAAAGAGTTTGCTCGGATGAAAAAGCTCCTAGAAGATTGGGAAAAGGACGTGCAGCCTGCGCGTTAAGCGTTTAACCTAGTTTCATGAAGACCTTGGCTGCGCTTTTTACTGTCGCTTTATTTCCTGGGCTCATCTTGACAGCAGAGCCCAGAGAAGGAAGGCCCCGTTCTTCTTATTACAAGAATGGCGAGATTCACGTGAATATTCTCGGCACACCTGAAGGTAAACCGCTTACTACAGGTTACTGGGACTTTAAGCCCTCTTGGTCTAAGACGGGTGATATGCTTGTTTTTTTTCGAATGTTTAAGAATGATCCTGATGTTAGAAAATTTAAGACCGTCATCTGTATTATTAATTCCGATGGCACCGGTTTCCACCAATTGACCGACAGAAAACATACAAATTTCAACCAGACATGGACACGGGATGGATCCAACACACCCATATGGAACCGGAAGAATCCCAAAGGCGGTGGCTATCATGTAATGGTCGGTAAGGTCGGGGGAAAGCCGGGCGAGGAGATTCCCCTTACCGATAAGGGTACGCACACTTGGGCTTACACTTGCCTGACGGATGGCTGGATTCTGGTCAATCATGCTCATCCCGAGCAGGGTAGGGGTTATTTCCTAATGACTTCCACGCCCGGGCGAAAGCCGGCTTTTCAAAAGATTCAATGCGACCTGGCAAAACGTGGATACTTGGATCGTCTGAGTTTGTCGGTTGACGAAACCAAAATTTGTTTCGAGTACCAGAAGGGTTTCAAGCGTAAGGTGCCGGGTCGAACACTTTATGTGGCAGATTTTAATGCGCAGACGCGCACCATCACCAATGCCAAGCCGTTTGCCAATCAGGAAGGTAAACCAGTTTGGTTTGCCTACCCACGCTGGACCCGTGATCAGACGGCCATTGTTTATCATGCGGGCCGTGCTCTTTACCTTTATACTTTAAATAGCGGAAAGACTCAGAATGTATCCTCCGATGTCTAGGCCGACTACCGTTATCCTCATGGAGAGGCGACGCCAAAGTAATTATTACCGATAATAAATGAAGTCATACCTAATTATTCTTACGCTGTTTTTGCATGCCTCAGTCCATGCGGCTCAACCGAATATTATACTGGTCTTTATTGATGACATGGGCTGGGGCGACTTTTCGTGCTTCGGCAACAAAGATGCCAAGACACCCCACATCGACCGGATGGCAAAAGAGGGTATTCGCTTTGAGCAGTTTTATGTGAATTCACCCATCTGTTCGCCCTCGCGTACGGCGGTTTCCACCGGGCAATATCCTCAACGTTGGCGCATCACCTCCTACCTTAGCAACCGCGACCACAACGAACAGCGTGGGATGGCCCAGTGGCTCGACCCCAAGGCCCCCATGCTGGCTCGTTCTCTCCAGAAAGCCGGTTATGCTACTGGGCATTTCGGCAAGTGGCACATGGGCGGGCAGCGCAACGTGGACGATGCTCCGGCCATCACGGCCTATGGGTTCGATGCTTCCCTGACCAACTTCGAGGGCATGGGTCCCAAGCTCTTGCCTCTCACTCTCAAACCGGGTCAAGACCCCAAGAAGCCCGGGCGAATCTGGGGTGATGCCGAGCGATTGGGCAAGGGGGTACGTTGGATGCAACGCTCCAAGATTACCGAAGGGTTTGTGGACGAGGCCATCCCCTTTATGAAAAAAGCGGCCGAGGCGAAAAAACCGTTTTACGTCAACCTGTGGCCGGACGACGTCCACAGTCCGTTCTGGCCCCCGGTTGACAAGTGGGGTAACGGCAAGCGCGAATTGTATCTTCAGGTGTTGCGCGAGATGGACCGCCAGTTCGGCAAGCTGTTCAATTTCATCCGGGACGACGAAGCCTTGCGGAAAAACACCCTAGTACTCATCTGCTCGGACAACGGGCCTGAGTTGGGCGCTGGCGTGGCGGGGCCGTTACGTTGTTACAAGACACACCTCTACGAGGGGGGAGTGCGTTCCTCGCTGATTGCTTGGGGTCCTGGTCTGATTCCCTCCAACAAGAATGAGTCAACGGGGAAAGTGAACTCAAAATCGGTCTTCTCCGCGGTGGATCTGGTT
>CAYUXV010000381.1:0-13815 GCA_964448875.1 uncultured Verrucomicrobiota bacterium
CGGCCAGCACCCGGTTGATGTTGCCGAATAACTAAATTTAATTATGCAAATACACATAGATCGGCAGGGGCAGCAGTTTGGGCCGTATCCACTGGAGCAGGTGAACCAGTATCTTGCCTCGGGCAACCTGTTGCCGACCGACCAGGCATGGTACGAGGGTGCGCCGGGCTGGATGCCCATTACACAGGTGCCCGGCGTGACTGCGCCTGCCTTTGCGGCCGCGCATTCGCAGATGGAAAGCATGGCAATCGGGGCGCTGGGCGTGGGCGTGCTGGCGCTGCTATTGGGTGGCGTGACCTACTGGGCCGGTGGGGTATTGATGATCATTACCACTGTGCTGGGTGTCGTTGGATTGGCACTGGGTATCATCGGCATCGTGCGCATCAAGAACGGCTTGGGCGACCGGCGCGGCAAGGGGTTGGCTATTTCTGGTGCAGTGATCTCGCCCCTGGCGGTGCTGCTGGCGGTTCTGTTGAACCCTGGCGGTGCGGAAAAGAAAGGTAACAACGGCGATGGTAACGGCAAATCAGCCTCCGATAAGAAACCCATACGAGTCTCCAAGACGAGTCGCCTCAAGTGTGCCAATCACATTAAGCAGATCAGCATTAGCTTCATAGGCTTCGCTAGCGAAAATGACGATCGTCTTCCCTGGCAATTACATGTCCGAAGTAACTCTGGTCCCCAGTATGCGGGGGCAGAAATTTTTAACCGGGACAATTTCCCTGGAATTGCCTCGGACTTAGGTAATCCCAAAATCCTCCTTTCCCCGTGCGATCCCGGCTTTAAAGAGGCAAACAAGCAAATGGCTGATGATTTTTCGAATCCGACTTCCAAAGGAATCAGCTATGGGATTCACCACGGCGGTGATCTGCTTGAACCAGGCACAATCCTTGTCTTTACCCGCAATGTGAAGGGTGCACCTGTCAGACGATATTACTATCCATCGCGTGACGGGCATTGGACGCCAACGGGGCGTAATTTCGCCTCGATTGCCGCTGAAAAGGATGCCCTTTGGCAAGGCGGCGATCATGAACGCTTTGGGATGGGTGGACTGAAGAAAGGGATGGGCCAGATTGGGATGAGTGATGGGAGTGTTCATCAGTCGGACGACAATAGTTTCAGCGAAGCTGTACACAACCATATGAATGCACGTGATGGGTTGAGTCCTGAACACAACGGAAATATCTGGCGTTCGACCAACGAGTGATGGAAGCGCTGGGTTCGCCCAACTAATCTTTGGAGCTACTTTTGAATTCAGTCCCATTCGCGTCCCAGCGGCGAGTGGCTTGAAGTTTGCCTTCGACAAACGTGCGCTCAGCTGTTTTCCAGCCTTCCAAGTGGTGTATTACCAGTGTGCCGTTGCCTTCAACTACCCGGCTAGTGGCTTTGCCCACCGGGTTGTAGGCGGTGGCATTGAGGAGTCGGTTAAGATGGTTGGTGCCCTGGATTCGCACGGCTTTGTTCGGGTACCATTCCATGAATGCGCCGTGACGCCGGCCTTTCTCATGAAGTATGCGCGTGGCCTTGGCACCGTTTGGGTGCCACGTGCTTTCCCAGCCATGGAGTTGGCCATCGAGGACGTTGATCTCACGTGAGGTGACCCCGTTGGGATGCAGCAGGCTGGCTTTTCCGGAGTAGGGCTCTTTGTGGCCGGCTACGTAAACAAGGTTGTTGCGAAACTCAATGGCACCGCCAAGGGACGGCCTGGGTTGTTGTCCGGCGGCCTCTTCCTTGGACAGTTTCTCAGCCAGCTCGCGTTGGGGTGGGGTAAGCCGTGGCGCAAGTTGGTGGTATTCTACTTGTCCTTCCACCACGCCCAGGTTGGCGGCCATCAGGAAATATTTGCCGGCCTGCAACAGGTCGCGCGGTACGCCGAGTCCGTCGCGATGAAGCAGGCCCAAGTGGTGTATGGCCTCACGATGGCCTTCTGTTGCAGCCTGCTGAAACCATCGAGCGGCCACCGCTGGGTCACGCTCGGTGCCGTGCCCGAAAAGGTGCATGCGGCCGAGGCTGAATTGTGCGCTCGGCAAGCCCTGCAGGGCGGCTTTCAGGTACCACTGCATGGCCTTTTTGTCGTCTTCCGGGACACCTTTGCCATGATCAAGGGCAACCCCAAGATTGTGTTGGGCATCGGCGAATCCAGATTTTGCGGCTAGGTGATACCATCGTGCTGCTGCCTTCAGGTCCTGAGGGACTTCCTTGCCAAGCCGTAGTGCATTGCCTAACTCGAATTGGGCCCTTGGATCGCCTGCCTTGGCGAGAATGCGCAGCTTGGCCAAGGGGTCATCCTCAGGTTTCGTGGCGTCACCGCAGCCGTTGTTCAAGACAAGAAGGGCTAGCAGAGCCAAGTGTAACAGTGTGCTGGTAATTTGCACACGGGCAAGTTACGCGGCTTTTCACAGGTGGTGAAGATGTTTGTTTAGGCATCTTGTTCCAAAGGTGCTTAAAATGTGGCGACTTGAAGAGGAGGGAAAAGATCGGGCTCATCGCAGGGCTGTCGGTAATCGTGTTGGGCGTTGCCGGTGCGGTGATTTGGCAGTCTGATGGCGAAGGCGGCTTGGCACCGCGTGCAACAGAAGCGTCTATCCCCGAGATGCGTATCATGGAACAGGCCGGGCGTTGGGAGCAGACAGGCCGGGTGTTGTACGCAGACCGGAATCGTACTGTCCAGTTTACTGCCAAGGATGACATTTACTGGGCCTTGGGTGGCCGGGCTCTCATGATTGAGAGTGTTTATGATACAAACGGTAGCACTGATGAGGAATTGGCCATCAAGACACACCACAATGCTACTGGTGAATATACGCAGACGCTTTTCACCGACAAGGGTCACGTTGTGGGTTTCCGCGGGGAATGGGATTCCCTAGAACGATCGATGACGTGGCAGCCGTATTTTCCCACCAACAATGCCCCGCAAATGACGGTGGTCTTGCGGGAGATGTTGTTGGCACCTGGCCAGAAGCGGATGCGGAGTCAATATCGCCATTTCGCAATGACGGTGAAGGATGTCCGAACGGAAAGCCACCGTACCGGTGATGGCTTTGGTTCAACTACCTCGAAATTAGGCTCGCCCGCAAGTGAGGAACTGGCGCGATTGGGACAAGCCGGTGATTTGCTGGAGCAGCAAAAATTCAAACAAGGGGACAACATGTTAAAGACACTTATCCATGGCCAGGCACGCTGGGCGCAGGGTGGGCGGTGTCTGGTTTTCGAAGGTGAAGTGAAAGAGTCTGACATCGACAAACCTGGCACGCCCTTGTTGTGGGTAAAGACCTATGACCAAGCCATGGGTGTTTACTGCTATGCGTATTTTTGGGAAAATGGTGGTGTGGATCACTATGTAGGCAGTTGGAACCCGGCGAAAAAGACACTCTCTTGGCGCTCCATTAAAACAGCCGGAGGTGAGGACATGACTCACACGCTTGAAGAGACTATCGAGCAACCCGGATTGCGGCGCTGGAAATACCAGGCGCGTGAATTCGGCAAGATTGTTGCTGAAGGCGAGGGTATTAGTCGTCTGCAGCAGGTGGAGTAGGGTGGGGCTGCGACATTTGTCCTGTTCCCAGCTTATATCGTTGCAAAGTCACGTATTTCGGACCTTTCGGCTGGAGCATTGATTGCTGCAGGGAAAATGAAACGGACTGTCCCTCTATTCGCTTCACGTGCAGATCTTCAACAGCATGCGCCAACGTTTTGGGGTCACTTGTTGATTTGACCCGTGCAATGGTTAAGTGCCCCATAAATCGTGTTTCCGGCTTGAAGTAATTTTCCAAGGTTAATCCACCACGCCCTGCAGTTTGTCGGCACCCTCCAATTTTACCCACACAATACGCGGTGCGAACATTCCTGCACTAATGACACGGATAATTGGAGCATTGAGATGGATGTTCATCAGCTCACTTTTCACGGTTTCAACGGTGGATAGCGGTATTGAGCCAAGAAATTTTAAGGTGAGGTGGATGTTGTCGGGTGCAGTATAACGGCCTTTGAACAGATTAAGTTCCTGGAGTTCTAATTGTACGCGCTCGGCTTCCGCCCGGATTGGTTCCGGTAGGTCCAGGGCAATGAAGCAACGCAACTGTGGCTCATCCGGCATGGCCGGGTTTTTGGAACGGAAAGGCGAAGACGTCAACCGTTGTGTTCAGTTTGTGCGAACCAGTTTGCCTGCCTGCTAAAGTGCTAAGCTAAAGCTGCCTCACGCAATACACGACCGGCCGTCGGCAAAACACGTTCGAAATCTTCCAGGCGTGTGAGCACTTTCTGCGTTGCTGCCTCGTTTTCATGTACCAGTAGGCGACGATACCAGTCAGCAAGGTATTTGCTGATAATCAACTCGTTCTCCGGTATCTTTAGCTTGCCTGTTTGCCCGTTTACAATTCGGCAAAGGTAAATGGCCGCAGTGGTGACATTGTTTGCCAGTTCTGGTGTTTCCTCGAAATATTTTACAGCTTCAGTGAACTGCCCTGCTGTCAACAATGCGATGGCACGGTGTTTTCTGATCTCAGGATTTTCCGGGTAATGAAGCAACGCACATTCGGTCCAGTTATTTGCCACGTCTATTTCGCCGAGATGACCATTGACGATCTGGCAACCGAGAGCCCACAGCCGCTCGTCTGGGCCGTGCTCTTCCAGAAAGTTGTGCAACAGCTCGATCGCATCGCTTGGCCGGTTCTGTGCCAAAAGAAATTTTGCATAGTCATTCCGAATACCCACGTTGCTGAGTTCGCGGTCAACACCCTTTTGGTAATGTTCTTCAGCTTCCTCTGCACGCCCGTCGCGTGCGAGACAGTCTCCAAGTAAATGATGCGGTCCGGCTTTCCACACGCCCGGGCAAGCCGGTGCCATTACGGGTTCATCAGCCTTCGCTATGCAGGCTTCCAGTTGCGGGATGGCCTCGGTAGTACGATTCGATTTCAGCAACGCCAACCCATGCAGGTAATGTAGTGAAGCCGTTGGGCCACTCGCCATCGCAACCTTGCTTTCTGCAAACTTCAACAGATCTTCGTGCTGTTCGGCTTGCAGGAGGATGGAGGCGTAGGTATTCACCAGCCTTTCGCGTACTTCGGGAAGCACTGTGTTTGCGTCCATCAGTTCCATCACCTCAGCCGCGCGGCCGAGTTGGCCGATGGCTTTTTCCACTTGGCTATCGTTGTAAAGATCGAGTCCGTGGTTCATCAACAGCGCCGGTTCGTCTGGAAATTCTTCAAGCGCCATCTCAAGCAGACGTAAGTTGCGCTTTACCTTGTCTTTTGACTGCTTGATTTCCGGGCTGTACCCATGGTGCATGATTGTGGCTTTGCCGAGACTCAACCCCATGCCCCAGCGGCGACCTTGTGCCAGTACGCTGGAGAATGCCTGTTCATGTACCCGTCCAATGAAACAAATTCCAGGTGCATTACGGAATAACCGGGGAACGAAGCTTGCGCCAGAGTCGGCTGTCTGCTTGTTCAAAAGTGGGATACGCAGGCCAAGAGTATTTGCGCATGTCATGTCGGTTAATAGATCCTTGCGGGTGCCGGCCATAAGTTCTTCATCAGCGTCAAGGACCAACACCCAGTCGCCACGTGCGAACTGCAGTGAAAAATTTCTGGCATCGGCAAAATGATCATTCCACTCGTAGGAGTGTACCTCCGCGCCATGCTTGCGAGCGATTTCGATTGTTCCGTCGGTGGAGCCGGTATCAATTACAATCAGCTGTTCCGCGACGGGCTTTACTGACTCCAGAGCGCGTCCGAGTGTTTCTTCCTCATTTTTTACAATCATGCAGACTGTAAGTCGTGATTGTTCCGGGTGGCTGGGCAACTCGGGCCAATGGATTTCGCTGGTATCCAATTGGGCCTTGTCGGCCAAAGTTTTCCGCAAGGCAATGGCATCCATCCATTCTGGAGCTAATGCGATGGCGTGGTTTAAACACTCAAGCGCGCGCTTTTCATCGCGGATGTCGAGAGCGATTTGTGCCAGATAATAATATGCCTCGGGGTGAAAAGGTCGCATTCCAATGGCATCATTGCACCACTGTGCCGCTGGTCGATGCTGGCCGGATTTGGCCAGTTTGGCTGCTGTTTCCAGATCGCCGACTTGTGTAACCTTGGGTAATTCAATTTCCCGCAAGTCACCGCCGGTATGAATACCCACATGCGTACGTGATTCTGGTAAATCCAGTGTTGGATTTGGAACAGGATAGCCATTGCCGGCATTCGATTTACCAGCAAGGTCGAGTTTTTCATTTGCAGTGGTCTTGCTGTCACCATTTTTAGCAGCTCGACTTTTCAGTTCTTTAACTCCGTTGTTTTCACTCGCGTAAAGATTTTCACTGGCAATTTGATTTTTTGGATCCAACTCAAGTACACGCTCGAAGAAACGTTTGGCCTCGGTTGTATCGCCTGAATGATGAAGGCACACACCAAGTGCTTGCAGAATTTCTACATCATCCGGTTGGCGTTCCAGAATTTGTTGATATTGCCGAATAGCGCCACTGTAGTTGCCTACATTTAAATTTGCGTGACCTAGCAGGCGAAGTGCTTCCGGGTTTTGTGGGTCTATCGTAAGGGCTTTTAGTAGAGACTGTTCGAATGCTTTGATGTCATTTTGCTTATATGCAATCAGTCCCAGGCGAATCCAGCAGAGGATATTGTCTGGTGCACGTTGCGCCAACTCCTTGGCATAAATTTTTGCGTGATCGTATTGTTCCAGCGTGACGAACAGATTAGCAAGTGCTTCAAGGAGAACCGGATGGTTCGGCATGTGTTTTAATGCATCTTCAAGGTGTATTGCAGCATCTTCAAAACGGTTATGTTCGACAGCTATCTGCGCGGCCTTGAGAGCTTTTTCAACCAGCTCGGGAAGTTCGTTGTTCTTTATTTTAGTCGTTGTGATGGGCTGCGTTGCAGCGTGCATTTCCTCGATTGCGATGAGGTTTTTAACGGCTGTTAAATTCTCAGGGTCAAACTCTAGGACACGTGTATAAGTTGCATGCGCAGCGTCACGTTCGCCGCCCTTGAAAAGGCACATAGCCAATGCTAGCAGGCAGTCAATATCTTCCGGTTCCAGCTCGATTAGTTTGCGGTAGGCCTGTGCGGCATCCAGCCACCGTTCGTTTTGAAGGTTCACGCGTCCCAGTAGTCGAAGTGCTTCGCAGTTGTTGGAATCCAATTCCAGTGCCAGGCCTAGGGCGGATTCAAATTCGTTATATTTCTCTAAACTGAAAGCGACCATTGCCAATTGCGTGTATGCACGTGAGTCAGATGGGCGTAATTCAATTAGCCGTCGGAACAGAAGGCGGGCTTCCTCTGTGTCGTCTTGTTTAAACTTGAGTGTGCCCAGTGTATCAATCACCTGCGCGCAATCTGGAGCGGCTTCGTGTGCCTGTTCCAGTTCGGCGATCGCGGCCAGTTCGTTACCCGCTTCAAGGAAAAAATCAGCCTGCTCAATGTGATGGCTGACTGTCTCGTCAAGATTGTTGTTGGGTGTTGTCATGTTGTGTGCGGTTTCAATGAGCAGTTCGGAAAAATCGGTGACTTGATTGTTCGGCGCCTCAGTGGCTTGACGCATTTTCTCCAATGCTCGGTCAACGGCATTAGATGACTCGGAAGTCAACGCGCGGATGCGTTCCATCGCCTTCTCGGCAGCGCGGTTCCATGTCCACTCTGTGCGCGTGTGGGCGGCTGCACGACGGCCCTTTTCGCGAGCAGCATCCTGATGCTTGAACACCCAACGCATCCGGCTCGCCAGTGACTTTGGATTCGGTTCCAGTAGCCAACCTTCTTTCACTAGCAACATTTGGCCGATGAATGGCTTGGTTGATTTACGTTCGGCTTCAATACGGTATGCAAAATCGTCAGTGGCAAAATCGTCTGTGGAGCCTCCACCCGTGCAAACCACTGGCAGTCCGCACGCCATAGCCTCCAATACAGGTAGACCAAAACCTTCCCCTCGGTAAGGGTGAACGAGGCAATCACAAGCAGTGTAAAGACCTGCAACCTGTTCCGGAGGCAGCTCGTCGTCGAGATAAACAATCTCCGGCGCGTTTGGTTGTTTGCGTGACTCAGCAATCACTTCTGCCATTGTCTGGCCGGCATAGAAAGTTTTTCCCCCGAAATCCTTGATGACCAGACAAACATCGTCGTCGGCTGTGAAAGTTTCGAGGTATGTATTTAAAAGTATGTCCGGCCCTTTGCGCCCGATCGTCCCGCCCACGAACAAAAATTTGTATCGTTTCTTGGTATTGATTGGCAGCGCCGGTGCGTCCGGCCGGAAAATTTTCTCGTCGATGCCGTTGGGGATGACCACGACCTTGTTGGCTGGCACGCCTGAGTCGATGTACACGTCGCGCACGTAGCTCGATGGCACCCATGCCTCGTCAATGTTCTCAATTTCACGCACCCACTCTGCTGGCAGTGCCCCGAATTCCCACGGCTGGATTAGAACCCACTTGCCGCTTCTGGGTTTCTCCCATATCGGTGGCCAACCATGGCGGATGGTCACTTGCGCATTGTCGGGCGGTGCGTCGGACATCTCATTGACCATGCCGGCGAGTGCTTTGGGCATCTCGGGCACGGTGTTCACCGTGCGTTGCACAGTGGCCAAATTAAGGTCTTTCTGTTGGCGTAGCGCGGCAGACAGATTACGGTTCACGTGCGAGAGACTTCCATAATCCAGGAAAGTGCCTTCCCACGCGACGGAAAGAGTTTCCGCCGGTTCCGGTGTCGGGACCGGAATTCCGGCGGCTTTTAAATTTTGTTCAATCGTTTGCAGGCGTTCAGCAACCAATTCAGCTACTGCTTCGTTACTGTAATGCTTTAAAACGTGTGTTCGTGCTGATTGTCCGATCCGGCG
This sequence comes from uncultured Verrucomicrobiota bacterium, assembly GCA_964448875.1. Classification (GTDB taxonomy): domain Bacteria; phylum Verrucomicrobiota; class Verrucomicrobiia; order Limisphaerales; family UBA1100; genus UBA6614. The sequence continues at coordinate 8,836 of CAYUXV010000381.1, forward strand.
ACCTTCGCTTGGTTTATCAAATACTCGCCGCATCTGTTGTCGGAGGTGTTCCTCAAAAGGTTCTGCCCATCGATGTCCGGCATAATGAGACTGTGAGGACTCAAAATTATCCGCCTCCACCAGCTCAAAGTCCACCAGCAGTGCAGTGTCGTCGGTCATAAATTCTGTGTTGCCACTCCAGTTCGTGGCGATGACAGGCAAGCCCATCATCATCGCCTCGTGCTGTGGTCGGCCCCAACCCTCACCGCGGCTCGGTGCCACAAGGCAGTCCATCGCTTTATACAAGCGCGGTAAGTCCGTTATCGGCAGCTCATCTGTTAAAAGCTCAAAACGTGGTAGTCGATCGATTCTGAATCCGAGTGCTTTTGCGTGAGCCTCGATCTTCTCTTGCAAGTGCGTTTCAGGGTTGTCAGCAGTTTGGCCGAAGGGTTGTGTGCGCAACCACAGGCAGACGTTGTCATCAGCTGTGAATTCGTTAAAATATGCCGCCAGCAATACGTCCCAACCTTTCCGCGATGACCATTCAAATACGGAGAGATAGTTGTAGTCCGCTGTATTAGGCAGAGACAGTGGCTCGACTTGCATCGGGTCAAAGAGCGATTCATCCACCGCACCGGGGATGACCTTCAGCTTTGACTTCGCCACGCCACTGGCGGCAAAAGTTTCCATGTTAAAACGACTTGGCACCCAAATTTCATCCATTTGGTTGCATGTCGCCACCCAGTTCTCCGGTAGTCGGTCGGTTTCGAACATGATGCGCCCAATGTGGTACGCTGCATCCGTCGATCGCTGGAAGGAGAAGCCCAGGTTGTGTGAAATAAAAATGCCGCCGTTTATTTTAGGGTGGTGTTCCTGCAATTGTTGCAGTGTCTCACGTGTATTCGACGGCAAATTGTTTAAAAATTGGTCAGACTTAATCGTAGAGTTGTGGAAGATTCCGAGTTCCACTTGATCGGCGAGGGGAAGTACAAAGTTAATCGCCTCGCTAGCATAGCCGGAGGGATTAAAAAAGGGAGCTGACCAGCGTACTGGCAGTGAAATAGCGGGTTTAGGGCCGTCTTGGCTTTTCGCGACGTCCTGTCCTCCCGTCCCTGGAGTCTTGTCCTGCATTTTTTACTTCCGTGTCGGCGGGCATCCTTGCCACGCACAGGACATACGTAGCAGAAAGGGTGCCAAATTGTTAATAAGTTAAAAAATGTTAAAATAACGATAAAAATGTTAAAATAACGCAATTTTAAATCAACAATTAAGGATTTTTTTGGCAATTTCAGCCCCGATTGCCAGTGAGGCGGTAGCTGCTGGGCTTGGGGCGTTGAGGACATGCAGAGCATTGCGGCCTTGGACGAAATGAAAATCATGGACCAACTCCCCTTCTGGCGCCATGGCTTGTGCCCGAACGCCTGTGCCGCCGGTTTCAAGGTCATTTGGTGTAATTTCGGGTACAAGTTTGCTGAGATTACGGCAGAAATACTCCTTACTAAACGAACCACGTAACTCGTGCGCTGCCATATGAGGGTATTTGGCCAAAAAACGCCATAAACCACCGAATGACAATGCGTCGGCCAGATCACGTGGATTAAAATGCCAGAGGCGGTACCCTTCCCTCGCAAATGCTAATACCGCATTTGGTCCTGCCTCGATCCCGCTACCAATGAGGCGTGTGAAATGAACGCCAAGAAATGGAAAGGCCGGATCAGGTGTTGGATAAATCAGATGCCGCACAAGATGCTGACGGTCTTTCCTCAGCTTGTAAAACTCTCCGCGAAATGGCACCACACGCACCTTGCGTTGATTACCTGCCATTTGACTGACGCGGTCACAATGCAATCCTGCGCAATTGATGATCCAGTCGGCTTCAAAAACTCCCGCAGTTGTGTATGCCCGCCAACGGTCGCCGATTGGCAGCAGTTCATCAACACGAGCACCAGTGACAATCTTTGTGTCCGACTCGCATGCAAGTCTGGCCATCGTGTCGCATACTCGTGGGTAATCTACGATCCCCTCTTGCGGCACACGTAAAGCAGCAATACCCCCCACGTGAGGCTCAATTTCACGCATGGCCTCCCTTTCAAGCCACTCAAGTCCCTTTAAGCCATTCTCTAGGCCACGTTCTCGCAAGGTCTTCAATCGCATGGCCTCCGTATCGTCACACGCAACAACGAGCTTGCCGCAGACATCGTGTGGTATGTTGTGTTCCTGGCAGAAGCGCACCATTTCCTGAATACCTGAGACAGCCATGCGTGCCTTGGCTGATCCAGGCTTGTAGTACAGTCCGCAATGCAGCACTCCGCTATTGTGGCCAGATTGATGTTGACCGACGTCGTCCTCTTTTTCCAGCAAGACCAGTCGACAGTCAGGCTCGCGTTGTTTTAGTTTTAAAGCCGTCGCCAGACCGATGATCCCGCCACCAATTATCAGTACTTGCTTGTTCTTTAAGGAAGCCAATAACCGGAAGGTAAGGCGACGCCGATTAACGTGCGACAAAAAATAGGCACGCTATTTGGAAGTTTTGCAAACGGCTTTTGATCAGGGCTCCTAGCTAAGCAGTTCCTTGAGGCGTTCAGGTGTCATGCTGCTCCAATCGTAGAGGGCGTCGGGAGAATCATGTTTGATTTGTTGGGCAGCGTTTAAAGCAGTCTCAAGGGCCGTTTCGCTATTATCAATGACCTGACCAGGTGCTGGACTATCGGCATGATTAATGCCGGCAGGTGAAAGTTGCACGGAGTCGGTGGTTTTCTGTGTGACTTCGGGTTGCTCCACGGGTGCCGCAGGCTTGGCTGGGGCGGCTAGTGGTGCACCTGATAGAGGATCTATATTTGGGTTAATGTTCATGGCAAAGTATAATTATACGGAATTAACACAGCACGATATGTGCCACGCAGAGGGGGAGGGCAGGGGCTAAAAACAAAGTTGGCCGAAGCGCTTAACTGTCGCTCTCGGCCAACCAAGTTGTTTTATGCTACCCCGTTGCCGTCGTTTATTCGTCTACGACTCGGGTTAGTATTTTTTGGAGTAATTACCGCAGTAGTTCGATTGCTCCTTGTGGTAGTTGGTTGGCTTGCTTCAGCATTTGTGTACCTGTGGCCACCAGTATTTGGAATCGTGCGTAACTTGTAGCTTCTTCGGCAACATCCACATCGGTAATGCGACTGATGGCCGCGGAGAGGTTCTCCTTGGTGATATTGAGCTGGTCGTTGGTGAAGTTCAGTCGGCTTTGTGTGGCACCCAAGCCTGCGCGATCGGAGGCTACCTTGGTGATTGCCAACTTGAGCATGTTTAGGGCGATTTTTGCGCCTAAAACGGTTTTTACATTAATGTCCTTGTAATCATCACTCTGTTTGACGGCAAAGCCGGAGATGTCCTGGTCGGACTGGTTTATGGAGACAATCTCACCACTACTGACTTTAACGGCTGAGTTATCTTCCCCGTTAGCCATCGGATCAATGTTCACAAAGTAACCACGCTTGACTTCGTTGGCGTTGTCTTTGCCCGCGGTGACGCTGAAGTCTTCCACGTTATAGGATCCCACTTCCTTGAGTTTTAGATAGGCTCCACCGGTTGCTGCAGTGGTGATCAACACTTTATCTTTCACCAAGGTAAGATCCGTGTAATCAGCTGAGATCGTAGCCCTGTTGGTTCCTGCGGTGGCATCGGCTGATGTGGTGTGCAGTGTGAACGAGTTGGCGTCAATAGATTTGACATAATATGAGGCGGTATAACCTGCGCCATCGGGTGCAGATTTCAGGAACTGTACTTCATCGCCGTTGGAAAGACCGTGGGCAGACTTGTTGAAAGTAGTGCTGTTCATGTTGATGGATATCCCTTCAACCTTGGTCTTGTAGAGGTCAAAGGAGCTGTTTGATGTGACCTTTACATGGGCATCGGTAGAATGAGCAAAGGCTCCACCTCCAGCAGTCATGGTCGGCAGGTTGGCCGGTGCGGTGCCGGCGTTAACCACTTGAACCACGTCCGCATCCGTCAAGCCATGACCGGTTTTGGACCATGATTCGGTTGTAGCATTGGTGGTTATGTCACCAAGCACGTTACTTTCCACCTTGAGGTTGGCAGCATCGGCAGTGATCAATAGTAGGCCATTTCCATTACCACCTCCAGCAACAGCATTTGCAGCGGTGTTATAAAGTGTAAATGTGTCTTTGGTCACCTTGTTCACGAAATAGTTTGTGTTGGCAGAGAGACCAGCCGGCACATTTGAGGCATCGTTGAAAACAATTACATCACCTGTGGCTAAACCGTGATCTTGCTTCGATAGTTTGGCATTCACACCTGCAGCGACAGCAACCACGTTGGCGGTTCCGCCGGTGACAGTTGCGAACCCATTATCTGTGACGGCGGCTGCTCCAGCGTCATTCGTGGTTCCTGAAGCGGTGAAGGCTGTTCCGGCAACATCAGCGGTGAGCGTAATTCTGTTGTTACCAGAAGTGCCAGCAACAGCAGCAGCTGTCACACCCTCGTCTGCACCCGCATTGATTTTTGTGGCTAGGGCCGTTGCGACTTGGGCAGAACTATTGCCGTTCGCAATCTCAGAACCTTCGGTTACGGTGTAAGTTGTTGCCCCGCCCCCTCCTGCTCCATCTATTGTCACAGAATAGGTTTTGCCTCCACCACCCGCGATTGTTCCGGCAGTAATATCTATCGTGTCCACTTGGGCTACAGCGACCACGGCGGCAGTATCGGAGGCAGAGACGTTAGTGATCTCTGCCTCGTTATACAGGTTTACCTTGTTAATCAGAGTTTTGTCAGAAAAAATCTCGATGTGTGTGTCATCAAGTTTCTTGGCGTAGTAGGAAGTGTCTTGTTGGAGACCCGCCGGAGCACTGCCACTGAACTTGATGGAATCCCCGTTGGATAAGCCATGGCTCGAGGCCAACTTCAACTTGTTGTTTTCTGAATCAACCTGAAAACCCTTGATTGCCACGGCATCATTGGTTGAGTTTACTAACGTGCCGGCGGCGTAGACTT
>CAYUXV010000382.1:0-7209 GCA_964448875.1 uncultured Verrucomicrobiota bacterium
GTCCGGGCCAACCCGTGTGCCTCGCTCGCCAACCTGATGGCAACGTGAGCAGAGCGCGATCTTTTGATTGAAAAAGAGGCGTTCACCTGAAGCAGCATCAGCTTTTCCGGGCAGGGTGTCCAGATGCTTGAGCCAGGCTGTTGTATCGGCTGAATCCGGTCGACCTTGATTAAATGGTTGGCCCAGTAAACGCTGAATCTCTGGAGCGGCGGTTTTGTGCTGCGATGCCAGTTTTGATAGCTGTTGTTTGTCATCAGCCTCAAGAGGGGCGCCGATCAGACTGCGTAATGATTCATCGCGTAATGATGCGATCTTGCCTGTTGCGATTTTAATTAATGAGTTCGTATCGGGTGTTTCACCAAGACCCATCGCTGCCACAGCGGACAGACGAAGTTGTATTTCGCGTTTTTCATTCAGGGCAACAGTGCGTATTGTCTTGGCTGGAGCGTCATCGGTGAAATGACGCAGTTTCCAAACGGCCTCATGTTGTAGTGTTTTCTCCTTTGACTTGAGCCAACTAGCGAGCTGGCTTTGAGTTAGTGCCTTATGACCGTCGGGGAGATAACGCAGCACATGTGCACGCAGGGCATCCGTTATATCGGCGTTCTTAAGTAGTGGCAGCGCAAAGGCCTCGTTTACACGGTCAGGATTTTTGCGTTCGTCCAGCGCATCGAGAGTTGCGACATATGCACGAAAAAGATGGTAATCATAATTGCCCTTGCGCAGCTCGTTCTCAATGGCTGGGCGGAACTGCTTGAGTTGATAATCGGCAATCCAACGCGCTGCCTCAAAACGCACTGCTGGTTGTGGGTCAGCGAGAAAGACGGAGATGCGTTGAATGCCTTTGGGTCGGCGACTTTCCTTCAGCGCGTGCAGAGCAGCGATGCGTTTACCAGTGGAAAGATTCTTCAAGGGCATCTCCTGGAGAACGTCGACATGATGGCGCAGTCCGTATAACGCCGCAGATTGCACGAAGCGGTCATTGTCCTGCGCCTTGTCTAGAAGCATGGGTAGTGCCTCCTTACCATCGGCTTCGCGGAGATTTTGCAGGCGCTTTCGATCCTGCATAACATAGGGCGGCGGTATTAATGGCTTGGGCTTTTCATCTGTCCTACAGCTGATTCGCCAAAGCCGGCCCTTGTGGTTCAGGTTGTATGAACTACTTCCCCAATCACTGACAAACAAGCTGCCATCAGGCGCCATCGCCAGGCCAACCGGACGAAAAGAGTCATCACCTTGTACCAGCGGTTGCATGATTGCGGTGACCGAGGTTCCGCGACGCTTCAATCGATAACGTTCAATCCGATGATCGCCCCATGAGGTAGAGAGTAGTTCGCCGCGGTATTTGTTTGGAAACATCGGTGAATTGAAATGAATGACTTCACAAGGGGCTTCGCCGGTGCCATGGATCATTGGCAGTGTACCCGTCAACTCACCATCCCACGCGAGGAAAGGGTGGATGCCCCGTCTTCCGTGTTGGTACTGGTAACCGTAATCACCGCCTGACACGACGTGTAACAGACGGCATGGAGGACTGCTGCCGGGATCGTTTTCCACTGCAAAGATTCGTCCCCAGGGATCGACGCACATGCCAAAAGGGTTCCAGAATCCGCGTGCCAATTGTTCAAGGTTGTCGCCCCGTTCCGTGCATCGAAATACCCCACCACCAATACCCTTTGCACCCTTGATGGTCAGCCCATCACGCCCAATCATTGTATATGGATGCCCGAGGTTTTCGCCCAAGCCAAAGACCAAGTCGCCGTTTTGATCGAAACACAATCCACTTAATCCATTGTGCGGATATACCCCAGTGGTTTTCATCACGATGACATTCTCGACCTTATCCGCCTTTCCATCATTATTTGTATCTCTCGCACGCAGGATTCGGCTGCGTTCTGCCAGATACACCCAGCCATCCTTCGAGATAGCCAAGTCCATGCCCATTAGGAGTCCTTCATAAAATATTGTCCGCTTCGCCTTAGTGTTGGGTCCAATTTCAAACATCAATACACGGTCCCTTTCAGGGCCTTTATATTCCTTGGGCCGAAAATGAGTGTGACTTTCAATGACGAGCACCCGCCCTCTATCATCTACCCCGATACCGGTCGGGGTTACAATTTGAGGCGCATCAGCAATCAGCTCTACTATGATCCGGGGATCGGGCGACTTGGGTGCAGCGGCGTGAGTTGCTATTGCAAAACTCGTAGCAATGAGGACAAAAGAGCGTAAGTTCATAGCAGAGAAAAAACTGGAGCCAGTGGTCGGGGTCGAACCGACGACCTGCTCATTACGAATGAGCTGCTCTACCACTGAGCTACACTGGCACCCTGTTCAACGTAGTCGGAGGCGGATTAACTGGGCAAGAAAATTTGGGATTAGAACTTACCTTGTGCTTAATAGACCTGTTTCATCAAAATGACTTTGGCGAATTGAAGAAAAAAGCCGCTTTGGTTTAGGCCGAAGCCCGCTCCTAGGCGGCTACCAATCCTTTGTGAGATTCCTCAAGAGGATTCCCTAAGGTTAATGCCTTTGGTGGAGACATTCAATCAATTGGCCTGTCTTCATCAATCCCGAAGGATCATTTCAGATTTTAAGCAGCTTCCCCGAGAGGTTGCTGCCCTGTAGCCTTTCGAGCGGCTGAGTTTTTCCGAAAATCCGCTCAGCAGATAGGAAGATAGCATGAAAGCGGATTTGGTGAAGCTGGACTTATTAATTAGAATTCACGGGATGTTCACGATAGCAGAAGTGTTACTTAAGAACTGTACACCCAGCTAATCATTCACCTTTCACTGATCGAAAATACATAGCATGTACTCTGGCGTTTTATCAAAGGTTCAGCCAATTCCTTGCAGATTCAGTTGCATGATTGTATAATTCTATTATTAACGTAATTTTTATATTAACGTTTTTTATGAAAACCAAAACTTCGCTTATTCTCATTATGTTGGCTGGCGTGCTTACGAGTACTGGTTGCATGACTTGGGCCGGAACCTGGTGCGGCGAAACAACAATGGATGTCATCAATAGCACCAAGAAATGGGGATCGAACTCAAGTTCCATTGGTCCTGGACCATCAAGTTTCAACTTTTCCCGCGGAATCAGTGCGCCCGATCTAAGCGGCATAAAGGTTGGGCCATAACGTCTGGCTTAATAGCTAAAATCGACGCGTAATGATTTGGAGCGAGTGCACGTTATTTATTGCTGCGCACACAAGGAAAACACTTTCCCTATTCCCACTTTAAGTCTTATGTCTTCCCCAGTGCCCTGCCCTCTCTGCCAAGGTATAGCCGCGTCCTTTGCCCAGGATAAACAGCGTTCGTACCGAAAATGCAAAAGATGCTCCCTCGTCTTTGTTCCAACCGAATATTTCCTCACGCCCGAAGAGGAAAAGGCACAATATGATCTGCACGAAAACGATCCGAACGATCCGCGGTATCGTAAGTTTCTGAGTCGTTTAGCCGAGCCCTTGCTTGGAAAGCTATCCCCAAACAGTTTGGGTCTAGATTTTGGCTGTGGTCCAGGTCCAACGCTTTCGGTGATGCTCGAGGAAGCAGGTCAACAGGTTGCCTTGTATGACCCGTTCTACAAACCAAACCTAAAAGTTCTTGAGGCGTCGTATGACTTTATTACTGCCACGGAAGTCTTGGAACATCTGAGACAACCGCGTCGCGACCTAGATGCGCTTTGGGACTGCTTGCGCCCGGGAGGCTGGTTGGGCGTAATGACTAAGCGCGCCACTGATCAAAAAGCATTTAATCAGTGGCATTACAAACAAGATCCCACCCATATTTGCTTCTGGAGTCGAGACACCTTCCTCTGGCTGGCAGGACATTGGGGTGCTAACTTGGAGCTTGTTGAGCCGGATGTTGCCCTGATCCAAAAATAATCAACCCAAAGGAACGGACTATGCAATTGTTCCGCTTAGTCAATAGCTACAGCGATCACTCGCTTCATTTTTTCTTGGGTAACTTCAGCAACTTGGCGACAGTTTGTGCGATTTCCGAAAAACGGTCCTCGTCTGTCAATTTTCCGAATGGTTGATCCGGGTATTTTGGTACGGGCATACCAGGACGCAGTGTCCATGTGCATTGCTGTTTACCCCAACTCAATGTTACCACGTGAGGATTCGCCCCACGGAACTTGCCGAGTCGCGCAGGCAACTTATCCACCTGGGCATGAGCCAGCACATCTGTCATCTGCTGCAATTGCCCCACGCTCAGCTTGCCGTTTAGGTCAGACTTCCTTGTTTTACGACCAATGATGCGTTTGCGATCCCATGAACCATCTGGCTGAATTACCCAAACCACTCCCGTAAACCCGGCAAACCCACCCTGCACATCTCTAAGAGTTAACGTAGCTGTGAGCATCCCATCCTTGGTAAGAAACTTATCGCGTGGAAGATTTGCCTGCGTCGTGCAGGCAAAAAAAAGAAAAAAAGTCATTAAGATAAACGGCTTCATCTTCTGCACTTTAACGAACTGTTGTAGCCTGTGCAAACTTGAAGTGGTAATTCGGATTTTAGATATTACGATAAGAACGTGAGACACTTCCTTTTGATAATTGCGGTGGGACTGGGTGATACAGCAAGTCTGGCTGCAGTCGAATTACCCTGGCTACCCAAATCACTTGACCCAAAAAAACAAATCTACAGTGAGCAGAAAAAACTACCCCATCTGCCGGAGCCCTACTTCAGCATTTCGCCGGAGGATTTAGGTGACGGACTGAAAGTAGGCACGTTGGATTTGACGGGGACTGACAAGGCAGTCAAGGCACTGATTGCGGATGATAAAGCGGGTAAATATTCCAACCTCGACAGCATTCTGCTTTGGAAAGACGGCAAATTGATTTTCGAAATGTATAACCGTCGCGGACGGGTAAACGCACCACACTACACCATGTCCATCACCAAGACCCTGACTTCTATCACTTTGGCACGAGCCATTCAGGTGGGCCTACTTAAAATGGAAGACCTCGACAAGCCGGTCATCAAATTTATGCCTGAAATTGATCGATCAAAAATCAAGCCCGGCGTTGATACAATCACCTTAAGGGATGCGCTCTATATGAAGTCTGGTTTGAGGTTCCCGGAAAAAAACTTCATGCGAAGCCTTGGCAGTAAATATCCAAGGCAAAAAATTTTCCAAAAGTTATTTGAAAATACTGCCCCAATTACAAACAAGAGCAAACGGTATAAATATACCGGTACTGATCCCTCCATGATCATGATGATTATGGACATAAAAGCCCCGGGCACGGTGCAGGAGTTTATCGCCAAGGAACTAGTTGAGAAATTCGACGCAACCTATTGTTGGGATGATCAGGGGTGCGGCATTCCCAAATGCGGCGCTGGAAGCAGCTTCACCTCACGGTCACTGGTGAAATTTGGCACGGCAGTCATACAAGGCGGCAAATACAACGGAAAGCAACTACTCTCCGCTGAGTACATTAAGCTGATTATGGATACCACAAAGGGGGATGGTTATTTTTACCACTTCCATAACCGCCGTAAAAAAACTGCCGGCAAAGAAGTCCACTTCATAAGCGGAATCGGTGCAGGCGGGCAGTATATGGCCACCTTCCCGGAATTAAACATCGTCGCAGTGGCAACTGCGCACAACCAAAAGCAACTAAACCTGCCCTTGAACGCAATTTTGGAACACCTTATCCCGTTATTTGTGAAATGATACACCTACTGTTCACAACAATCGCAGCCGTCAGGTTGTTCTAAATATCAACCCTCCACTGTGATCTCCGATTTCTGAATCACATTGCGTCCCGATTTTTTGAACGGGCGCGGCATAGGTTGGGCAATACCGTTCGAATCGATGGTGCGGCAGTAAACATCGTATTTGCCTGGAGCAATGTCTTTGAGCAACGTGGCCCAATGGGCAATGGTGTAGCGCATGGGCCAATGCTTTGGTTGACCTTCCTTTGTGAAGAAGCGCACGTCAGCCGGCAGTTTACCCCCGGGCAAATCGCCGCCCCATTTGGTGGGTGACGGTAGAATCTTGGCATCCTGCCATGGAGCATTGGTGAAGTAGGGGTCCTCCTTAGGCCACAGTTTGTCCTGAGGATTGATCCACACCTGCACCTTGCCCAAGCCACCGACTCCAACCTGTGCCAGACCTGTTACAGGAATTGGTGTGTCCGCTTTGTTCCTCAGCGGCTTGTAAAGGAAGCGGCACATGGTTTTCATCCAACTATCGATATCGTTATTTCCACCGGCGTAAGTATCATTTGCCTGATGATTGTTGGTGATCACGACACTCTTGAGCCACTTGACAGACTTGAAGCCGTAGGCGTCTGGCACCAGCATACGCACGGGGCCGCCCCGCCGTCCGCTAATCCATTTACCATTTAACTTGTAACAGAGAATAACAGGGTTATCGCCGGGCGCATCTTCAAGCACACGCCCCACGGGGAGAGAGCTTTGGAAACGTTGTTTGGGATCATTATTATGGTGACCGTAATAAAAAACTCTACGGATATTAGCTTGAGGATTTGTCTTCCAGATAACATGGCGCAACGGCACACCCTCCCAGAGGCCCATGCCGAGAGGCTTGCTCATATTGTTACAACTCATGATCTTTAGGAACTTGACCGAATGGGTTTTGGCCAGAGCCATTAGATTTTTAAAATTGAACGCGTTGCCCTTTTCCCGCGAAAGCGGGTTGCTCATCAGCACATTGCTCTTAGGATCAGGAATCACATCAAGTTTCCATGTTTCCCTTTCCATTCCGATTTCCAGGCGCTTCTCCAGAGGCAACCTGTACGGTAGGGGCTTGCCCCTTTCCACAGTGCCAAATTCATTCGGGTGCGTGAGGTACTCCATATCTTCCGTCGCATCAGCCAGGATGGCTTCATCCGAGTCTTTTGCCCACAAAGGATGAGTATTCATCATGGCAATGCCTGCTGCGCCAAGTTGCATGAAGTAACGGCGCGCCACCTCAATGTGTTGTTGCTGCAGTTCAGGTGAAAGACGTTGGGTTTTCATGAGATTGTTGTTTTTTGTGTAAGGCGAAAGAATGAAGCAGTAATAGGCAGGCACATGTGATGTATTAGCCAAATAAGCCTCGGAGCCCTTCCCCAACTGTTGTCTTCAAGGGAAATCTTTTGCTAAACGGATGATTCTCAATACCAGCCAGTTCCCGTAAAGCCTGATGGATGTGTTCGGGCCGAGTTCGGATGCCATTCTTCTCATCAATGGCA
>CAYUXV010000383.1:0-10492 GCA_964448875.1 uncultured Verrucomicrobiota bacterium
CGTGCCGTTGCGTATTCACTGTCGATCGGCGGGAAAAACGTTACCTTCAACCTGCCGCTGAATGAGTAGGAACAAATGACCAGTGATGCGCTGATAAAAACACATAGTGTCACATAACGGTGGGCTGATGCAGCGTTGAGCACGGGTCGATACATCCGATCAATGCCCCACTCCAAACCATCGGCAAACCAGCGCTGAATTCGGGCGAGCATACTGAGCTTTTCGCGCGGCGGTTTTCCTGTTGATAGATGGCTTAAGTGTGCCGGCAGAATTAGCTTCGACTCCACAAGTGAGAAAAGAAGGCAGGGAATTACGACTAGTGGGATCTGTTTGAACATATCGCCGCGTCGACCCTCCACCATGAGCAATGGGATAAAAGCAATCGCTGTTGTCAATAAACCAAAAATCACCGGAGTGGCGACTTCCTGCGCCCCTTTGATGGCACCATCCAATCCGGTGCCGCCTTTTTGTTGAAAAGTGTGAATTCGTTCGCCGGTAACAATTGCGTCATCTACCAGAATTCCCAACACCAGGATAAACCCATACAACGTTAAAAGATTTATGGTTACCCCGAAGTAAGGCATCATGGCAAATGCCCCCATAAAGGCGATGGGAACACCAAGGCACACCCAGAACGCAACTGCAGGGCGTAAAAACAACCCCAAGAGGATTATGATGGAGCCTATCCCCATAAAGGCAGAATCGTTGAGTGTTACAAGTCGTTTATTAATAATTTCCGCACGATTGTTCCAAATATCCACACTTACACCTGCAGGTAGAGAAGGCATAAGTTGATCCAAGTATTCCCTCACAATGCCTTCAATTTTGAGGGCGTTCTGGTCACCCGTTCGGGCTACGTGAACCACCGCGCAACGGTTGCCATTGAAGCGCATAACGACCTGCTCCTCCTCAAAAGCGTCGGTTATGTTTGCGATCTCTCCCAAAGTCAGATGGGATCCATCTATTCGTGCCTTTATGATGATTTTCTCAAAAGCCGCTTTATCAAAGGCGCGCCCCTCGGTCCGCACCAGAATTTCTCCATTGCGAGCCTTGATGGAACCACCTGGTAAATCCACCGCGGAATTCCTGACGGCTTCAGCCACCTGTTGCAGAGTCAATCCGTGCTCTTGTAGAACTGTTTCTGAAACCTCAATATTGATCTCGTAGTTGCGCAGGCCACGCATTTCCACGCGAGAGATGCCTTCCAACCGGCCGACGTCATCACGGATGCGTTCGCCCAGTTTACGTAGGTCGTACTCGCTCATATCTCCGTGAATAATGAGCGTAACCACCTCGTGCAGGGATTCCCTTATGCGTACCACTGGTGGCTCGATCCCATCAGGAAGGCTATTAATGCTATCGACTCGACTCTTTACATCCTCCAGAAGAACCCTTGGGTCACAGCTTGATTCCGCTTCAATCTCGATCGTTGCCCGGCCTTCGCGTGCTGAGCTTTTGATCTCCTCAATGCCTGGCAGGTCAGCCACGATATTTTCCAGAGGGATAACAATGGATTCTTCCATCTGCTCAGGCGTGGCACCCCGATAAGTGACCCGGACCTCAACCTCATCAGGGGTGAACATCGGGAACACCTCAACAGGAAGGCGATTCACAATTCCGTTGATACCCATCAGGATGATGAAAATCATCATCAAGTTTGCTGCCACTGTGTTGCGGGCAAACCAGGCTATCATCCCGTTTATCATTTCTTGGGCTTATCTTTGCGCTTAGGCGCAGGTTCACCTTTTACGTGAACAAGTAATACCTCTCCATGAGTGGCGTATTCAATGGGTGTGGTAATGAGGATGTCGCTCTTTTTCAGGGGATCGTGATACAGCTTTTTGTCCAAGTAATTTTTGTCCAAATAATTTTGGGAGGGGGTAATTATCCATTTTTCATCACGCCAGAGAACGTCGATTTTTTTGCGGGTTAAAATCGTCTGGTTTCCATCCATGGTAGCTAATGCTACTTCATTGCCGCGACGTACAGCTTGTCGGGGCAGTCTGAATACATTTAAGAGTTCCTCACCTGTAATTTTTGCACGCACAAAGAGTCCCGCGCGTAGGAAGGTTTGGTTTGCGTATGGGTCTTTCACCTCTGCGATGAGAAAGAGCTGTTGGCTGGCCGAATCGTAACGACTCTCTGCCCGGTCAATTTTCCCCTTCCACGAATTAGTGTCAGTACCGATTACCGCCGTGAGGGTCACGTCGGGTTTATTTTCATCGTTTGGGCTGGTGGGTGGCTTTTGAGTTTTGTGTGCCTGCGTCTCGCTCTTGTCGACAATTTGTTCAGACAAATCAAGGTGAGCTAGACGTTGGTTGGATATCGGCAGCCGCACCTCAGCTTCTTCAGTTGTGATCGCGGTGGCCAATACAGTACTGACAGTAACGACCTGACCAATATCCACACGCTTCTCAGTGATTCGACCGGTATAATTGGGTGCGATAACGACGGTTCGCTTGACATTCTCTTCGGCCTGTTCCCTTTCACTATTGGCTATATCGATTTGCGCCAGTAAATCCGCCTCCAACTGGGCCGGGCGCTTGAGGTTCTCTTCCGCCTCCTTAAGCTTCACCTTCGCAACTTTAATTTTTTCAAGGAAATCCGCAGCGCGCGCAGGAGGCAGTTCTAGATTCTCATTCGCCTCGACCAATCTAGATTGAGCAACTTTTATCTTCGCCTGTAGATCGGCTTCCATTTGTGCCGGACGCTTTTGCAAATCTTCTACTGCCTTGTTAAGTGCTACCTCTTTGGCAAGGGTGTTGGCCTTGGCTTCAGCAACCTGTGGTTCCTTCTTCGCCAGAGGTGATGCGCCTTCCAACTTGCCAAGACGCTTGAGGTTGGCAATGGCCGCATCGCGCTCGGCCACTTTTAGCTTCTCACTGGCTTGTGCCTGCGCAAGGTTGGCCTTTGCCAAAGTAACAGCGTTGGTGTATCCTGAGCGTTCCAGCTTCTCAAGATTTAGAGCAACCTTTGCCTGTTCGAGATTCGCCTGTGCGACATCGCGAGCATTGTCGTAAGAGGCAGCCTCAATCTTATCCAACTGCAACGCTAACCGAGCCTGCTCCAGATTAGCCTTTGCAACGTCCACAGCATTGGTAAACGCGGCTCTTCCAATCCTTTCCAACTCCAGCTTGGCCTTCAACTGATTGATGGTTGCCTCGGCCTTAGCCACAGCGTTGAGGTAATCAAAATTATTTAGCGTCAAAAGTTTTTGATTGGGCTTAAAAAAACCGCCTTCCTTGAATTCCGGCTCAATGGAAACAATACGACCTGCAACCTCTGGAATAATACTGGTGAGTTTTGCTGCCTGCACCCGACCTTGACTCGGTAAGATGATGGTAAAGTTGGTCGGGTGCAGACGAAGGCCTTGGACCAACGGGATTTCGGTCGGCTGCGTTCGACGGTCAGCTTCTTTTTGGTTATTTAAAAAATAACGAGCAGTGAATCCACCTGCCCCAAGAATCAGCAGACCAATGACAAGGCCTGTGATCAAACGTGCCGCCCCTTGTTTGTCATTAGACTGATCCCTTTGCCCCTGCGTTTTCGGTTCAGCTAATTCGGCCATGATAGGCTCAGGTCCTTCCGGTTTGTCATTCATTCGGCGGTTTCTTTTGTTGGTTGAATTCTCCGCCAAGGGCAAGGTAAAGATCGATGCGGTTTTGCAGTCGCAGGTTTTGAAGGTCAATTAGCGAGCGTTTGGCATCGAAGACACGCCGTTGTGATTCCAGTACCGTTACTATGTCCGCAAGGCCTGCCAAGTAATCATCCATAGCCAGTTTCTCCGCCTCAAGGGCCTCGGAAACGGAGGCGCGAAGCGCCGATTCCTCTTTGGTCAGGTAATTCTCAGCGGCCAATGCGGTTTCTACCTCGGCAAAAGCTTGCAACACAGCCTGTACATAATTGTAACGAGCTTCTTCTTGTTGCGCTTTGGCCCGATCAATCTGCGAGCGTATTTTGCCACCATCAAGTATGGGTTTGGAAAGGTTGGCTGCCAGGCTCCAGATGTTGTTGTTAATGTTTAACACATTCTTGAGTTCATCTGACGAAGTTCCATAACTGGTGGTTAGCCTTATCTGAGGCAATCGGTCTTTTTTTGAGGCTTTCTTACGTCTATGTGCAGCAAGATATTTGCGTTGCGCTGCGACTAGATCGGGACGACGGATGAGTAGCTGCGCTGGCAATCCAACAGGGATATTATTGTTAATTGTCGGTAATGAATCGTTTAACGGAATTTCATTTTTTGGGTAGCGCCCTAGCAACACTTCCAATGAACGACGTGTGGCGTCACGTTCACGCAAGCGCATTTGCAGCGCGCCTTCTGCATTGCGCACACTGGTGCGCATGAGGCGCACATCGAGCGCTTTGGTAAGGCCGCGCTGAAAACCTTCTTCCAGTACAGAAAGGTTGTTGGTGTAGCTTTGGTATGTTTGTTTGGCTAACTTCACTTGCAACTCTGATTCAGCCACATTGAACCAGCTCTTGGCAGTATTGGCTGCGAGACTAAGTTGGGCGGCCTGAAGATTTGCTTCAGCTTCTCCTGCGTCGAAAAGCGCTGCAGCGCGCAAATCGCCCAACCTCCCCCAGACATCCAGTTCCCAGGCTAAATCCAGGGTAGGGCTGAAACGATTGTTGCGGCTCGAAGTAATTTTAAATCCACTTGCAGAATTGCGTTTTGTTCGGGAGGCAACAGCAGCAGCGGTGAGCTTGGGCCGAAGGTCAGCACCGGCGATACGTACGTTAGCTTGAGCCGCTTTGAGGCGGGCGGCGGTAACACGCAGGTCCGGATTGTTCGTAATTGCCTCAATCACAAGCGCGTTCAATGTGGTGCTGTTAAAGTCGGCCAACCACCCTGCAGTTGTTGGAGTGGCGTTTGAATCGCCAAACCTATTCGGCGGGGAAAAGCCCAGCCTCACTGAATCAGGTCTTTTCTGTGTTGTGCAACCAATAAGAATTGCAATCAACACGCTTGCCAATATTTTGATTCTCATTTCGAAAACCTGCACTTTGCGGCACCACCCTTGGTGTGCTCAATATTACGAAATATGGAGCTTTTGTTGAGCATAAAAAGACTTGCCCGCAATGTTTCTCGTTCCGATCGATGCGTTTAGTTTTGTTTTACAAAGCAAATGTAGCGTCCGAAGTTTGTATATTAACTAACTCCAGTCAGCCAAATGGGGACAAAGTTTTTAGTAATATTTCAGCTCGAACTCTGTAAATTAGAAAGCATATCAGCCCAATGAGGTTTCCAATCAAAATGATCACCGCAGAACCATCCAATTTGATGGCCGTGATTGGCAGGCCATTCAATGCAGTTCTCGCCCCAGCGGGATGAAGACACCGAAACAAGTCCATCGTTTTCACCTTCATGCTTATGCACGTAATCATGACACCAGCGTAGTGTTGGGATCATATCAATAGGTTCGCCCCCCCCAACAACGGAAACATACTTTAAACCCTCAATATTAGGTGTCTGCTCGTTAAATTCCGCCATGTTATCTGTGCGCAAATCTAAAAAAGCCTTGGTGTCGATTGGCGTCTGTTCAACAACCTGAAAAAACCCTGTAACATCCGCAGTCGCCACGCCCCAGTCGGCAATCGGCGACCCTCGATGGGGAGTGCCGATGGTCGTAAGCGACAGTACAGAGTGGACCATATCAAGATGAGTGATCATATGTCTCGCATCCAATCCGCCTTGACTGTGCCCAATGAGATGAACCGGTCGATTAGCAGACGCAAGAATGCCCTGCTTCAAAATTTCAGCACGCCGGGCAATGGATCCGATGCCGGGCACGTGGGTAACAATTACCTCATTCCCTGCCGCCCGCAACCAATCAGGGATGCCACGAAAATAATTCTCCATGCGTGCGCCACTTACCAGACCTTGCATCAAGCCAAGCATCCCATGGGCTAACACGATGGGATCTGCAAGCTTAGGCGCATTCACTGGAGGGATTTTCAATGTATAAAGCTCAATGTCCACCGACAAATTGAATTTTATTATTTTGGCAACACTCAGACATGTCTGAATGCCTTGATTATGTCGATCGTCTGACAAACGACGGCTTTCAAATCGGCCTAATATTGTTTATACTTATTCGCGATGAGTTTGATTAAGTTCAAATGCAACGGCATGGGGCGCCGGGATTTCCTTCAGGTAGGACTCGGCGGTATGCTTGGGATGGGGTTGACTGATTTATTGAGGGCGCGTGAAGAAGCGGCGCCAAAAAAGAAGATTAACTGTATTCTCGTATGGCTGGATGGAGGTCCGACGCACTATGAAACATTTGATCCGAAGCCAAATGCACCCAAGGAAATCCGTGGTGAGTTTGGATCGATGAAGACAAATGTCCCCGGTACTAATTTCTGCGAAAAGGTTCCCCATCTGGCCAAAGTAGCCGACAAGGTCTCGATCGTTCGGTCGATCTGGCACAAGGATCCGAACCACGGTGGCGGCAACCATTACATGATGACCGGAAGACCGACGCCTGTGCCAGTGAACTGCGGTGCGTTTGTCACGTTCCATCCATCATTTGGATCTATGGTGGGTTATGACCGCGGGGTACTCAATGGTCTGCCTCCTTATATGTCTCTTGGGCGCATGTCTCGTTCAGGCGGCCCAAATTTTCTGGGTGCTGAGCACGCGCCTTTTGTGATCAAGGCGGATCCAAACGGCTCGAGTTTCAAAGTGCGGGATGTTGTGTTGCCCAAAGGCATAAGTGAAGCGCGTGCGGATAACAGACGCCAATTACGTGCGGATTTGGACAAGCTTTTGCGTATTACTGATAAAGTCGCGAAGGACCCCGCAGTAAGCTTTGATCGGTTCAACGCGCAAGGTGTGGACCTGGTACCCTCAACAGCTGCACAAAAGGCATTCGATATCGGCAAAGAAGATAAGAAAGTGCGCGACCAGTACGGCAGAAACTCGCTAGGACAAAGGATGCTGTTGGCTAGGAGATAGGTGGAGGTCGGCGTATCATTTGTAACCGTCTATTACGGAGGGTGGGATCATCACACCAATATTTTCAAGACCCTTAAAGGTTCGTTCATGAGCAACTGGGATCAAGGACTGGCAGCACTCATTGCTGATCTTGACGAGCGTGGAATGATGGATAACACAATGGTTATCTGCCTTGGAGAATTCGGCCGGACACCCAAAGTCAATACCCGCGGCGGACGTGATCACTGGCCGGGTGCGATGTCGGTGCTTATGGCTGGTGCTGGCACGCCACGAGGCCAGATTGTGGGTGCTACTGATGCCAACGGCTATTACGCAGCAGAGAATGTTTATACGCCTGAAGATTTTGCAGCATCGCTCTATTCAAAGATGGGCATTGATCCGCATCAAGTACTTCACACCGCAACTGGACGTCCAGTGCAGTTGGTGGATGGTGGTTCGCGTATCAAGGAACTCTTTACGTGATTTTCCGTGCAGCCATTGCGGCGACTTTCTTACTTGTTTTCCCTTTAAAGTTCGAAGCGGCTCAAGTTGACTGGCTTTTTCCAATCGGCTCACAGCGTGGCAGTGAAGCGTTGGCTCAGATTGGCGGCAAGTATGAATGGCCTCTAAAGACCTGGTCGAACGATGCAGGTATCCGATTTGTAGCCGACGAAAAAAAGAAGGGGTTCTTCAAGGTAACCATTCAGGAAGATGTGGTGCCGGGACCATATCTAGTTCGTTTTTATGATGCCAACGGCACTACCCCACCGCGTGTTTTTTTTGTTGGAAAGGCACCTGATGTGCCGGAGAAGGAACCTAATAACGAGATGCTTTCACCGCAGATTGTGGAAACGCTGCCAGCAATCGTGCACGGCAAACTACAGAGTGGTGGTGACGTGGACAGTTACCGTGTGCGTCTCAAAGCCGGCCAAGTGCTAGTCGCCAACCTTGACGCCTATACCGCAGGAATCTCAATGGATGCACTAATGATGCTCCGCGATACGCGCGGTGTAAAACTTGCATTTAACCATGACGCCCATTCGCTGGACCCACGACTCACCTGGAAGTGTGACCGCGACGGCGAGTATGTGCTCCAGATCGCCGCGTTCAAATTCCCGGCCAATAGTACCTCGAGTTTCAGTGGAGGGGCGGATCACGTCTACCGCCTCACACTTACCAATGGCCCCTATCTTCGCCACGTGCAGCCAATGAGCGATGGGCGGGTGACACTCGTTGGTTGGAATTTAAAGAAGAAAACCCTCTCTGTCCCAAAGCCAATTAATGGTGAGTTGCGATTCGATGCCGCGGCCGTAAACGGACCACTTTGCCTTCCCATATCGAATGCTTCGAACCAACTTGAAAAAGAACCAAACGATACTAATGCCTCCGCTCAAGATGTTTTCTTGCCGTCCATTATTTCCGGGCAGGTGGCTAAGCCTGATGACATTGATCGCTTCGCATTCACCGTCAAGAAAGGAGAACGCCACCAATTTGATCTCGAATCCTTTCGGCTTGGATTCTTGCTTGATGGACGACTCTCTATTGAAGATTCCTCCGGTAAGGAATTAGCCAGCAATGACGACAGCAACAAGAAACGCGATCCGCAACTTATCTGGACCGCGCCAGTCGATGGTCGCTACTGTGCTGTTGTTCGAAGCCTCTTACGCAAAGGAGGAAACGAATATTATTATCGACTGCACATCCGCACGCCCAAACCGACTTTCGCAGCAACAGTGCCTGCCCCGCACTTCACCGTGAATGCCGGTGCCACCAACGAGGTTAAAATTGCCATAAAATTTTCCAACAGCTACAAAGGCAAGCTTGAACTTCGCGCAAAAAGTCTTCCCAAGGGCATCACAGCAAAACCTATAGAGGTAACCAAAGCTGGCGAAGCTAAGTTCATGCTTGTAGCGGCTATCGATGCCAAGTCTGTCAATCTTCCGCTTGCACTGGAACTGGCTGAAGTTGATGGTGAAATCGTTGTTCCTGTTCAGTGCAAGCTCACCAGTGCTAGTACGGTAAACGGTGTCCCACAGGGCTTCCCAGACTTTATCATTCCCATCTCGCCGCACCTCTGGCTCACTGTGCTCCCACCCAAGCCACCGGAAAAGCCCAAGCCCAAAGACAAAAAAAGTAAGTAATTTACCTTGTGGCCCTACAATGGACGCTTTTATGAAGAAGCGGTTTTATGATAGTTCATGAAAACAGAAACAAATTGTTCATCCTATGAAATATTTAATGGTTCCACTATTGATGCTCAGCCAGATAGCTGAGACCGCCGAGACGCCGAACATCATCCTCGTCATGTGCGACGACCTCGGCTGGGGCGATGTGGGCTTCAATGGATCCAAAAATATTCGCACTCCCCATTTGGATGCCATGGCCAAGGGTAGCCTGCGCTTTGAGCGTTTCTATGCGGCAGCCCCCGTGTGCAGTCCCACCCGCGGCAGCTGCATTACCGGCCGCCACCCTTACCGGTACGGAGTGTACTTTGCCAATACCGGCCACATGAAGCGGCAGGAACTAACCTTGGCGGAGCTACTGAAGAAGCATGGTTACGCAACCGGCCATTTTGGCAAGTGGCATCTGGGAACGCTTACAAAAACCGAAACAGAAGCCAACCGGGGTGGCCCGCGTGGAGTGGCGCATTTCTCGCCGCCCCAAGCAAATGGGTTTGATGTGTGTTTTTCCACCGAATCCAAGGTACCCACCTGGGACCCCATGCTGCGCCCCAAAGGCAACAACAGCAGAAGGTGGTGGGATCCGGCCAAGGAGAATGGGTCCTATGGTACCGGGTACTGGGATGAGAAAGGTAAACGCGTCACCCAAAACCTGCGTGGAGCTAATTCGCGCGTGATCATGGATCGAGCGATACCGTTCATCCGCACGGCGGCAAAAAATAAAAAGCCATTCTTCACGATCGTTTGGTTTCACACCCCACACTTGCCCGTGGTCGCAGGGCCGCAGTACACCCGCATGTATGCAGTCCATGAAAAATATGCCCAACACTATTACGGTTGCATTACCGCAATGGATGAGCAGATCGGCCGATTGCGCATGTAACTTCGTGCTCTCGGTGTGGCAAACAATACGCTGGTGACCTTTTGCAGTGATAACGGCCCCGAAGGCCAGGCCAATAGTGCCCCAGGAACAGCAGGACATTTGAGTGGTCGCAAGCGTTCGTTGCTTGAGGGCGGGATTCGAGTACCCGGACTTATCGAATGGCCCGGTAAGGTGCGCCCGGGTAATACGGACATTCCAGCGGTGACCAGTGATTATCTGCCCACCATCCTGGATATCATTGGGGCTGAGCCTGCGGATAAACGGCCCCTTGATGGAGTGAGTTTACTTCCCCTATTCCGCGGCAAGATGAAGGAGCGAGGCAAACCAATTGGATTTCAATCAGCAGGTCAAGTTGCCTTAATTGGAGACCGCTACAAAATTTACGGCAAGGGATCCAAAAAGAATCAACCAGACAAGTTGCCTGTCTTAAAGTTATTTGATCTTGTGAATGATCCTTCCGAAAAAAATGATCTGGCAAAAAAACACCCT
>CAYUXV010000384.1:0-3069 GCA_964448875.1 uncultured Verrucomicrobiota bacterium
AAACAACGTACACCTCACTGGTTGCTACGGTATCGCCTTAAGCGGGAAGACGATTTACTCCTGCAACCAGCGCAACCTGTTGATTGAAGACTCCCGCCTTATCAACGTAAGCGGCAACACCTTCCGCCGCCACACCCCGAAATACGGAACCGGCGTTCGATTCACCAAATCCTCAGATATTACTTTTACTGGCTGCGGCATCCACGACGAAACTGAAACCGGGCAGCCCAACCTAACCGCATTGCTGGAGTTGGAGAAATGTGAGCGCATCAACATCTCCGGCAGCCAATTCCTCAACGGTGCCATTGGTGTGGCTGGCACGGACTGCAACCATGTCACACTCACCGGCAACACCCTGCACGACACCCGCGAGCAGCCGATCGCCAAGCACGCGATTCGTTTCACCGGCAAAAGTGAAGGCAACACAGCCGCACACAATTCATTTGGGAAAACAACCGGCAAGGCCGTTGAGGGCAATGTGAAGGCGACGGTCACGCAGTAAAATAAATTTTAGCGTAACGTTGACATGGGAATGTTGAACGGATCTACCCGAGGCTAATGGTGTTACTTCTATTCGTTACCGATCGATTTGGGTAATAGCTTGCTATTCATGGGCCATCGTTTTATCAGGCGGTATGCCGATTCATCGATTGATTGTTTGCATGGCATTATTTGCGACGCTCGCTTTGGATGCCGCACCGAAGGTCACCGCGCCGCCACCCAATGTTCGCAAGTCACTCAAACTGGATGCTTTTTACCAGAAGCATGTGGATGTTGGTGGCTTGTCGATCGTCTCTTCCAAGAAGGTGTCGGACTACGCGCTTCTCGAGGCAGCGTACCTCATTGGGCAAATGCTGGGAGACCGCCAAGATATTCTCAAAGCGATGACCAAGAACAAGGTGCGGTTTTCCATCATGGCGCACAACGAATACACCACCGATATCCCTGAGCACCGCAATCTACAGCCACGACTTTACTGGAACAAACGCGCACGTGGGCTCGGCGCAACGCCTGAGCGGCCGGCAGTGAGTTGTGGTGAGGAAAACCTACTCCTTTATCCAAAGGATCCCTACTCAACCGAAAACATCCTCATCCATGAATTTGCTCATGCTATTCCCAGCATGGGGCTTTCGGAAACGGATCCCACTTTTGATGATCGACTGGAGGCCATTTACGATGCTGCGGTGAAGCAGAAACTTTGGAAGGGAAAATACGCGGGACGAAATCATCATGAATATTGGGCAGAAGGGGTACAATCATGGTTTGACACCAACCGGGAAAATGATTTCGACCATAACCACGTGAACACACGTGCTGAGTTAAGGAAATACGATCCGAGACTGGCCAAGCTTGTGGAAGAAGTCTTTGGCGATGGCCAATGGCGCTACAGCCGACCGGCCGATCGCAGGCCGATCTCAGCACACCTGAGGGGATACGACCCCAGGAAAGCTCCTTCCTTCAGTTGGCAACCTCGCTCCGTGGCGTGGTATAAACGTTTCGAGACCGGAAAGGAAACGTTGGCGCCGGAAAATGCCGTGGAAGCAGAACTCCTCTCAGGAGAATCCACCGGCTGGCGGTCCCCGCGCACACCACAACGCACCAAGGTCTATATTTCAAATGCTTCATCAAGAACAGTGCTGCTGGAGTGGATTGATTTTGAGGGAAATCCCAAGGGTTACGGTGACCTGCGACCCACCGACCACACCGAGCAGAGCACGTTTGCGGGGCATGTGTTTCGAATTGTGGATGACAAGACGGGCAAGGTGCGGCATTACTTCGTTGCCCCCAGATCACCCGGCAAGGTGATCCTGAGGGATTAGGCAGACGAACATTCTCTCCATCTCCGATGAAGAAAAAAACAAGCCCAAGAAATAAGCCCTTTGAGAGCTTGTTTAAGTGGTTGGTACCACTAAAATTACCGGGATGTTTCCAGGTTACATTACAATGAAACTCAGTATCCGATTATTTGGTCTCATGAGTAGCGTTGCCATCATGGCCTCTACTCTAAATGCCGCGAAACCTGTCGACTTCGCGCGCGAAGTATTACCCATTCTTTCGAACAAGTGCTTCGTCTGCCACGGTCCAGATGGGGAAAAGAAAGATGTGCTTCGGCTCGACTCATTCAAGGAAGCCACACGCGACTTGGATGGGTACAAGGCCATTGATCCGAAATCACCAGAGAAAAGCGAATTGCTAGTACGCCTACATGACAAGGAGGATCCGATGCCGCCGAAGAAGGCTGAGAAGCAACTCACAAAGGTAGAGGTGGATATTTTGGCTCGTTGGGTCAAGGAAGGTGGAGAGTATGCTAAGCATTGGGCATTTGTGCCGCCAAAGAAGGCAAAGGTAGAAGTAAAAGGAAATCCCATAGATGCCTTTATTGGTGAGAATCTCAAAAAAACGGGATTTGCCAATGAGGCGGACAAGCCATCACTGGCCAGACGCCTAGCCTTGATACTCACAGGCTTGCCACCGGAACCCAAACAACTGGAGCGTT
This sequence comes from uncultured Verrucomicrobiota bacterium, assembly GCA_964448875.1. GTDB lineage: Bacteria > Verrucomicrobiota > Verrucomicrobiia > Limisphaerales > UBA1100 > UBA6614. Next base: position 2,498 of record CAYUXV010000384.1, read on the forward strand.
ACCTAAACGACAAACGTGCCGATGCCTATGAGCGATTGGTAGATGAATTGTTGGCAAGCCCGCGTTATGGCGAGCATCAGGCACGGTATTGGCTGGATGCGGTGCGTTACGGTGACACGCACGGGCTGCATCTCGACAACAAGCGCGGGATTTATCCGTACCGTGATTGGGTGGTACGCGCGTTCAACCAAAATCAGCCACTGAATGAGTTTCTCACATGGCAATTGGCGGGTGATCTTCTGCCCAAACCCACGATTGCACAACTCGTAGCCACTGGATTTGTGCGAATGAATCCGACCACGGCCGAAGGTGGTGCAATCCCGGCAGAATTTCAGGCGAAAAATAATTTTGATCGCGTGGAGACATTGGGCACCGCATTGCTTGGCATGTCACTCACATGTGCCCGCTGTCACACACACAAGTACGATCCAATTCCGCAGACCGAGTACTACAAAATGATGGCGTTTTTCAACAGCACAGCTGAGCCATCAATGGACGGTAACAAGTACGAGTTCGGCCCGACCATCAAGGCACCATCGGACATTGCCGCATGGAATAAATGGGAGGAGCTC
>CAYUXV010000385.1:0-10928 GCA_964448875.1 uncultured Verrucomicrobiota bacterium
AGCCGCATATAAATAAAATATCTTCTGACCGCGTTAACGACGGCAGCTCTCTAAAAAAATACACCTCTTTTTGAAACACCTCGCTTCCTTTCAATTTGCCCAAGAGGCCAAGAAATTCGTTCCGGTACTTCAACGCCAACATCCCTAAGGCATAGCCTAGTCCAACACCCACCATTCCAATAGCCAGGCCTTGCCCAATGAATATTCCCGATACCTGACCATTAGTTGCACCCAATGCCTTCAACAATCCGATTTCCCGGGTCTTGTGGGTTACGAAAATAATGAGCGAACTTGTTACCCCAAACGCCGCCACAATCATCACAAAAAACAGAATGAAAAACATCACCTGTTTTTCAGTTTCCACCGCTGAAACGTGATGTTTCGTTGCTGGTTCGTCACGCCACGTCTTCACGATATAATCAGCGCCCAACGCCTTCTGCATCCGTGCTTGTGCCATGATCACGCTATCTGAGTCTTTAAGTTTTACCTTCAACTGTGATACGCGTCCTTCGACCTTCAAAAGTTCTTGAGCCGCTTCTATGGAGCACAAGACAAAGGAATTAAAGTGGTGAAAATCCACGGCGAAAATTCCAGATACTTTAAAATCCGTCGGCAATATCCCCAAGCTACCATTGGCATCCCGCTCCGCTTTCATTTCTTTCAATTGATGTGTGGTAAAAACAGACATCGTGTTGTTTAATCCGAGGGAAAAATGATTCGTATTTGTCAGATTCACACCAATAACAGCAAACCGTTCATCCAAGAACAAATCACCAAAAACAAAATCACCAGCCAACATGTTTTTGGGAATTTCCGAGACATCACCAATCGTATTTGAATCCACGCCCACCAACGGTAATAAATCCATGCGTAGATCTTGAGCTGGTTCACCCGTACCATTCTGTTCCAGACCGGACTCCAAGGGCACAACCCTTTGCGCCATCACGCGACCGACAACCACGGGTGACACCCCTTTCACCCCATCCTGCTTCCGCACTTTTTGCGCAAGTGATTCGTGATCTACGATCATTGAGTCCTTTGCCTCAATTGTAAGATCAGAATAAAAGCCAAACAGTCGCTCATGCAATTGCTGGCGAAAACCAGCCATCACGCTTATCACCACAATGAGCACTGTTACCCCTAGCATCACACCTATAACTGAGATTAGGGTGATAAACGAAACCGACGTGCGCCTGGGACTCAGGTAACGCAGCGCCAAGCCTAGTTCAAATGGCAACCAAGACATCTGCGCGACGCTAGGCAGTACACATTCAAGGCGCAAGCATTACCCATTCACCGATTAGCGAAAACGAAAGGATCCCCCGAGCGCTAAACTACTCCACTCGACCTGCCACAAGTGATTCCACAACTCCCGGGTCAGCCAAGGTGCTAATATCGCCCAAGTTGTCGGTATCACCCTCGGCAACCTTTCGCAAAATGCGGCGCATGATTTTTCCTGATCGAGTTTTGGGTAAACCGGAGGTGAATTGAATTTTCTCCGGCGATGCATGTGGACCAATATCAGTCCGAACTTGTTTTACTATCTCGGCGATCATTGTGTCGGTGACTTCTTCACCTGTCTTTAGAGTTACATAGGCATAGATGGCGTTGCCTTTGACATCATGCTCGTAGCCGACCACGGCAGCCTCCGCCACGGCCGGATGCCCCCCAATCGCGCCCTCTATTTCTGCTGTTCCGAGATTGTGACCACTCACAATAATCACGTCATCCACTCGACCGGTGATCCAATAGTAGCCATCCCCGTCACGCTTGCAGCCATCGCCGCTGAAATACTTGCCTGGGAAGCGTGCGAAGTACGTATCAAAAAACCGTTGTTGATCACCGTACACAGTACGCATCTGACCCGGCCATGGCTCCAACAAACAAAGATTACCGGAAACGTTGTTACCGTGAATCACGTTGCCCTCATCATCGACCAACGCTGGTTTCACACCAAAAAATGGCAAAGTGGCACTGCCTGGCTTGGTTGGTGTCGCGCCAGGAAGCGGAGTAATAAGTATACCACCCGTCTCAGTCTGCCACCACGTATCAACAATCGGGCATTTCTCCTTTCCAATTACCTGGTGATACCACGTCCATTCCGGCTCTTTGATTGGTTCACCAACCGTACCGAGCAACCGCAGGCTCGAAAGGTCGTGCTCGCTTGGCCAAATATCACCCTCTTTCATTAGTGCCCGCAGCGCAGTAGGTGCAGTGTAAAATATGTTTACATTGTGCTTGGCCACAATTTGCCAGAAGCGCCCGAAGTCAGGATAGTTCGGCACACCTTCGTACATCATCGTGATTGCACGGTTAGCCATGGGGCCATAAACGATATACGAATGCCCTGTTACCCAGCCAATGTCCGCCGTGCACCAGTAAACATCCCCCGGATGATAATCAAAAATGAAATGATGTGTCGTTGCCACGTAAGTGAGATATCCACCAGTCGAATGAAGTACGCCCTTCGGTTTGCCAGTGCTGCCAGACGTATACAGGATAAATAACGGATCCTCAGCGTCCATCGGTTCAGCTGGGCACACTGCATCTGCTGCTTCAAGCGCCTCGTGCCACCACACATCGCGCCCGTCAACCATCTCTACTTCAGCACTCGTACGCTTGACGACCAGGATCTTCTCAATCGAAGGGGTGCTCTTCACTGCCTTGTCGGCGTTGGCCTTCATGGGTATATCCGATTTTGTGCCACGCACACCGGTGTCCTGCGTAATGATCGCCCTACATTCAGAGTCGTTGATGCGTGTCACGAGGCTGTCTGCACTAAATGCGCCAAAAACAATTGAGTGTACTGCGCCGATCCGTGCACACGCCAGCATCGCAATCGTCAACTCCGGAATCATTTGCATGTAAATGCAAACTCGATCTCCCTTTACGATTCCTAATTCTTTCAATGCATTCGCCGCCCTTTGCACATCGATTTGCAATTCAGCATACGTAAATGTTCGACATTCGCCGGGGTCATTTCCTTCCCAAATCAAAGCCGTATCGTCCCCATGACCATCTTCCACATGCCTATCCACGCAATTGTAACAGGCATTCAACTTCCCTCCTATGAACCACTGAATCTCCGCTTTATCATAATCCCATTTCCTCAGAATCTTCCATTTTTCCGTCCACACCAAACGCTCGGCCTGCTCAGTCCAAAACCCTTCAGGGTCGTTTATTGAGCGATTATAAATCTCGCGATACTGTTCCATCGAGGCCACATGCGCATTTTTAGAGGCTGTAGCAGAAGGGGGAAATACTTTATCACTCATGTTCAATCGGGTAAGGGCGTCATCTTGCGAAAGCCACGCCCGAAGTCAAGGATAGCGGTTCCAAGTTGTTGCTAAGCGATAGTTTGCCTATAGTCCGCGCATGCCGGGACACCAACAGTCAATTTCCGCAAGCACGCGCATCTGCGCCGTGTTTGGCAGCCCTGTATATCACTCCGCCTCGCCTCCAATGCAAAATGCCGGCATTACTTATCTTGGCCTTGACTGGTGCTACCTTGCCTGCGAGGTGAAGCCACAGCATCTGCAGGAAGGCATCTCTGGTGCTATGGCTATGCATTATATCGGCCTAAACCTCACCGTGCCACACAAGCTACTGGCGTTGGATATGATGGATGTTCTCGATGAAAGCGCGCGCGAATGGGGTGCGGTAAACACCGTCCGATTCGAAGGACGGGATGCTGATGGTGATTGGCAAACACTGCACTCGTTTGAGAGTCCGCCCAAGGAATTACGCAGCCAAGGCTTTAACACCGATGCCGACGCCATTACGAAAAGTCTGCGCGAAGACATCGGTATGGAGGTTCGCGACAAAAGCGTCCTATTGCTGGGCGCGGGTGGTGCAGGCCGAGTAGCAGCCTTGAAGCTAGCCTCAGCAGGAGTTAAGTCGCTACACCTTTTCAACCGCACAGCCAGTAAGGCAGAGATGATTGCCGCCGAAGTTCTCAAGCGGTTTCCCTCAGTCGAGGTCGCTGTCGGATTGCCTGATAAAGAGTTAAATCTTGTTATTAATGCCACCTCTCTTGGCCTCAAAAAAAGCGATGCACTACCCCTAGATATATCTGTCTTGAAGCTGAGTAATGCCAAAGCGGTTTTTGACATGATTTACAAACCTGCCGAAACCCCATTCCTAGCCGCCGCTCGAGAAGCTGGATGCCAGACCGCCAACGGACTAGGCATGCTACTACACCAGGGTGCTGCCGCGCTTGAAATTTGGTCTGGACAACCTGCTCCATTGGACATAATGCGCGCAACTTTGAAGGGAACTGTGCATGAGTGACCCTTTCTTGTCCGTGTTTATGGAATATTTTTTTCCGGCGGTGTTCTTCATTACCGGCACGATGATCGGTAGTTTTCTAAATGTCTGTATCTACCGCATGCCACTTGAGCAAAGTCTCTTGCATCCATCGTCACATTGCCCTAAGTGCGAATACTCGATTCCGTGGTACCTGAATATTCCAATCCTCGCATGGATCAAGCTTCAGGGCCGTTGTGGGAATTGCCAAGAACCCATCAGTATCCGATACCCGTTGGTAGAACTACTTACTGGATTAGCTTTTCTTGCCTGCTGGTTAAAATTGCAACCTGTTGAAGCATACAAAGATGCCGACGTACTGCACGCCACTATACTTTGCATACTAATGGCCGGGTTCATTACCGCCACATTTATTGATTTTGATCATCAGATAATACCTGATGAAATCACTATCGGCGGAATGGTTTTGGGCGTGATGTTTTCTCTGGCTGCACCTCAAATCCATGCCAGTGAAATGTTGAAAGACCCCTCTCGATTGGCCGCCTTGCAGGTCAGCATAATCGGATTGGTAGTGGGATTTGGAATGATTTATCTCGTAGTACGCGCCGGAAAACTTGCATTTGGCAATCAGGCATTTGAGGTGGAAGACAATGAGCAACTAACCTTCACAGACAATGCTCTAATTTTCCCAGATGGCGACATGCCCTATGATGAGATTTTTTACCGGAAATCTGACGCAATCAAACTCCACGCACGCCATGTCGAGCTGATCGACCGCTGCCATTTCAACGTTGACGTTTCACTTACCATGAACAAATTGACTATCGGAGACAAAACGTTCGATCCAGAATCAGTCAAATTGATGGTAGTAGACACCGACGAGATTGTTATTCCTCGCGAGGCAATGGGATTTGGTGATGTAAAATTTATGGGAGCAATTGGTGCATTTCTAGGATGGCAGGCAACAGTATTCTCACTGATGGTCAGTGCTGTAATCGGCTCAGTTGTTGGTGTAACTATGATGGTCTTAAAAAAAGACGAATGGGCCGGCCGTCTGCCCTACGGACCTTACATTGCACTTGCGGCAGTAGTATGGGTTTTCGGCGGTGACAAACTTTGGAACTTCTGGTGGAACATGGCAGTAAGGCCTGTGATGCCTTAAACCAGCACCTAACCGCCACATTGTCCGCGATGCAGCAACGCGTGGTCGACCAGAACCAGGGCGGTCATCGCCTCGACCATTGGAACCGCGCGAGGTAACACGCAAGGGTCATGTCGCCCACGCGCCTTCAGTTTCACATTCTTGCCGGTTCTTCTGACAGTTTCCTGTGACTGTAAGATGGTCGCGGTGGGCTTGAAGGCAACACGAAAATAAATCGTCTCGCCATTCGAAATGCCGCCCTGCACTCCGCCCGAACGATTTGTCACTGTTCGCACCTTGCCGCTGCGCATCCGGAAAGCGTCGTTGTGCTCGCTGCCCTTCAAGGCAATCCCGCCAAAACCGGATCCGATCTCAAACCCCTTTGAAGCTGGCAGGCTGATCATCGCCTTTGCCAGATCAGCCTCCAGTCGGTCGAACACAGGTTCACCCCAACCCACCGGCACATCTCGCGCCACGCCCAGCAACACGCCACCCACACTATCTCCGTTTTTTCGCATGCGATCGACTAATCGAATCATTTTCTCCGCTGCCTTCTTGTCGGGGCAACGAATGATGTTCGATTCGACCTGCTTCAAGGTGAATTTGTCCGGATTGATGTCCGCCGCAATTTTTTGCACCTGCTGCACGCTGGAGAGCACCGTCACGCCGAATTGTTCCTTTAAAATCTTTTTCGCAACTGCACCAGCAGCAACACGACCGATAGTCTCACGAGCACTTGTTCGGCCACCACCCGGCCAAGCGCGTACGCCATACTTGGCGTCGTACGTGTAATCCGCATGCGACGGCCGATACTTGTCTTTCATCTCCGTGTATGCCTCCGGTCGTTGATCCATATTTACCACAATCATCGATATGGGTGTACCGAGTGTTTTGTTCTTGAAGGTGCCTGAAACAATCTGCACGCGATCTGCTTCCTTACGCTGTGTGGTGATACGCGACTGACCGGGACGCCTTCGATCAAGGTCGGGCTGAATATCTGACTCAGTTAGCTTCAGGCGCGGTGGACAACCGTCAATGACCACACCCACACCGTCTCCGTGGCTTTCGCCCCAAGTTGTCACGCGAAACAGGTGGCCGAATGTGTTGCCCATAGGGATAGCATCGCACGAACAGCACCAACCGGTCAAATCGACTAACCGAATCGCTCGCTCAGCCAATGATTTGAGATGCTTCAAATACAACTTCACTCGGCCCAAATTTTCTGAACTCGGTTAAAGGTTTATCAATCTCCAGCCACAGCTCAGCTGGTGAATAGCTCTTGCTTGCAATTGTCGATAAGTGGCTAGAAATTCGCCTTGAGTGAACGGAGGTTTGTTTAGCTTGCTACCAGTTCTGGCTACTGCATGGGCTGGATTGTATCTTACCGGATGCGGAAACCCGCGCCTGACCGCGCAAGTCTACAACGATCCACCTTTTAATGAAAAGGCAAGCCTTTCAGGTTTACGTTCACAGGCACAGGCCGGAAGTGTCGTTTCCATGGCACACTTGGGATGGCGCTTCGACACAGGGCGCGGAGCAGAATCCGATGAAGTGGCAGCCGCCAACTGGTACCGCAAGGCCGCCGATGAAGGACATTCATTAGCACAAAACAATCTAGGGCGGCTCTATCGTGATGGACGGGGTGTCAGAAAAGATCCGAAGATTGCCCTAAAATGGTTTTCCGCATCTGCCAAACAGGGAAACGATCATGCGCGTAATAATCTTGGCTGGATGTATGAACGTGGATTAGGAGCAACACAGGATTTTCGTGAAGCCGCAAAATGGTACAGATTTGCCGCTGAACCAAAACGTGACCTACTTACCGACAAATCATTGCCCGGCCTTGCGCTGGCCCAGAATAATTTTGGCTGCATGCTGCGCGATGGACGCGGAGTGGAACAGGATTACACACTAGCAGTACGGTGGTTCCGAAAAGCCGCACGCTCCGGCAACCCTGATGGATTGCATAATTTGGGGATGATGTATGAGAAAGGGCTAGGTGTTAAACGGGACTTGAGGGAGGCGGGTCAACTATATCTAAAAGCTGCCACTAAGGAAAATGTATATGCGATGAACAGTCTTGGGTGGCTTTTTGAAAAAGGCCTGGGAGCAACACTTAATAATGAAAAATCTGCATACTGGTATAGACAGGCGGCCGAACGTGGTTACGCATTGGGAATGCATAACTTGGCGACTATGTATCGTGACGGTCGAGGGGTAAAACAGGATTTTGGAATAGCAGCTGACTGGTATGAAAAAGCCGCATTGCGTGGCAACGCCTACTCACAGGCAATGATCGGCTGGATGCATGAAAACGGTCGAGGGGTAAGGCAGGATTTCCTTATCGCTTCGGATTGGTACCGGCAAGCGGCCGAACAGGGACTTGCCGTCGGTCAGATTAGCCTCGGACTCTTCTACTATCATGGTGCTGGAGTCAAAAAAAGTCTCGTCGAAGCCTACAAGTGGATGTTTATCCCCGCAGCTAATGGCCATGAAAATGCTGAAAAGTATCTCTCAGAAATAAGCAAGCTGATGTCGACTGAAGACATTGAAAAAGCGCGCACTTTGGCCAGCAACTTTTCACCCAAACTTATTCACCAAAACATATTTCGCCCACTAAGTGAATAAGTGCCGACCGAACAAGCAAAAAAACGTTCTGACCTACTAGAAATATTCCAAGTTTTATGACTAAACGTGAATCGAATGTGAACAGCAAGCACTCGACATCTTGGCTGTCGGGTGGTGGACTGGATACGCCATGAGGTTAAAGTATACCATATTACAGGTTGGGGTTTTGGTCACGATTTTACTAAGCGGTTGTTACGCAACACAGGGCGGCAGCTCGCGTTATACCCCCAATGTTTTCGGCGATGACAAAATGGTGCGACGTTATGATCGACCTGTAAACATAGTTTTGCCTGCCGTACGTAAAACACTCGGAGAGGCTGGGGTTATCACAACCGAAGACGCCACTCGCAATGTTATCAGCGCAAGGATTGACACCCGATATGTCTGGGTCAAAGTCGAACAAGATCCAGAAGCAGAAAATATTTCACGTGTGACCTATCAAGTACGCACACAATCTTCTTGGGTTATTGGTGGTCGCAACCCAGACGTACGCCTCGCTGCGGTGTTAGCGGAAGATACCTTTAAAAACTTGGTCGAGCAGGAAAACAAGTAGCAGCTCAGGACGTTTCTCCACGCATCATTGTGAGCCGTTGCTCCGCCAGTTCTGCTACTGGCCGGCTTGGAAACCTGTCTATAATGACTGCAAGGCATTCTGATGCGTCGGATTTGTTCCCCATCGAAACATGCCAGTCTGCTGATAAATTCAACCAACGCGACACGTCCTCTGTTGATTGATGACGAATATCAATCAACTTTTTCAGTTCTTCAATTCCAAGATCTGGCCTGTTAAACCGCAGGAAATAAATACGCGCTAAGGTTTCTCTAGTATGATTGTCAAGTGGGTGCTTCTCAAGGTGCTTTAAGCACTCCGAAACCAGTGTACCAACATCTCTTTGATCATTGTGCTCAAAAGTCTGATCCATTCGGGCGACACGCTGAGCCGTTCGCAATTCAATCTGCGTACCGGGATAAAGTCTCATCAAGCGTTGCAACGATGCACGAGCTCCATCCTCATCGCGCGAATATTTGAGTTGCCAATCAGCCAGCGTTGTCAACGCATAAGCTATCTTAGATGGTTTGTGTTGCGCCTGATGCAATAAGTTTTCTATTGTGATATGCGCAGCATCAAAATTCATCTGGTTTTCAGCCTGAATACTTGCCAACAACATTTGACCTTCGAAATCACCTGGAAAAGAGCGCAGTTGTTTATTTATTTCAGCGATCGCACCATCAATGTCATTGCGCGCACGTTTACCTTCTGCCATCGAGTAGTAAGCCTGATCATCCGGGCGCACACCTGCCCCGGTCATAGAGTTTAAAAACGACCCTGCAACCAACTTAGCCACTTGCGGACCCCAGAGCAGACCCAGAACAACCGCGGGGCCCAGTTTGATTATACTCGGCACCAGATAGAGCCCGTATATCATCAATCCTGAAATGCCAACACGAATCAAAATCGACTGGATAGTCTCATCGCCTCGATCAAGCAGAAGATAGATGACCAGCGCCCAAAAAACCGCAATTACCGCCAGAAAGACCGGATTGTCCATGCGAGAATGCTGCTACTTCTTGACTTGGAGATTGTAAACAATCTTCGTCAGCGTACGTCTCTGCACGTTACGAATTTCCATCTCCTTCAGATGATACTGACCGTTGATTTTCTTGAAACTTGTTGGCCTGAAAATTTTCAGCCACTTGCCTTGATCATCGTAAGCATTTGCCTTCACCAAGCCGTTGGTATCCTTGTCAAACCATGCTTGGACACGGGAGTAACCACCTTTTACCGGCTTTGGGTTCCTACTCTCCAATACGATGCACCACTGACTACGTTGCATTTCTTCTTTCACTTTACGCTGATCCGACCATGACAGAAATTCAAAGCCAAAGTCTGCAATCCAAAAATCAGATCCAGCAAAGGACTTCATCGATTCGTCGCCCTTAAAACTTTTTTTAAATGCGTCCTCTATTTTCACTTGACCTATCTCCGTGGAGTAACTGCTCCGTTTTCCTGCTTGGCGAAAAACTGCAAATGCACGCACCTCATCCTTGGAAACATCCTCGCCCACTGCAGTGTATACACTGGCCCAGGTCCCGTTTTGATCCTTTAAATGGTAGATTTGTAGATTCGCACGTAGGTCTGGCATTACCCCTTTTGGCCCACGCCTTTTGATCAGCGCGCTTCCGTCCAATTCTTCTTTCGGCACCATGACCAGCAATTGCCGAACGAAGGCACGTCCCTCCATCTGCTCTCTGGAAAGGTCTGTCTTGGTCTGTGCTGCAACCTGAGGGACATCCGAAAACATCAGGCAAATCAAAAATATCTTTATTAAACAAAGTCTCATTTGGATTAAAGGATTACTTCATTTTGACGATGACCTTAGGGTTCTCACCCTTTCGGCCAGTTATTAAAATACTGCTTCTTTCTGACTCTCCTTGACAACCACACTCTATTTGGTCGTTAAATTTTTTTTTACGAGTCAATCGCCAAATGAACGACAACACCGTAAGACCAACGATACTTAATGCTGTTAACTGTTGCCAATCCACTTCGCAATTTTATGTAATTATGGGCAATCCGCAAGTCAATGGGATGTAATTTGATTTTGTTCACCATAAAATGTGTCACATGTCACACATTAAAGACTAACTGTGTGCCATTATGACGCTTAATTGTGAGTGCGTCATTTTTAAATAAATGATTAATGCTGTTTTTTGCTGAAAAAAGTCTAATCCTAAAATTTTCACAAATGGCATCCTATATGCTTTATGGAGTTAGCGTTTTCTCTTTGGGTAAATAATTCAACCGATAGAATGGGTAAGATACTAGGCATAGATTTAGGGACTACGAACTCTTGCATGGCAGTAATGGATGGGGGTGAGCCGACTGTATTGG
>CAYUXV010000386.1:0-3071 GCA_964448875.1 uncultured Verrucomicrobiota bacterium
CGCCGTAAAAGATTCAGCAACAAACCCCCGTTCACTTCCTATCAGTGCCTTGCCCAAAATAATACTCGGGGGAATGGTAGCCCATGCAAATAGTTTAGCAAAAACAAACCCTGCTATTGATGCAGCCCAATGGCCTCGACACCACCGATTGAGTGGATACATCAGAACAAAGCCAAGACCAAGTGTGGGAAAAAATATCAACTCCACAAAGATGCCATAGCCAACACCTCGTGCCACCTGAGCGGGCGCACCACGCGTACGAAGAATTGTAAGGTAGTCGAGCTTGATACGACGTCTAATACGGAGGTGCCAAGGACGCTTGGACTTGCCGATTCCTCCGCTCACTTGCCGGTAACCCACTCGAAGGTAATCTTTACTTCATCTTTTGTGACTATTTTTCCAGTGGGCAATTGGGGAGAAGGAGGTGTGATTTTGAAGTCACTCATCTTCAGAGTCTTAACGCCCTTCACGGTGAGTTTGCTGCCGGCACGCGCAATGGTGACGGGCATATCCAACGGCTTGGTTACGCCGTGAATGGTAATCGTTCCGCCTGCCTGGCAAAGCGACAAGCTGCCACGAGCTTGCTTCACCTCAAGACTGTTGAGCGTAAACACGATAAAGGGATGCTTTTTGATGTTGAAACACTTCTCACCGTGCATCACCTCGTCCATTTTTTTCTTGCCGCTTTTGATTTGGCGTACCGGTATTTTAACCTCTGCTTTGGCTTCAACGGAGCCGGGTTTCGTAAGGGCTGCGGTATCGACTGTAAAACTGCCACCGACCAGTCGACTTTCGGCTTTCCATTTGTGCACACTGGAATCCCCGTCAAGGCGAAGCTTGCTGCCAAATTTGGCCTTATAAGTGTCCAGAGCTTGGACAGACATACCGAGGGCAAGGATAATAAACAGGATGATTTTTTTCATGTTGTGATTGCTTTAAATTTTTAGGTCGGTATCGGCGATCTCAATTCGTTTGCCGGTATTAATGGCTTCGTTGGCCTTGAGCGCAATGACATTGGCCGTGAAGCCATCCACCGCGGTTGCAGCAGGCAACAGACTATTTGTTCCGCCAAGCTGGTCCGTTAAAAATTCTCGGAGTGTATCGTTGTCGGCTTCCCCGAATGTATCGGTGAAATCGGCCACTGTGGTCTTCACCTGATGGCAGTTATAGGCAAAAGCCTCAAGACTGTAAAACAGGGGCGTTTGCGTGAAAGTTGATTCCTGATAAAGTTTTTTGCCGCCCTTACCCAGCGTTGTCGCCCCTGCTGCGAGTACCACACCGGGCGTGCCATAGTGTGGCATCTTGCGAGCGTATACTTCCCAACCAATCAACGGTGCGTCCGCCTCCTTATACATCCAAGCCTGCGTGCCGCGCAGCATCACTGCACTATTGGTCCCATGCATCACCTCATAATCTCCATCAAATGAGTTGGACAAGGTGATTTCCTGCGTCAGCGAAAATCCATTTTCGTATTCGAAAATAATATTCACCGTGTCAGGAACTTGTCGACCATCACGCCATTGTACAGTGCTTCCGATGCCATTCACCGCAGTAGGTTTCAGGCTGAGTAAATGATTCACCAAATCCGCCTGATGCATCCCGATTTCTCCGGCAAGCCCCGGGGAAATGCCTTTATTGAGTCGCCAATTGATAGCATTTTCCCGTTCACGATTAGGTGACACACGCCTCCAGCTGGTTTTTTTGTGCCATTGTGTACGGGCATGCACGGGCTTGCCGATGGCACCTGCGCGCATGAAGGGAAACATAAAATGCCGCTGCGGCTCACTACGAAATTGCAGACCTGGCTGGAAATTTAGTTTTGGGTTGGTTGTCGCCTCTTTCACGATGGCACGAGCGTCTTCAACAGTATGTCCCAGCGGCGCCTCGCAGTAGATATGCTTACCAGCTTTGAACGCATCAAGGGTAATCGCCTTGTGCTGGTGCGGTGCGGTGGCCACAATGACGGCCTCCACGTTTTGATCCTTGAGTAGATCTTGATAATTTGCGTAACCCTGTGCCTTGGGTGCCTCACGCTTAGCACGACGAAGCATCGCACCGTAATTATCGGACACGGCAACAAGTGGTGCGCTTGGCAATTGTGCGAGGGATTTGGCAATCTCGCGACCACGCAGGCCATAACCGATAAGACCCATCTTCACGGGAGGCGTGTCGTCATTAGTTCGACGCGCAGTATCCTTGCCGGCACTATCCTGCGAACGCGCCTCGAGCGCATTCATCATGGCAACCATAGCCGTAAGTGAACCGCCAGAGGCTGATAGAAAGTCACGCCTGTTAAAATCCTGCTGTTGTTCGTTCATGAAAAGAAACTTAGTGTGCTGGAATTTTGGTTAATTGCAAGTCGAGAGGAAAAGATGAAGAGCGATAACCTTTGCCAATTTGGTGATGGTTTATTCTTCGCTATAGCAATAATAAATTGAAGAACAACTCAGCAAATGGGAGCATAAGAAACGAGAAGCAACCTAATTTCAATGGATAAAGAATTACGGCCAATCTCACATAAATTTATTTTTTGTCACGCTGCTATTGCCTTACTTATTACGGCAGGTATTGCCTGGACAACGCCCCTGTTGTTTTCCGGCATTCACGCCGACCAGTCACTTAGTCGTTTCTTTATTTTCCTTTCGGATAGTGGTGCTCATTGGGGAATTCTTTTTGTTATGCTCATGGCAACCGTGTTGGTGGTGAGTAGGCAGGTGGGAGCTAGGGCGCGAACCCTCATGGCTGTCATCTTTGGGGCGGGACTTTCTATGGTCCTCGCGACTTTTGCTTTCATCAACGAGTTTGTCACCAAACCATTTTTTGCATTTCATCGACCTTATGTACTCAAGCTGGAAAAGGAGAATCTTCTATCTGCTGACAATTATTACGCATTGGCCTCCAGGACCAAACGTGCTGTTTTTATGCGCGAAACACTCGCTAAAAATCAGGATGCCCCAATTGTGCGGTCCCTTGATCCAAAGATCAGGGAACATTGGATCAAGATGACGGGTTTCTCCTTTCCCTCCGGGCATTCACAAAATGCATTCCTGTTTGCTGTCATTCTTGCTTTT
>CAYUXV010000387.1:0-3724 GCA_964448875.1 uncultured Verrucomicrobiota bacterium
AAATTTGAGGAGGCTCACCCGTTTCATTAGCACATGGATGTTTGTATCACGCATCCATCGTTATGCAGATTCCCAGACGGAGTGGACTGAGGCAGATCGCAGAGCACTGGGAAATTTCCTGAAGACACCAGCAGGGGCGAAGATGGAACGCCTTATGGCTGATCAAATTCTTGACGGTTGCCAGACAGCGGTGGCCGAACAATGCAAACCCTTTGAAGCCGGAATCGTACACGGCATGAAAATTTTGTGGGTGTTTATGAAAACACTCACGACGGCGGGGCTATCGCCAGAAACAGAGCCAAACCATGAAGACAAATAATCCAACGGTTGAAGAAGAGATCGCGACACTCAGGCAAGAGGCGGAAGCTGTAGACGCCGGAGTCCATCTCCCTTCACAGACTGCTGAAACAGAAACTCCTTCTGGCAGCGAGGAGGCCGAGGGTGAGTCCGACCAAGAGGGCTTAACCAACGAAGACGACTCTGAAAAAGAGGTGGTGGAAACCGCTTCTGGGGATGAGGAACAAACGGACTCGGAGACTGAGATTGAAGCCAAGGCTGAGGTTGAGGTCGCCGAGACAACGGGTGAAAGCGTACCGGAGAAATCCGATGCTGACCCCAATCAACGTGTTGAGAAAAAGAAAGAGGCGTTGAAGCGTTCATGGGAGAACGCCGACAAACGCCACCGTGAAGCTGATGAGCGCGAACAATTGTTCCGACAGCGGGAGAGTGCTCTCCTTCAGCGCGAACAACAGGTAGCAACTCTTGAGGCAGAAGTGCCTGATGATCCGCTGCCCAAGTATTCGGTTGATGAGATTGCCAATTCGCTGAACGAGTTCATTGACGAGGGTGACTTCGACACTGCCAAGAATCTGGTACAGAACATGGCAGCAAAAGCGAAGGCACTCCAGAACGCAGGAGTCAGCAACGGGCCGGGGAGCAAGCCATTCAATGAAGCTTGGGAACAGGTTCGGGTGAACACCATCAAGGCAAACCCAGACTTGGAAGATCCCAAGACTTCCCTCTATCAGGAGGCGACGGGATTGCTCAACGGTGAATGGGGCGGAATTTTCTCATCACACCCAGCGGGTGTTGCAGCAGCGGTGGAAGTCGCAAAGCTGCGCATGAACGCCGTTTCTTCTTCAGAGTTGTCAGACAAGGTTGAGCGATTAACCAAGGAGAATACCAAACTCAAGAAAGCTGGTGCGCTTGATGGCACATCGCCGACTTCTAGGGATGAGGTTCCCGACAAATGGGATACCATGTCTTTGGAGGATCAGTTGAATGCCATACGGGCAGAAGCCAATGCCTTGGGTTAGTAACATAGGAGAAAAATTATGGCAGCTAATACTGGGTTCATTAGAACCACCACTGGCTCCTCTACGGAGACCAGCTCGGGTTTAAATAACACCCGAATATCGGAAGTCTTTAACAAGAACTTCCTGAAGCACGCCGTGGATCGCTTGGTTCTTGGGGAATTGGTTGAACAATTCGACCTTCCCAAGAATGCGGGGTCCATGACGATGAGGTTCTTTCGCAGAGGCGAAGCGAATGTTGATAATGTTCGCACCCTTACCGAGGGAACACCACTAACAGACTACACACTTGGAACGCTGGAGATTGTCGAAAGCACTCTGGCTCAATACGGGGATGTGGCCAAAATATCGGACACTCGCGTTGCGACAGACATGATCAAGCAGTTAGAGCTTGAGACTGAACGCATGGGCGAGGAAGCAGCACTTCACGTTGACACGAAGGTGCGTGACGAAATGTACACAGACCTGACAGCCGGTGGTAACTCGGCGCAGTTGATTGATTTGACTGCTGAGACTGCCGAAGCTGACAGAGTTGTTGAGTTGAAAGACTTGGACAAGGCGGCATCCATTCTCAAGGAGAATAGGGCACCTACTTTTCCGGGTGGTCACTACATCGCAGTCGTGAGTCCACGTCTGTCCTACGATCTTCGTAGCGACGACAAGTGGATCAATGTCTCTTCTTATTCCGATAAGGAGAAGCTATACAACGGCGAGATTGGGCGGTTCTTCAACGTACGGGTTGTGGAGCACACCAATCCGAAGGAGTTCGACCACAACTCAGGCACTGGCAATGGTCATGCTTGTTTTGTCTTCGGTAAGGAGTTCGCAGGAACGGTAAAACTGGCTGGTTCGTCCAGTCCAATGAAGCCTCAGCTTATCATCAACGATAAGCCCGACAAAAGCGACGCTCTGAATCAGTACGTCACGGTTGGCTACAAACTTTATGTAGCGGCCAAGGTGCTGAATCCGAAGTACGGAGTCTTAATCAAGGCTAACAAGGTTACGTTCTAACGCCAAGGGAACCTAAGCCGACAAGGGGATGTCCCGTTATGGGGATGTGGCGGGGCATCCCTCTTTTAGAAAAGGAGAGTATGACAATAGGGGATCAGCAGTTATTCGGATGGAGTCTCGGAAGACTTGTTGTCTTTCAGGGTTTTGTGGATGTCGTCCAACTTATCCTAAAGCGCACCAACACCAATACAAAATGCCATCCAGGCGGTCACATAAAGGCCACCGACTTCAACAGGTAACCTATCCCCCCAAAGTATGCCGATACTAATCGGACCCGTAAATGCCGTAATAAAAAATACCCATTTCATAGCCCACACCCCTAGCACAGCAATGAATTTTGTCGAATGAAACATAAACACAAACAGGGAATTTGAATGACGTTATCTGACATGGCCAATCACGTGGTGGAGTTGATCGGCTCGCCTGATACCGAGTCTATCGCCCAAGCCAAGAAGTTCATCAAGAGCCGTTACATGATGATCTATGACGCTCATCTTTGGGAGGATTCAAAAGTATCGCTGACCCTCACCACCTACGACAACCAACTGATCCTCCCTGCGTGGGTGGACAAGGTGTTGCAAGTGGCCATGCAAAAGGATGCGGAGGTGCGGTTGTTGCCCCCGATGGATCGACAAAACATTTACCAGATTGACCCGTATCTGCTTGAGCAAAGTGGTGACCTGATCGGGTTCAGCCACATGAACACGGTGGCAACCCTGATGCATCCACCGGGGGTTGGTATCAAGCTGGTATCCAGCAGTGCCAATGACACTGGTTCGGTACGGATTCAAGGTCTCCACAACGGCAACACGATTTCCGAGACACTGCCGTTATCTGGAACCAACGCAGTGACCTCACAGTATTTATACGATGAAGTTTACACCCTATCGAAACCCACGACGGTGGGATACATCAAGGCAAACACGGCAAACACAGCATCCAATGAACTACAGGTTTTGCTGGCTGACGAAAATGAGCGTCGGCATCAGCGAATCCAGATACATCGGGATTTCACCGAGGGACACAAGCTGTTGATTTTGGCCAAGAGGAAATGTGTGCCGTTAATCCATGATAACGACTCACCACAACTTAGCGGTAGCGAGAACGCGCTCCTGTCCTTTGCCGTGGCCGACATGCTTACACGGATGCGTCAATCCGGTAAGGCACAACCACACTTGCAGGAAGCCAACGCACACCTGGCTTCGATGATGGGGGCAGAAAAGAATCAGCGAGCCAACGTGGTCCGCTTTGTACCGGAGGACAGTTATAGTGGCTAACAACGAACCATATTCAATCGAGTGCAATTCTACAGGTGCGTCCACATGGCCATATGCGATCAGCACCCTGCTCAAGAAACTCGACAGCAACAACGACGGCGTCCTCTCCCGCGACGAGCTGAC
>CAYUXV010000388.1:0-3204 GCA_964448875.1 uncultured Verrucomicrobiota bacterium
GAGCATTTGTGTAGCTAAAACATACGCATACCTGCGACACACTTTGCAGTAGCAAGGCAGACGCAGTGCTGCCGCCGATTGATTTCCCAAAACCAAACATCCACGAGGCACTTCGGAGCAAGAGTCAAGGCGACGAGGATAAGATAGCGCAGGGCATGTCCGCGCTGCACGAGGAGGATCCAACATTTATTTATCGTGTTGATGGTGAACTGCACCAGACGGTCATGAGCGGCATGGGCGAACTGCATCTGCGCGTGATATGTGACAAGCTCAAGGAGCGTTACAACGTAGAGATTGAGTTGTATGAACCCAAGGTGCCCTATCGCGAAACCATCAAGGCCAACGGTGAGAGCAAGTACCGCCACAAGAAACAATCCGGTGGCTCGGGTCAGTTCGCAGAGGTTTGGATGCGTGTATCGCCGCAGGAACGCGACAGCGGCTTGGAGTTCACTGAGAGCCTCACAGGTATGAATGTAGACCGTGTGTTTGTAACGTCGGTCGAGAAGGGCGTGAACACAATCGCGGCGGAAGGCGTCATTGCTGGCTATCGCGTGGTGGATTTGAAGGTGGATTTCTATGACGGCAAGATGCACCCGGTGGACTCCAAGGACGTAGCCTTCCAGATCGCCGGCCGGGGCGCATTCCGGGAAGCCGTACAGGCTGCGAAGCCCGGCCTGCTGGAGCCAATTTACAACATCGAAGTGAAGATTCCCGATGACTTTACCGGCGCGGTAACTGGTGACCTAAGCAGCCGCCGCGGCCGACTACAGGGCATGGAAGCAGTTGGCGGATTTCAGGTGGTAAAGGCGCACCTTCCGCAAAAGGAACTTTACCGATACTCCACCACCCTGCGCAGCCTCACCGAGGGACGCGGCATTCACACGGAGGAATTCAGCCACTACGAGGAGATGCCCAAGGATATGGAGCAAAAAGTCATAACCGCAGTACAGAAGGAGAAGGAAGAAGCTTAGGCTTCAGTCAAAATTAACCAAAAAACAGCCGAGGAGGACCTCGTCTGTTTTCGGGCTTCGGTATGGCTACCTATATATCACCCGATTACTTCGTGGACTACATTTCCAAACACGTCTGTTAATCGCACGTCACGGCTGTTGTGACGGTAGGTCAAACGTCTGTGGTCCAATCCCAGTAAATGAAGGATGGTGGCGTGGATGTCGTGGACGTGCACGGCGTTGTGGATGGCATTCATGCCGAGGTCATCGGTGCCACCATAGCTCATTCCTCCTTTGAGACCGCCGCCTGCCATCCAGAGGGTAAAGCCACGATGATGATGACCACGACCGATTTTCACCTCGCGGTTAGCCTCCTCAAACGGCGTGCGGCCGAATTCTGTAGCCCAGACGATCAGCGTTTCGTCAAGCATGCCGCGGGCTTTAAGATCAGAGATTAGCGCAGTAATACCCTGATCTGTTCGAGCAGCATTGGAGCGATGGTTGTCGATGAGGCCGCCACGGTTTCCATGAGCATCCCACTTGCGACCGGTGGCACCATCGAGAATCTCCACGAACCGCACACCGTTCTCTACCAATCGGCGTGCGGTGAGGCAGTGTTTTGAAAACTGATTACTGCCATAAAGGTCATGCATGCTCTTGGGCTCACGGGAGAGGTCAAACACCTCGATGGCACTGGACTGCATTTTGTAGGCCATCTCAAATGCCTCAATGCGTCCGGTGAGTGCGGGTTGGGTGGGATACCGGTCACGATGCAGACGATTAAGTTGATTGAGAGCCGCCAATTGTTTGGCCTGCATTTGCAAGTTAAGCCCCTTGCGCGGTTTTAAATTTGGGAAAGGAAGTTTGCCCTTGGCCACTTGTGCTACGGCAGCCTGATGCCGACCGGGCAACATGCCTTGTTGAAAGACCTGATCGCCCGCGGTGCTCACACCGTCCTTCATCACCACGTATGCCGGTAGATCGGCGCGTTCGCTGCCAAGGCCATAGGTCACCCACGAGCCCATGCTTGGAAAGCCCGCGCGTTGATGACCGGTATGCCAGATGATTTCGCCTACCGAGTGAATGGCGGAATCTGTGTGCACACCCTTGAAAAAGGTAATTTCATCCACAACGGTGGAAAGGTGCGGATAGATCTCGCTCACCCATGCACCACATTGGCCATGTTGTTTAAAGTCAAACACCGGCGGCAGAATCTGACATTTCTCCACGGTCTTCTCCGGATTGAATCCCTGCAGGTCATCCTTGGTGAAGATCTCCGAGGCCTTTTTGCCAGCCAACTCCTTGAGCTTGGGTTTGTGATCAAAGGTTTCCAGATGACTGGCCCCGCCGCACATAAAAAGCAGAATCACATTCTTCGCTCGGGGCGTGTGATGCGTTGATCTTGGCGGCAAGGCACCCTGTGCATGTGATGCAAGAAGAGAATTTAAAGCCAATCCGCCAAGACTCAACTGCCCCAGAAACTGTCGACGATCAATATGGAAGGTTTCGTCCATGCGTGTCAGTTTGTGTAAATGAACTCATTCAGCCCCAGTATGAGATGAGCATATTGATGCAGGGCCTGTTCATTTGTGTCAGCCAGCAATTTTAATCCGATCTCCATTTCCTTGGCGGTCGGTTGACGCGAAAGCACCAAGAGATAAAGTCGCTCCACCTGTGCCCCAGGTCCATCACCGGCCTCGGCCTGCGTGCGCTTTGCCAAGTGTCCGGCCAGTTCCCAGACCAAAGGGGCGTTCATGGCAAAGAGAGCGCCGTTAGGCGTGGCACCGGTGGTGCGGGCACCCACGCTCTTGGAATAATCAGGCGGATCAAAGAGACTCAAGGTCGGGTGCTTGGCCGAGCGGTGGGCTTGGGGATAGATGGAACGCCGCCAGCTCTTCGGCTCATCGCGCACCTGTTGCCGGGCGTGCCCAATCGAGATGCTTGGGCCGTACATTTCCGGCTTCAACACGCCGGCCACCGCGAGCAGCGAATCACGAATGGCCTCCGCCTCCAGCCGGTTCGGTCGCCAATGCCAGAGGAGAGTGTTGTCGGCATCGATCTTCAATGGCGCGGTGTTGGCCGTGGCCGCTTGGCGGTAGGTGGCGCTGGTGACGATCAATCGGTGAATGGGCTTGAGCCGCCAACCGCCCTCGATGAGCCGGCGCGCAAGGTAATCAAGGAGACGCGGATGCGTTGGAGGCGTGCCTTGATTGCCAAAGTCATTGGGGGTCTTCACCAATCCTTGACCAAAGTA
>CAYUXV010000389.1:0-16897 GCA_964448875.1 uncultured Verrucomicrobiota bacterium
CAACAACTCTCTTTACTATATCCTAAACCGATTGGAATGATATGTCCTTTATTCGCTCCACTAGTGCCGGCAAACCGTGGCTATGTGCAGTGAGTGATCGCTATAAACTGGTTTATTCTGATATGGGGGATCCTTGGCTATTTGATCTGGAGAAAGATCCCGATGAAATGACTAATCTCTTCAATAATGCAGCATCAAAAAAGATCGTCACTACGATGACCACTCAACTACGAAGCTACAGAAAACAAAAAAAGGACCCCTACGCGAATAAGCCAGAAATAAAGTCTGCTATGGACGGGGTGTTGGGTAAATAGCTGCATCTTTTATTGACGGTTGAGGTTGGCAAGGCGAACCTTTCGCCATGCCAAAGAACACCAAGCAAAACCGTCGTGATTTCATCAAAACCACCGGCAAGGTAACTGCCGCCTCCGCACTGGCCGGCGTGGCATTGCCCCACGTGCATGCAAACGTGGACGACACTGTGCAGGTGGCACTCGTTGGCGCCGGAGGGCGCGGCACGGGTGCGGCACACAACGCGTTATCTGTGTCCGCAGCCAACGGACCCACAAAGCTGGTGGCAATGGCTGATGTTTTCGAAAACAAGATGAAGAGCAGCTTTAACTCAATCTTAAAGAAGCATGGCAAAGACAAGGTGGTACTAGGGAAAACCCAAGCCAACGGCCTGCCGGAAAAGGGATTTATTGGGTTTGATGGCTATAAACATGCGATGGACCAACTAAAGCCTGGGGACATTGCCATCTTCACCACCCCCCCGGGTTTTCGCTGGGTGTTCTTTGATTACGCGGTAAAGAAGGGGTTAAACGTGTTCATGGAAAAACCGGTGACGGCCGATGGCTACGGCACCCAAAAGATTCTTGAGATCAACAAGACCGCAAAGAAAAAGAACCTGAAGGTAGGCGTAGGTCTCATGTGCCGCCACAGTCGCGCACGGCGCGAAATGACTGATCGTATCGGTGATGGGGAATTGGGTGATTTGTTACTGATGCGTTCCTACCGCATGCATGGCCCTGTGGCCTCTGCTCACTCGCTACCCCAGAAACAGACCGACCCTGACCTTGAGGAGGTTAGGTGGCAGATCAAGCGCTTCCACAGCTTCCTTTGGGCAAGTGGCGGACTGTTCAATGACTACTACATTCACACTATTGATGAATGCTGTTGGATGAAGGGCGCACAACTGGGTGATCCCGAGAACGAAAATCAGGAAAGCTGGCCCCTCTATGCTCAGGCTACCGGTGGCCGACATTATCGGGGTGACAATGTGGATCAGAATTTTGACTCATACTCAGTCGAATATACCTTCTCTGATGGCACCAAACTTTTGCATAATGGTCGTACAATCAACGGTTGCCATAATGAGTTTGCCAGCTATGCGCATGGCTCCAAGGGCATGGGCATTTTCTCTATCAACGGTCACTGGCCGGCGGATGCGCAGATGTTCAAAGGCCAAACCCCGAACCCGGCCAACCTGACATGGCGTTTCAACAAGCGCATTGGTGGTAAGCTCATTAAGGAAAATAATCCCTATCAAGATGAGTGGGATGATTTACTGAATGCCATCCGTAACGATAAGCCTTTCAACGAGGCCGACCGTGGTGCGCGTGCAAGCCAGACCTGCAACTTGGGTCGCATGGCCGCCCACACCGGTCAGCGCATCACATGGGATCAGGCACTCAATATTAAGGATCCATTTGCGCCCAACATCGACAAGCTCAGCCTAGATGGCCCTGCTCCTGTGACAGCCGACAAGGACGGTAAATACCCCGTTCCCATGCCTGGTATCATTAAGGATCGGGAGTATTAGAAGAGAGTAAATTTAAACAAAAACCCCGTATTCTAGGTTTCCAGAATGCGGGGTTGGTTTTCCTTGTGCTAACCGGCTGATGACATGAAAATTTTTCCCGTGAGCTGGTTGTTGTTTATCTTGGCTTTGGTGATGCCGTTGATGGCGGCAGAACGATTTGATTATCATTCCATTCGCAAACAGCCCACGATTGCAGCTCGTGGTATTTATGAAGGTGAACTGCATTTTCGAATTGAAGGTAAGGCGCGGGTGCAGGGAATGCGGGGATTCGGCACCGGATGGCGCGGGGATGCCCATTTGCTTTGGGATGGCGTGGTTGACGACGCGAATACTTTGGAGTTTGAGGTGGCGAAAGCCGGAAACTATTCGCTGTCTACGCAATGGACGTTGGCGCCCGATTACGGAATTTTTGAGATTCAGCTCAATGGTAAGGTGATCGAGCCCGCGCTCGATTTATTTTCTACCCGCGTGGAACTGGCAAAACTGCGCAAGCTCGGAGAATTTAAACTCAAAGCCGGTACACAGCGTATGGTGATTAAGCTTACTGGTGGTAATCAGAAGGCCAAAAAATTCCGCGGCAAGGGGTATTTATACGGGTTGGATTATATGAAGCTCACGGATCTTTCGCCAAAACCTGTTGAACCGGAACAAAAAGAGGAGCCGAAGGCGGTGATTTTAAATTTTGAAGAGGCACGAGATTTATTGAAGCAGCATTGTTTCCGTTGTCATGGTGCACAGAAAATAAAGGGCAAAGTAAACTTGGAGGCTTTGGTTCAGTACAAGGATTTGTTGAAGAATGTGGAGTTGGCACGGCACGCAGCTGAAGTATTGAACAAAGCAGAAATGCCTCCGGAAGATGAGCCGCAACCGAGCCGGTTGGAGCGGGTTAAACTGGCGACATTTTTTGAAGGTGTGATTGATGAGTATGTTTCAAATAACACTACTCTGGAGCCGGTGGTAATGCGGCGTTTGAACCGGTATGAATATAATAATGCGGTTCGAGATCTACTAAAGCTTCGTGGAGATATTTATCCGCTGCCCGAGAGGGTTATCCGCTCCAATAACTATTTTGATCCTGCTGCTGGCCGTATGCCGGCCGCAGTGAGATTGGGCAACCGCACACTTGGTAAAAATATTGTGGAGAAACAAATTCTCAAAGGGGTTGATCCCTTCGCGATCGATTTGCAGGCCGAGCACGGGTTCAATAATCAGGGTGAGCAATTGAATGTCCCGCCGATCCTTCTTGAAAGCCTGTTGAAACTGGGTCGTTCCATCGTGAATGCGCCGGAGTTTGATGGGTACACCGCTTTGCGCGACACCTTTTTTAAGGATGACGGTAAGCCTGTTGTATTACGTTTAAGATCTTTTCTTGAGCGCGCTTTCAGGAGCCCTGTGGATGAAGTTGCCCTGAGTCGTTACGTGGCATTTCATGATGCGGAAAAGAAACGGACAGGATCTTATACACAAGCGATGAAATCAGTTGTGGCCGCAGTATTGGCTTCCCCAAAATTTATCTATGTGGTGGAAAGAAAAAAAAGAGCAGCAGATAAATCTGTAGTCAGTGATTATGAACTGGCGCAGCGACTGGCACTTTTTCTTTGGAGCAGTATTCCAGATGAACAGTTAATGACTGTGGCAAGAAAAGGTGAGCTAGGAAAAGAGACCGTATTGGAAAACCAAGTACGCCGAATGCTTAATGACCCTCGAAGTCGTGCTTTGGCTGAGAACTTTGCCCGTCAATGGTTACGATTAGACCAACTCATTACCGCAGTGCCGGACTTTGACCGCTTTCAGGTTTACTATTCGCGGATCGGTTGTGAACAATGGAAGTTCGGGTTGCAAACCATGCTGGAGCCATTACTGCTGTTTGAAAGTGTGCAGGTGGAGGACCGCTCGATCATGCTCTTTATTGACAGTAATTACTCCTTTCGCTCCGATGAATTGCAGGCGTGGTATACCAAGCCTACGGCACCCTTTGGCAATCGTGGCAACCGCAATCGTTTCAATACAAATAATCAGAATTTCCGAAAACGAAACCTTACTAGTCGACGTGAGGGCGGAGTAATTACCACCGCTGCAGTTTTGACCATGACTGCTACTCCTTTGCGTACCAGCCCGATCAAGCGTGGGGCTTGGGTGGCTACGGTGATCTTCAATGATCCACCACCACCACCACCTGATATAGTGCCTGAAATCGAAGCTGATGATGCTGCAATTGAGGCCAAGGGTCTTACCATTCGAGAGCGCCTTAAGCAGCATGCTTCAGACCAGACGTGTGCGAGTTGTCACGCCAGAATTGATCCTTTGGGTTTTGCCCTAGAGAGCTATGATCCGATTGGGCGTTGGCGTGATAAATACCGGAGTGGTCTTGCCATTGATGCCAGTGGCAAACTCTTTGGTCAGGCGGAGTTTAAGGATGTTATCGCTTTCAAGGATGCTATCCTTAAGCATCCGGAGAAATTCATGCGGGCTTTTAACGAACACTTGCTCAGCTATGCCCTTGGAAGAGAATTGAAGGTAACAGACAAACCGGCTATTGATGAAATCACACGTCGGGTTTTGTCAGATCACGGACGGTTTTCCACGGTGATAGTTGAGATTGTCAAGAGTGTGCCATTCGGTCATAAGACCAATCAGAATAAACAAAAATGAACGTCCCAAGACATAGTCAAATCCCAAGACGGACTTTCCTGCGTGGTTGTGGTGCTGCACTTGCGCTACCTTTTTTGGATGCCATGAAGGTGCGTGGTGCAATAGGAAGCACTCCCCCCAAGCGTGTAGCGTTCTTCTATACGCCCAATGGCGTGGCCCAAAAGGCATGGCACCCTGCAGAAACCGGTCATAACTTTGCTTTGAGCCGAACCTTGCAGCCATTGAAACCCGTGCGGAATAAGATTTCACTCTTTACGAATCTGGGACGAGTAAAGGTGCCTGGTACAGATGGGCATGCACAGGCGGGTGCATGTTATCTCAGCACTGCCGCGCCTGATGAATTGTCGCCTGCGGGTTATCCACTCAAACGGACCATCGACCAAGTAATTGCTGACACGGCTGGAAAATCTACACCTTTTCGTTCATTGGAACTTTCCTGCAATAGTTTCACTGATAATCGAGAATCGGTTTATTTCGACAATATCTCATGGTACGGCCACGGGCATGTGGCGCGTTCCATCAAGGATCCGCGCAAGGTCTTTCAGCGCCTGTTCAACGTAAAGGAACATCAAGCCAATGCCAGTGTGCTTGATCTAGTGCTTGCTGATGCCAAAGATTTACAGGGCAAACTCGGCCGGCTTGACCAGCATAAGCTGGATGAGTACATGGATTCAGTGCGCACCGTGGAGCAACAGATTGAGCGCATTACCAAACGGCAAGTGGATATTCGCGACATCAAGCTTGAGGAACCGGAAAAGCTTTGGACCACTATGCGTCGTGATGAATACATCCAGATCATGGGCGATCTGATGATTCTTGCGTTGCAAACTGACCTCACACGGGTGAGCTCTATGATGGTCGCACCCGAGCGCTGGTCCACCCCACTGATGTTCGAGGATGTGTTCGTTAAACCCATCGATCACCATGGTTGGACGCACAACCAGAATAACGAAAAAGTGTTGAAAAGCCTGGAGAAACTGGATCACTTTCACATGAGTCAGTTCGCGCGCCTATGCACCAAGATGGACTCAATAAAAGAAGGCGAAGGGACTTTGCTCGACAACATGATGTTTACATACGGCTCGGGCCTCAGTAGCGGCATGTTGCATGAATGCACCAATCTTCCAACGGTAATTGCAGGAAGTGCGGGCAACCTGCTCAAAATCAACCGCCACGACGTCCATTCCAAAGACACCCCAATAGCCAATCTCTGGGTTTCCATGGCCCAAATTATGGGCTTAGAAACAGACCGACTTGGTGATAGCACTGGCCCTCTCAAAGGTTTTCTCTTGTAAGGTGATTCTCTAAAATTCATGAAAGTTTTTTTCGTCCTCTTCATCGTAGCGGTTTCACTTTCGGCTGCGCCGAATTACATTTTGATTTTCTGCGACGACCTTGGTTACGGTGATCTAGGGTGTTATGGGTCGAAGAAAAACCGCACACCTCGGATAGATCAGTTGGCGCAGGAGGGTATGCGGTTCTCCGATTTTTATTCCTCCAGCCCCGTGTGCACCCCTTCTCGTGCAAGTCTGATGACCGGATGCTACGCGCGGCGAGTGGGCATGCATGAGGATTTCACAGGGCACTGGGTGCTTATCCCGCGTAGTCGTCGTGGCCTCAATCCCGATGAGTTGACTTTACCTGAGGCGCTCAAAACCAAGGGTTATGCCACCGCTTGCATCGGTAAATGGCATCTGGGCGATCAATCGCCTCACCTTCCGTCGTCCCACGGTTTTGATGAGTACTATGGCATCCCGTATTCTAACGATATGCAAAGCAAAGGGCGCGGCGATCCGCCTTTGCCATTAGTAAAACAAGAACAAGTAATCGAGGCGCCAGCTAATCAGGCTACTCTAACGCAGCGTTATACAAGAGAAGCGGTGAACTTCATCGAACGCAACCGCAAGCGACCGTTTTTTTTATACCTGCCACACACCTTCCCGCATCTTCCGCTCTTTGCCTCAAAGGATTTTTATGGCAAAAGCGCCAATGGGCGTTACGGAGATTCGGTGGAGGAAATCGATTGGTCCACCGGCCAGATTTTGGATGCTCTTAAAAAGTATGGTCTCGAGAAAAACACACTCGTGATTTTCACTTCGGACAACGGATCCAATGGTCGCAATGGCGGTTCCAATGCACCCTTGTCCGGTCGTAAGGGAAGCACTATGGAAGGTGGCATGCGTGTGCCAATGATTGCCCGTTGGCCTGGGCGGATCTCCGCCGGCAATATCTGTAGTGAGTTAGCAAGCACTATGGATTTCCTGCCAACTTTCTGTGCTTTTAGTGAAGCCAGATTGTCTCAAAATAAAATAGATGGATTCGACATTAGCCCCTTACTACTCGATCAGAAAGGTGCGACCTCACAGTACGAAGCGTATTACTATTATCGGCGCCGTCAGTTACAGGCAATTCGTTGGGGCGATTGGAAATGGCATCTGCCTTTAAAAAACACCTTTCCCAACTGGACCTCGGCTAAAAACAAAAGCCGTGGCCGTTCTGGTAAGCTGGTAAACCTCAGAACAGATCTTGGTGAGAAGATCAATGTGGCGAATGAGAATCCCAATGTGATGGCCAGGATGAAACAACTCGCTGCCCAAGCGGCTGTGGAACTCGGCAATGAATCCAAATCTGGGACCAAGACCCGGCAAGCGTTAACCTTGGATACCTCTATGCCGATGGTGATGAAAAAAAATTAACTGGGTTGGTGTTTTGTAACCGTGTCGCTTGATGAACCAATTGCACTTGATAAACGATCAGCGATTTTAGCTTGAATTCGGATATATGAATACACGAGCTTTCGGAAATACTGGAAAAATGGTTTCTGAGATTGGCCTTGGCTGTTGGCAGCTTGGAGGTGACTGGGGGCACGTAAGCGATGAAAAGGCGTTCGAGATTTTGGAAACTGCACTGGAGCATCACATTACTTTTATTGATACCGCAGATGTCTATGGTGCCGGTCGATCCGAAAGCTTGATTGGCCAATTCATTAAGAATCGAAGGGAAGAGCTGTTTATTGCGACCAAAGTTGGACGTAACAACTACCCGGGTCCTTATACGGTTGATACGCTAAAAAATCACGTTACCGATTCGATTGAGCGACTTGGTGTAGAAGCTCTCGATTTGGTTCAATTGCATTGTATCCCCATGAAGGTAATGGCTTCGGGGGAGATTTTTGACTGGTTACGTGACCTGAAGCAAGAAGGGCTCATCAAACATTTTGGAGCCAGTGTTGAGTCAATGGATGAAGCTCTTTTAATTTTGGATCAGCCGGACCTGACATCGATCCAAATTATCTTCAATATATTTCGTCAGAAACCGATTCATACCCTATTTGAAAAGGCCGATGCCAAGAATGTTGGAATTATTGTGCGCCTGCCTTTGGCCAGCGGACTGTTAGCGGGGAAATTCACAGGTACTACTACTTTCAATGAGGGAGATCATCGTAACTACAACAAAGATGGCGCTGTATTTAATGTGGGCGAAACTTTTGCTGGCTTGCCATTTGCCAAAGGTGTTGAGCTTGCCGATCAAATCAAGCCAATGGTGCCCAAGAACATGACCATGGCCCAATTTGCGCAGCGCTGGATTCTAGACCATGGAGCGGTGTCAACGGTCATTACGGGTGCAACGCACTCATCCCAGGTCGTAGATAATACTGTAGTTTCCGGCTTTCCATCGCATTCCGAGGAAACACATGAACAAGTGGCTGTATTTTATGAGACTGCAGTCCACGAGCATATCCGCGGTATTTATTAAGTGATTTTTGGATGGTGTTTCAATAGAGGAGCGAATCGAATTACCTCTTGATAGGCTCGACAAAATGGCGGGTATCGTTCGTACTTCCCACGTGATGACCACCTTACGAATTCTGGCTATAGCTGTGGTGTGCTGCACCTGCTTCAACACTTTTTCCGCAGTCAAACCCAAAGCCGATTACCGAGACGAAAACATGATTACGCACGGGCCGATCTTGGGGCGGCTCAGTAGCACGGGCGTGGGCGTGTGGGCACGCACGTTGCGTACTGGGGAGTTCAGGGTGCTGTACGGCACGGATCCAAAGCGGCTGAACCAAACTGCTGGGCCTGTGAAGACACGGTTGGCGCACGATAACACGGGTTGGATTCATGTGAAGGGCTTGAAGCCGAACACGAAGTACCATTACGAGCTTAGAATCCAGGGATCAAATGGCCGTTCGGGACGAAGAGGATCGTTCCGTACTCTTCCAGATACCAGGGATTATCTGGACCCGAAACACAACCCACGCGGGCTCTTTAATTTCAAGTTCGAGTTTGCCTGCGGCAACAACCAGAACCCGAAACACAGCAGTGGTCCGGCATTGCCGACCTTCCGAACGATGCTACGGGAAATCGCCGATGACATTAATTTTGCCATTCTCAATGGTGACTGGATGTATGAGGTGCGTCGTGACTATTCGCCGGAGCAGTGGTTGGGCCAGGTCAATGTGTCGCAGAACCGACTACCGGATGTGGTGAAGGTAGCCCCCTCGATCACGGGCGTGTGGGAGAATTACAAATTCTTCTTGGACCAGGGCGCACCGCTGCGGGAGTGGCATCGCAACGTGCCGTCATTTTTCACCTATGACGACCACGAATGCCTCAACGATATCTGGGGTGCGGGCACACCGGGGCTGCGCGATCGGCGTGCGGTCTTTCGCGATATCGGGGTGCAGGCTTGGTACGATTATCTCGGTTGGGCCAATCCCGTGAGTTTCAAATCTGACATCCATTTTAGCACTGGCAAAATGAAGGCCAGAAGTGATGTGCTCACCGACGAAAACGCCGATTTCACGAAGCTGAACCTCAAGGATTACAGCAATCTGCATGTCCACTGGGGCACCAAGACCGCCGGGGTGAATGACACTGCGCTGGATGGTCTCAACGATGGGGTGCCCAATGCGCAGGTGTATCGCATTGAAAAGGTGCTTGGTCCGCACACGCTCCGTGTGTGGCCGGTGGCCAAGGCTGATGGTGTGGTTAATTATTCCATCGGGAAACGGTCATACTACAGGATGCGTGTCAGCAACTGTGACTTCTTTGTGTGTGACACACGCGGCCAACGCCAGATGCATGACACCAGAGATCCCTACAAGAAAATCTCGATGTTAGGCCCGGTGCAGCGCGATTGGCTCATTGATGGCGTGAAGAAATCCGACGCCGACTTTATCTTCGTGGTTTCCAGTGTGAACTTCATGGTGCCACATGTTGGTGGTGGCGCGGTACGTGCCTCGAACAAGGACGATGCCTGGACGGTCTTTTACGATGAACGCGAGAAACTCATCAACACCTTTGATGAGCTCAAGCGGCCGGTGTTCATTTTGACCGGTGACCTACACAATTGTTTTGCCATCCGGATCACGGACAATGTGTATGAGTTTGCCTCCGGACCACACAACTCCAACAACCACTGGGCCAGTGACGAGGGAGGGCGTCCGCCCAACGGCAAATTCAAGTATGGACCGCGTGAGGTGGATATTCTGTGGTCGACCTTTTTCCTGACCGACGTGCCGCGCACCGACTTGAAGCATCCCGGTTACTGTGTGGTGCAGGTGAATAATGTGTTCAACAACCCGAAAATAATCGGCCGTGCCGAGCAGCCCGACCAGGAACGCTGGGTGGCGTTCCCGCGTCCGCAGGTGGTCTTCCAGTACTACGATGGCCTGACCGGCAAACTGCGGTACGCCCAGTCCATTCGCGCTGCGGAACAAAAATAGCCATGCGGCTAAAAAACAAGGTCATCCTCATTACCGGCAGCACCACGGGAATTGGCGCCGGTATAGCGCGGCGTTTTGTGACTGAGGGGGGCAAGGTGATTCTGCACGGTCGCAATGCCAAGCGCGGGAACGCACTACTCCAGGAACTAGGTGGAGAGAATGCCGCTTTTTGCGAGGGCGACTTGGGAGATGCTGGGTGTCCGGAGCAGCTTGCCAAGGACGCGTTGGCAGTTTTTGGGCGCATAGATGGGCTGGTGAACAACGCGGGACTGGTAACGCGTTCCCGGTTTGTCGATACCGACGCGGCATTTTTTGATCGCAGCATGGCTGTGAACGCGCGCGCGCCGATGCTGCTCATCCGTGCGCTGTTGCCAGCACTGAAGAAAACTCGTGGAAGCGTGCTGAACATAGGATCCATCCTGGCATGGTGCGGCGTGGACAAGCTGCTGGCCTACTCAATGAGTAAGGGTGCCTTGATGACGATGACCCGCAACCTCGCCGATACTCTTGGGCCTCATCAGGTACGCGTCAATCAACTCAACGTCGGCTGGACGCTCACTGAAAATGAATATCAAGTGATGATTCAGGATGGATTGCCGAAGAACTGGACAGAGAACCTGCCGCCTCACGCTGCACCTTCTGGCCGAATTCTTTCCCCCGAAGACATCGCCGTAGCCGCCGTGTACTGGATTGGTGAGGAAAGCGTGCCGGTTTCGGGCACGGTGGCGGAAATGGAACAGTACCCTGTGATTGGGCGCATGCTTGATCCTGAAAGTGGGAGCCACCAGAAACCCGAACCCGAATGTAGCCCATAAACTTTTTCAAATCACAATCTACCATGATCATCCGAATTGTTTCCTTCATCCTGTTGTTTGCCTTTGGATTTTATGCTGCGGCGGAAGCGTATGATCCCAGCCGGTTCGAGCGCGAGGTTCTCGTGCCGGGTAGCCGGGATGCGCTGCAATTGGAGGTGCTGGCTAATGGCGATATTGTATTTGTGGAATTTGCCGGTGGCGTAAAGCACTGGGATGCGAAAAGCTAAAATGTGATTACGCTCGGACGTGTGCCGACATATGCGAAGGGTGAAGTGGGTCTGCTCGGATTCGCGGTATCGCCGGATTATTTGAAGAATGGCCATCTCTTCGCGCTGTATTGTCCAGAGGTACTAAAGGACACTATGCGCGTGAGCCGGTTCACGGTTAAGGCAGACAAGATGGATGTAGCATCAGAAGATATCCTACTCAGTTGGCCTTATGACGATGAGCACATTTACCACATGGGCGGTGCAGTGTTTATGGACGGACGGGGGCACCTGTACATCGGTAATGGCGACAACTGCCACTGGAATCCCGGATTGCCGATTGATTTGCGTCCGGGCAGGAAAAGTTGGGATGCGCTGCGTTCGGCGGGAAACTCGCAGGATTTGCGCGGTAAGATTTTGCGTATCAAACCGAAGGCCGACGGCGGGTATGAGATTCCTGAGGGCAATCTTTTTACTGACCGGGAAAAAGGCCGCCTTGAGGTTTACGCGATGGGTGTACGTAATCCCTTTCGCATGACGGTGGATGACTCGACGGGCACGCTCTATTTTGGTGACGTGGGCCCCAATGTAATGCCGAAACTGAACATCAAGCCCTACGGCTATGATGAAATTAATGCCGCGCCCAAAGCCGGTAACTTTGGGTGGCCACTTTTTATTGGTCCGAATGAAGCGTATCCAATTTTTGATTTTGACAACAATAAACCCGTCCGCACCTACAAGCCTGGCAATCCAGAGAACCCCTCGCCGAACAACACGGGTCTCAAAAAGCTGCCACCCGCACAGGGGCCGTTGATTTGGTATGGCAACCTGAAAAGCAAACATTTTCCGAGCCTCGGAACTGGTGGTCGTTCAATAATGGCTGGACCGGTTTACCATTATGCTGCCAAGAGTAAATCGATCATTCGTCTACCGAAGGAACTGGACGGTCATCTTTTTGTTTATGAATGGATGCGTAACTGGATTCAGGTGGCGGACCTTGGTACCGATGGTCCGGCGGTGAAGCCCTTTGTGACTGAGTGGAACCTTCGCAGGCCCATTGATATGAAACTCGGGCCCGATGGTGCACTCTACATAATTGAATATGGCGATCGATGGTGGGAGAACACCGATAGTCGAATAGCGCGGATTGTGTACCGCCGTGGCAATCGTTCGCCTTCTGCTGTTGTGTCCGCCGATGTGTCCGCCGGTAAACACCCGTTGAAGGTGACACTGGACGCGAGCGGATCCAAGGATCCCGACGGTGATGCGCTTAAGTATACTTGGAGCAACGGTAAATCTGGTGCGAAACAGGTGATGGTTTTTCCGAAACCCGGTACGTTCAAAGTAAGGGTTACTGCGACCGATTCCAACGGTGCGAAAAGCTTAGCGATGCAAAACATCCAAGTGGGCAATGCACGGCCGGTGGTGCGGTTTAAGTCGCCGGCGAATGGATCGTTTTTCGATTGGAAGGACAAGATCGATTATCAACTCGAGGTGCAAGATGCGGAAACAGCCAAGGTGGATTCCAATCTAGTCTCGTTGCAGGGAGAATTTCGTAACCGCCGATTCCTGACTGACACGGACGAGGAGATTGCCAATCCTGGTCTGGCACTGATGCGCAAGAGCACCTGCTTTGCCTGTCACATTTCCGATGCGCCCTCAGCTGGACCGTCCTATGAGTTGGTAGCAAAAAAATATGTCGGTGATGCGGGTGCTCGAGAGCTGCTGGCACAGAAGGTGTTGAAGGGTGGTGCGGGCGTTTGGGGTCAGGTGCCGATGTTGCCTCACCCGCAGCACACGAGAGAACAATCTCGCCTGATGGTTGACTGGATTTTGTCGCTCAATAAAAATACTGCTAGCACTCCGCGTCGCGGCACCAAAGGTGTTTACAAAGCACCTGCAAAGCCAACCATCCGTGCGGTCACAGAAGGAGTGCTCCTGCTCACGGCCGGCTACACCGATGCCGGTGCGGAGGGTGCGCAGCCACTTCGCGGGGAGGCCACCATTGTGCTGCATTCACGCCGCAAAAAGGCTGCGCTTTATGACGTCAACCACGGCATGCAATATGTGGAACAGGTAGAAGGTGAGGCGGCAATTGTTGGTCATTTTGAAAATGGTGATGCCATCATCTTCCGTGACCTGAACCTGACGGAAATAAAGGGTGTGACTGTTCGCGCCGGTGGTCTAGACAAGGCCGGACGGTTTGAGCTGCGCGAAGGTTCGACCAAGGGCAGGCTGCTGGCGTCTGTGAAAGTGAAAGCTACTGGTGAGGGCGAGTTTATCGAATTACCGGTCAAGCTCAAGAACGCCAGAGGCCTGACCGACGTTTGTGTCGTTGCCAATACCAAGGGTGTGCTTGGGTTAAACTGGATTGAGTTCAGATAGTAACGTCCGCTTTTTCTTGTGTGATTTGAACTGGCAAAGGAAGATTCGCCCTATTCATGAAACGCACTCTGCTCTTTATCGCTTTATTCGGTGTTGCTTCGGTGCACGCCGCCAAGCCAAATATTATTTTTATCATGGCCGATGACATGGGCTATGGCGATGTGCAGGCGCTAAACCCGAAATCAAAGATTTCCACACCAAATCTGAACCGGTTGGCGAAGCAAGGCATGACTTTTGCGGATGCGCACAGTCCTTCGGGTGTGTGTACGCCCACCCGTTACGGAGTCATCACCGGGCGTTACTGCTGGCGCACCCGGTTGAAGCGCGGCGTGCTGGGCGGCTACAGCGCGCCTCTTATAGAGAAGGACAGACCAACGGTAGGTTCGGTTTTACAAAAGGCCGACTACTATACCGCTGCCATCGGCAAATGGCACTTGGGTATGAACATGACCCGGCTTGAGGGGGCTAAACCAAGCAAGGATCGCTGGAATGGGGATGGTAATGTCGATTTCACCAAACCCATTGCTGATAGCCCCATTACGCGTGGATTTCATGAATACTTCGGCGTGAGCGCTTCGCTGGATATGGCGCCCTATGTGTGGATTGAGAACAATCACTTTGTGAAGGCTCCGCTTGTGCAGCAGCCAGCTATTAAGTTTCCCGGTTTCGTACGCCAAGGCCCGCGTGCAGCCGATCTAAAATTCGAAGAAGGACTTGATGTATTGGCTGAGCGTACGGCTAGTTTCCTCAAACGCATGGCTAAACAAAAGACCCTCTTCTTCCTTTACTTACCCTTAACCGGTCCACACAAGCCGGTGACGCCACATCCACGTTTTGTTGGCAAGACCGGCCTTGGTCTCTACGGCGATTTTGTGATGAATGTCGACGATACTGTCGGTCAGGTACTTAAAGCGCTGGATGAAACCAAGCTCGCAGACAATACACTGGTGATGTTTACCAGCGATAATGGTTCATTCATGTACCGCATTGACGACGAAGACGATCACGTAAAGGCACCCACCAAACAACAGTATCATTCCAAAAATCATACTGCCAATGGTCCTTGGCGTGGCACCAAGGCGGACATCTGGGAGGGCGGTCATCATGTGCCTTTTTTTGCGCGTTGGCCCGGGAAGATCGCCCCAGGTAGCAAATGCAACCATGTCATCACGCATACCGACCTTTTCGCCACAGTAGCCGAGGTTGCTGGCGCAAAGATTCCCAAAGGTGCGGCGGCTGACAGCTACAGTTATCTGCCGCTATTGCTAGGTAATGGGAATGAGCACCCCCGCCCGCCGGTAATCCATCATTCCTCAGGTGGCATGTTTGCCATCCGGGACGGGGATTGGAAACTTATCCTCGGCAATGGCTCCGGTGGACGTCAGCAACCCAAAGGAAAACCCTTCGTTAGGCCGTACATTCTCTCGAACATCAGGGAAGATCCGTTGGAAACAAAAAACCATGCTAAAACCCGATCTGAGATTGTCTCTCGCTTGGAAAAAGGCTTTAAAAAGATCCACCAAAACGAAAAACGTTAGGTTTGCCAAGGAAAAATCCGATTTTTGATGTTTTTGTGTATAACTGCTAATGTGACTCAGTCTCAAAAAAAGCTTGCCTCGTCGGTTTATATGACCGATGAAGTAAGTGCTTTCACCCGATGGCGACCATTCTGAACATGTCCACGCAGGTGCAAACAAAGTCAGCCGATACGCTGATATGTCACTGTTATCAGGTCAACGCATCAAGCATTCTGAGTGCGATTGACGAGGGCGATGCAGAAACTATTGAGGAGGTTACTCGTGCAACCTCTGCGGGAAGTGGTTGTGGCAGTTGTCAGTGTCGTATTCAACGTTTGCTTTCCGGTTTTCCCGCGGAGTGTGGGCCCTGTGCTCTTTGTCCAGGATGTGGACATGTCAAAACACTGTGTCACTGTCAGGCGGCTTAAATTTTTATTTCTGTTTGAGACTGTGTCTGAGTCTCGGCACCAAACAAATTTATTTTTTTATACGAGTCGTTTTTGCTTTTCTCGTTTGGTGTGATATCTTCGAGGCGTTCGCGCGTTGATCAATTATAAATACGCGCAGTCAGATTTTTTATTTATGAAGGGTAACGAACAAGTCATTGAAGCATTAAACGCTGGTCTCACTATTGAGCTAACAGCGATCAACACTTATTTCATCCATTCCAAGATGCTCCGCAACTGGGGACTGAATAAACTGGCCGATTATTATTATAAGGAATCCATTGAGGAGATGAAGCATGCCGATGAGGTGATTGACCGCATTCTATTTTTGGACGGTGTGCCGGCAATCTCACGATATGATGTCATCAATGTGGGGGCTACGCCACAGGAGATGATCGTGAACGGTATGGCGCTGGAGATAAAAGGTGCTTCGGCGTACAATGAAGGCATTAAGCTGTGTTCGGATGTGAATGACAATGCTAGTCGCGAATTAATGGACCGCATGGTTGTAGAGTCTGAGCAAAGTATCGACTGGGCTGAAGCTCAACTGGATCTCATTAAGATGATCGGTATTGAAAACTATCTGGCTCAACAGATGGGGGATGCTCCGGCAAATTAGAATCCGAAACGCTTTAAGCCCATATTTTATTTATGGGTTTGTTTTGCCGGTTTTCTGGGCCAATTTTTTTCTTTGAACCCATGGCCGTAAGCATGGTGTTGTAAACATCAATGCCTTCAGCTTTAACGTCCATAGAATGGCCGGTTTTGAAGCGTCCATTTGCGCTGGTGATGGCGTGAAATACCCCGGATAATTCACGCTTCACATCGTTATGTCTTCCATCGCCGGATTCGGTGGAAATGGTGAATAGTGAATTTTCGAGTATACTCTTGCCGTTTGCTTCTTTTGTGTTGTTGAGGCGTTTTAGGAAGTAGGCAACCTCGTTCATTTTCATGTGCGCGTGAGCTCGAAGCTGCTCATTCTTTTTCTTTTCATTAAACTTGTGCCACCACTCGTGGCTGCAGCCGGCTGAGCCCGTGCGCTTGTGCATGGTGGCATCATCAAACTTGTACCGCGTTTTGCCTTTAAATTTGTATTCACCAGTGAGGCGAATACGTTCACCGG
Organism: uncultured Verrucomicrobiota bacterium; assembly: GCA_964448875.1. Classification (GTDB taxonomy): domain Bacteria; phylum Verrucomicrobiota; class Verrucomicrobiia; order Limisphaerales; family UBA1100; genus UBA6614. The sequence goes on from CAYUXV010000389.1 coordinate 16,698, forward strand.
CGGCCATGAAGGTAATAGAGCCAAATCGGACGCGGTCCATTTCGATAGCCAGCGCGTAGAGGTCGGCTAAGAGTCGCCATTCGGTGGTAAGTTCTTCCAGTGTAATGTCGATACCTTCTCCACCGGGGTCTGCGGGGCCACCGTGTGGCACAAGTGAGCGTGGCGTTAAGTTTGGTCCGTCAGCTTTCTTATTTGGCAGG
>CAYUXV010000390.1:0-6051 GCA_964448875.1 uncultured Verrucomicrobiota bacterium
CCTTTCACCGCACGCTTCTTCATCCAAGGCATCATCCCACGCAATCGAGCTCCTACTTTTTCGATGGAATGTTTTTCCCCCTCCTTTAGTAATTTCTGATAACGCTTATATCCTCCTTTATACTCTTTGACCCATCCCTTAGCGAATTTACCATTTTGCACAGATTTCAGCGCTTCTTTCATCCTCTTTTTAACGCTTTTATCAATAATTTTTGGGCCAACAGATACGTCTCCCCACTTAGCTGTTTCAGAGATGGAAAAACGCATTCCGCTTATTCCTGCCTCATTCATTAAGTCCACGATTAGTTTTAATTCATGCAAGCATTCAAAATATGCCATTTCCGGCTGATAACCCGCTTCGACCAATGTTTCATAACCTGCCAAGACTAATGCACTAGCTCCTCCGCAAAGAACCGTCTGTTCCCCAAAAAGATCAGTCTCCGTTTCTTCCTTAAAAGTTGTTTGCAACACACCTGCACGCGTGCCGCCAATTCCCTTAGCCCAAGCTAGTGCAACTTTCTTGGCCTTGCGACTTGGGTTTTGATAAACAGCTATCAATGAAGGGACCCCTTTCCCTTCTAAATATTGTCGCCGCACAATATGCCCGGGGCCTTTTGGAGCCACCATAATTACATCAACATTTTTTGGTGGCACCACAGTCCCAAAGTGTATTGAAAAACCGTGCGAAAAAAGCAACGACTTCCCTTTTTCCAAATTTGGTTCAATGTCTTTCTTGTAACAAGCAGCCTGTTTCGTATCTGGCAACGCAACCATAATTACATCAGCAAGCCTCACTGCCTCTCCTGTATCATAAACCTTGAACCCACGCTGCCTAGCTACTTTACGTGACTTACTCCCCTTATAGAGGCCGATAATTACTTTGCACCCACTCTCTTTTAAATTCAGTGCATGTGCATGGCCCTGACTGCCAAACCCAAGAACCGCAAGTGTTTTACCTTTCAGTATTTTTAAATCCGCCTCTTTATCTGTATAGACTTTTGCTGCCATAATAAAATTTTATGTTCTTGGCAAAGCAACTTTGCCCGTTCTAGTTAAATCCAGCACCCCAAAATTTTCCATCAATTCAACAAACTTGGTAACCTTGTTTTCATTACCGGTTACCTCGATTGTCATGCTAGCAGGTTGGACATCCACAATTTTCGTCCGAAAGATGTCGGTAATCTGCATCACCTCTGAACGCGTTTTACCATTAACCTTTACTTTTACCAACACAAGCTCTCGATCCACGTATTCATAATCACGAAAGTCTGTCACTTCCAATACATTAACCAACTTTTCAAGCTGCTTGACTATTTGCTCTACTGTGGAGTCATCACCACTGGTTACCAATGTCATTCTGGATACACCTGAGTCATGTGTAGGTGCAACATTTAAAGAATCAATATTGTATCCACGCCCACTAAACATACCAGCAACGCGAGCCAACACGCCAAACTGATTCTCTACCAATACTGAGATTGTGTGTCGCATGATTCCGGAGTGCGCAAGCTATCCCTCAGCCCCATCCTACGTCAAGGCAAAGGCGGCCTGTTAACTAGAAAAATGGGTTGTTTTCAACCTCTTCGCCGACAGTTGTTGTCGGCCCATGACCTGGGCATATCAATGTATCTGGCGGCAACGAAAGTATTTCTTCTCGAATATTTTTTTGCGCCGCAATTGGAGTACTGTAATCCTTGCCCATAGATCCTGCAAATATCGCATCGCCAACAACCGCCACCATCGGCGCATCATTCGGCCAACAATCAATTATATAAGTTATACCATCAGACGCATGCCCGGGAGTCAGGCGGCAACCTATTCTAATAGGCCCGAGCGATTCCAAATTCCCAGGCGCCACTCTTTGCTCAGAGGGGGCATGTTCAGAACCAGAATGTAGATTAATTTCCGGATATCGCTTCCGCACATCTGATAATGCGGCGATATGATCCCCATGAGTATGCGTTATGAAAAGGTGCTCTAAGTTGAGTTTGTGTTCATGAACTAATCTGAAAATATCATCCGCAAACCAACCAGTGTCAAAAAGTGCTGCTGATTTCGATTCGATGTCCCATAACAAAAAGCTGTTTACCTCAAACCCTTCCGAGGTCGTTACCATTCGTAATTCCTCCCACACACTCAAGTCCACCACTGCTGGTTCCCAGCCGCTAGCGATACGCTCAGCCTTTTCAATATTTAACCCTAAAGTTTCTGCTAGTGATGCGACATTCAACTTCACCGAGTCCACTCCGTCAGTTTCAAATTCATGCAAAAGGCTTTCGCTAACTCCTGCAGCGCCGGCGGCGGCGGCGATGTGCGTTTTAGTCTGAATTCGTGCTTTCCTACATATATCACCAATGTGATCCTCCAAGTCCATTTACGGATGATAATGCCTATGTGACCAAACGTCCAGACACCACGACAGATTTGCCCATGCCCTTAAAACTTGTTAGCCTCCGCTCCTCCAAAAAATTAATGAGACCACTTATTTACATTTCCGTACTTTTGCAAGTTTCTGGATGTAGCATTTTAGATACATCACCAAAAACATCGACTTTTAGCCATTTACATAAAAAACCTACAATCCAGACCGAAGAACAATTCAGAAAACTCCTATCGAAAGACGACAAGGCAATAGTTGATATCACTCGTTGGCTGGAAGAATACCAAGAGAAAATCAAAACGGACATCTCTTTACAGAGAAACTTTATTCAACTGACTCAAGCAAGACTTCTTGATGTCAGACAGGCTTACGAAAATTTTTTAGCTATAAATCCCGACCACAATGGGGCACGCGCAGCCTACGCAAGTTTTCTTACTTACATCAGAGATGAACAAGGCGCCATTGACCAATGGCATCACGCGTTAAAATCCGACAGCGCGAACGCAACTCTCTGGAACAACCTGGCCACACACCTAGGCACACTTTCAATAGAAACTGAAAGCGATAAATTGATTCCCAATATCTTGGATAATTTTAATAAGTCTGTAAATTTCGCGCCGGACGAGCCCTTGTACCATAATAATTATGCAACTGCGCTGAGCCTGTATTCTGTAAAAGCTGCTGATCATTATCAAACTTCACAGGCATCTATTTTAAATAAAGCTTCCGAACATTTCCATAAGGCACATACTCTCGCTCCAAAAGATTTCAACTACGCCGCAGATTACGCCGAGTCGTTTCTCGACATTCGCCCTCTTCAATACCCAATCGCAATAGAAGCATGGAACAAAGCTCGGCAACTGGCGAAAAAAAACATTCAAATACAATGGGTGGAACTTCAAGTCGCCATTTTGGAAATCGAAGACGGAAAAATAAATACTGCCAAAACAAGACTTTCAAATGTAACAGACCAATCATTTTCTCAATTAAAAGAGCGCCTACTTAAGAGAATCACTAATTCTAATAAAAAATAATAATTGGCACGCTCACTCCGCAAGCCCATCTAACAGTTTCTGGTGAATCCCACCAAATCCACCATTACTTAACACACACACAATGTCGCCTGGAATTGCATGGGTGGTGACATATGTTACTATGGAGTCAACATCGTGCAGATATTCAGCAGTCTGCCCACCAGCACCAAGATCGGCCACCAAAAGTTCCGGATCAAGCCGGTCAGCCTCAGGAATCTGTTCCAAATTTGGAACTTTTGCTAATAAAACAATATTTGCATCAACAATAGAATTCACCATATCACGCTGAAAAACAGCCCTTCGAGTAGTGTTTGTTCTCGGCTCAAACACAGCCCATAAACGTTGCCCCGGATAACGGACTCTTAGAGCCTTAAGGGTTTCACGAATGGCGGTTGGATGATGTGCGAAATCATCTATAATCGTCACTTCCCTACCCTCTCCACATACTTCCATTCGTCGTTTGATGCCTTTAAATAAATTAAAAGCTGACTGAATCGACGCATCTTCTAATCCACAATGCCTTGCCACAGCCACAACCGCTAAAGCATTGCGTACATTCAACTCCCCGCACAGGGGTATCGAATACTTAACATTTCCAATTGAGAACTCTGATCCCTCGACAAAAAAACTGAGATCAACACCATGTAAATCGTTACCCTTCGACAACCCGAATTGCTGCACCGGGCAGTGAACAGTTTCAAGTAGGGGCGCTATGTTTTCATCATCACCACTTGTCACAAGCAAACCGTTACGAGGAATGATGTTCACAAACCGGGAAAAGCTTAGCTGTATTTCTGCAAGATCACTGAAGATATCGGCATGATCAAACTCAAGATTATTGATCACCGCAACCTCCGGCAAATAATGTATTAACTTGCTCCGCTTATCAAAAAAAGCCGTGTCATATTCATCTCCTTCGATGATAAACCACTCACTATCTGTAAAACGTGCGCCTTGTTTGAAATTGTTTGGAATCCCTCCAATAAGGTAGCTTGGGTTTAGCCCGTTATATTCAAATACCCATGCAAGCAGTGCCGAGGTTGTCGTCTTGCCATGTGTCCCTGCTACAACCAGTGAACGCTTTCCCCGAATAAATCTATCTTTAAGCAATTCCGGCAGCGAGCAGTAATGGAGCTTGCGTTCTAATACCGCTTCAACTTCGCGATTGCCCCTAGAAATAGCATTGCCTATGACAACAAGACCAAGTGTATTTGGTAGATTATTTTCATGATATCCCTCACGAACCTTAATGCCACGTTCAGTTAAAAAAGTAGACATCGGCGGGTAGACGTTTTGATCTGATCCTGTCACACATATTCCACGCTCTTGCAAAGCCGCCGCCACAGAAGCCATCGCAGTACCGCAGATTCCAATAAAATGAACGGATTGAAATGAAGGCAACATCAGGCACCCAAGAGCTTTTCCAATAACTCCCCGACTATTTGTGGATTTGCCCTTCCCCGACTAGCCTTCATCACTTTCCCCTTAAGAAAATTCAATGCCGTCCCCTTGCCGTTTCGAAAATCAGCTGAAGGCCCAGGATTATCATCTATAACTTCACGGCACATTGATTCAAGCTCACCCATATCACTAACTTGCGCGAGGCCATTTTCCTCCACGATCGCACCCGGTGCGTTGCCTGATTCAAACATTTCAACGAAAACATCCTGTGCAATTCTACTGCTAATCCGGCCACTCTCCACCAAGTCCACCAGTTCACCTATCGCTGTTGATGCAAAACTCAAGTCTTTGAAGCTAGTATTGGTCTCAGACATCCTGGCCTGTAGATTGTTAATTACCCAGTTGGCCACAGCTTTGGGGTTTTTGACTCCCTTCACAACTGTCTCAAAGTAATCACTTAATGCCATATCTCCGACGAAAACATCAGCATCTCCAGCCGGTAATTTATATTCAGAGATAAGACGGAGTTTGCGTGCGAGCGGCAGCTCCACTACGCACGAACGGACCTCGGCGTGCCATTGTTCACTAGGCGTGTGCGGCATTAAATCAGGGCAGGGGAAATAGCGGTAATCATGCGCCTCTTCCTTTGTCCGCATGCTATCTGTAATACCAGCTTCATCGTTCCAACGCCTAGTTTCCTGTTGCAAAATTCCTCCATCATTAAGAACACTGATTTGTCTTGGAATTTCATGTTCCAACGCTCGACGCGCGCCACTAAAGCTGTTCATGTTCTTAATTTCAATCTTTTCACCAAGATCGGTCTGCCCTGCTGGCCTAACACTCACATTCACATCACATCGCACCTGCCCTTTTTCCATATCACAATCACTAATACCACCATATTCGAGGATATATTTAAGCGCGTTAAGATAGGCATATGCCATGTCCGCACTAGTAATATCTGGCTCGGAGACGATTTCCAGTAATGGCACTCCGGCCCGATTAAAATCGACTCCACTGTAATCCTCAAAATGCGTACTCTTTCCCACATCTTCCTCCAAATGCGCACGCGTAATGCACACTCTAGCCAAATCGCCATCCATTTCGAAATCTACAAATCCGTTTCTCGTTGACGGCATATCGAGTTGCGTCAGTTGATAATTTTTGGGGTTGTCCGGCTAAAAATAGTTCTTTCGGTCAAATTTTGCTTTGCTAGGGACTTCTCAATTCAGCAAAA
>CAYUXV010000391.1:0-40472 GCA_964448875.1 uncultured Verrucomicrobiota bacterium
GCTAAAGGATCCCGTGAGGCAAAGCACCACCCACATATTGCCATCCGGATCGAACTGCGAGCCAAAGGCGTACTCATGATAATCGCCATTGATGCTCCAGCCATCACTCACGGTTTCAAAGATGTCGGCCCGACCATCGCCATCCTCGTCCTGTATGCGGGTCACCTCACACCGCTGGGTGGCATAGAGCCAACCATCGTTCCAGTGAATGCCGATCGGTTCGTGCAAACCGCGCGCATAGAGCTTAAGTTTCATGTCCTCCGTCTTGCCGAGTGGATTGCTCACAGTATAAATGTCCCCACGGCGGCTGCTCACGGCAAGTTTACCATTGGGCAGCATCGCCAAACCGCTGGCTTCAAGCACCACACCTTCAGGGATCGGCACACGAGTGATCTTGTAGTAGTCATCCTGCTTCGGTGTTTCGGCCCCGAAGGCAATGCCAGCCAGCAAAGCACCACAGATTAGTGTGATTTTTTTTATCATTAGATTCTCCTTAAATTTCCTTAGTTTAGGTCCCATTCAAACTTGGCACGGAGGATGGCCTTGCCTTTGACATCAATCGGAACAAGCAGTTCCTTACCACTCGGACCATCGCGTAGGATGGGGACGACTGACGCATCAATCGTCAGCTTGAGGCTGTCGCCCACCTTCCAGCTATTGCCGGACTTGGCAATAACGGCGTCGGCAGCAGCAAGGTAATAATACTTGCCGCTACCTGTTAGAGTAAGTTGGCGAGTAAAGGACGGTAGCGGTCCGGCCTGTGGGATTACGTAATCTTCAATCATCGTCTTGCCCGCTGAGTAACGAAATACCGGCCGCTGGCTTTCCTCCAGCTTATAACCGCGGAAACGCAACCCTTTGGCGCGATCGTCATCGTTGTTGCCTAGCATTAGCTCCGGCCACGGTGCCTTGGCATCGGACAATTGTGCGATGGCCTGAGTCCGCTTGAGCTTAATAAGGTAATGTCCACTGGGCGACTGGAAGCCTTGCCCGCGCCCATTCCAGTGCTTAGCACCGTCTATAAACGCCCCATGCCAGATCATGACAAAATTGAGAGCGTTGGCATCGAAGCACACGTTGAGAAATTCTGGGTAGCCCACGCCAATTCCACGGGGCGATGCACCCTGAATGAAGTTGCGGTACATCACCGCTTCATTGTTTGCTGGCAGAATAGGGTTGCCGCTGGCGGGTTTGCCGCCGCCGCCCTGCGGGGCGGTGTTACGGGCAAGCTGCAGCTTCTTGATCCCGGGCCCGGACATATCGAGCGACAAGTGCTCGCCGCCGCCCTTTTCAAAAAACTCAATTCGAACGAGCGCAACACCGGCTTCTAGATTAATGGAGCCTGATTTGTTGATCACACCGTGTACCCCGTCGTTGTTGACAACGACCTTGCCGTTTACGAGCAATCTCGAGCCGTCGTCAGAAGCTAGATTGAAAGTGTAATTCCCCTTTTTTTTGATCTCGAGTTCACCCTCGATAACGAGGCCAAAATTATCACGATTCTTGGAGAAGTTGGTGTCTGCAATACCACTCTTGGCCTCACCGGTCTTCACCGGTTTGAGTTTTTCGAAATCGGGCAGTTTGCCCCAAGAACCGTTGTAGACCCGGTACCTGAATTTCTGGAGAGCACCCTTGGCAACAATACCATCAACAGCCGCCGGAGCAGTCCCGTCGCTCAGGCTCTTCACGTAGGCGATGAGTGCCTTCATTTCCTCATCGTTTACCGCAGGTGGCGGAGGCATGGGTGCCGCCGCACTTTTTACCACTTTGTCGATAGGTTTGCGTACCGACTCGATAAAATATGCCTCATCAAATTTAACCTTGGCGTCCTTGCCACCAAAGCCGAGTGTCACAACACGTTCGGTGCCCCAGAAGTTGCCCTCGAACTGAGGTGCCTTCATCGCGATCCCAGCCGACGCAGGCGGCCCCCCGGGCACCTGATGACAGGTCGTACATATCTTGGAATGGAAAAGATCCCGACCCTTGGCAATTAGCGCTGCGTCTGCTGCGTTGCCAGTAACTGTAAGCAAACCGGTAAGCGCTGTTATATAAAGTATTTTTCGAATCATAATTTCTTTTTGGTTCAAAAAGCCAGGGTGCCGAGCGCAGTCTGGCCTGTAGGCAGACGAGGCGCAAGCGGCTTCTGGGTTTATTCTGACGTTAACTAAGTCGCTTCTATTCGGCGAGAGGAGGTTCTCCTGACGCGTTGGGAGTCGATTCTTTGCCTATAATCGTTAACCACCTTAAAGTCCAAAATACGCACAAGGGACCAAACCCTGCACACAATGTTAACGGAATTAGCACCAGCAAACTCGGCCAAATCATTTCGTTAATATACAGGATAGCCGCAGTGCGAAACGTTTTAGCCACTCGATCCATGGCTTGGCGAGCCACCTCCCTTTCATCTTTAGCCTGGTTGTCATCGACAACCTTCTTAATCAAGGCTCGAGCTTCACTTTCGTTCAGCGGCGTCTTGATCTGTTGCTCCCAGAAAAAATTCATAACACCGCCAAGCATCCATTTTTTGATGCCTGAAATTTTTTGATCGTTCGACCATTGATCGAGACGTTCGCGCACAGAACTCTCCATCTCGACAGCTTTAGCCCCCAACTCCGCCGCTTTATCCTGGGCTTTGCGAGTGGCAGCAATGGCGGCTGCTATATCCTTCTCCAGCAACTCATCCGTTTTATTGCCATCAAGCCCAGGCTCAGCACGAAATATCATCAAGGTTGCATATATATGACCTGTTGACTTTTCAAAAAATCCAGACTTCTGAACCCATTGTTTCGCTCCCATTCCCGCACCCCAAATAATACCTGAACTACATCCACCAATAGACATCGCCATTATCATCAGTACTGCCCAAATCCATCGCATTTTGGCACACCATTCCCACGGGCCATCAAGCCATCCGCGCGCGCGAAACAAACGCCAAGCCAAATAAGCGCCCAAGCCTCCTAACACAAACCATACTGCTGCCATTCCGATGCTCCATGAGAATATCTGACCAACAAGGACAAGTGCCCCGTCAAGTAAACCCGATAGCATCCCATTTAGCTTTGCAACGACGCTTTGCGGTTCGGCTGCCACAACAACAAATGGCAGTGTCGACATAATCAGCCCTATTCGCCACCATCCCACGGCCAAATCATACAGTGTCCTTTGCCAGTGGCATAGGGGTTTCCCTTATAAATTAAAATTTGCCATGAGGCGGTTCATGTTGGAGTGTGTTTTGGGTGTTAAATGGATAACAGAATTCCAAGTACAAACTTATTGGAAATCACTTAAACAGTGAGAAACTTTCTTGACTTTGAGGAGTCTAAAATGTGTATCATCTAATAAGACCACAACGCAAATCAATTGACGAATTATGTCAATGCCTTTCAAAAATGGAACCAACTAAACTTAAATTATGGGGTAAAGAAACCCTAAAAAAACCCGACTGGGATTTTTCCGAATTTTCCCGTTTACCGAAGACTGCCATCAGTCGGATATTTCTCTGGGAGCTGGATCGAGAATTAGGTAGTGAAAAAGGCTCCTTTCTCTCGGAAAAAGCAAATCGTGATTATTATGTTAAATGTAAGAAATCACTGCGGCAATCGGACGTGTTGTTGGAGACCTCGGGCAATGCAGCAAATAATGGAGGGCCATCAACCAATCATTCTTTTCGTGTCAATTGGGCAGCGACAAAACCGGACCTGATCGCGGCTTTTAGTGATTGGTTGGATCATAACCCGACTCCGTTCAGTACATTCCCTACAAAAACTCGCGGCCGACCGCGCAGGCAGTTCACTCTGCTGGAAAAAATATCCATTCACCGTTTCCAAAGGGCAGGTTACTCTGGCGGTCCACGTTTTTTTCGTGAAGTAGCAATCGACTCCTACAGGAAAAGTCTTCGCCGTATTAATTGGACACTTGTGAAGCGTGAAATGGCGCTCATCATTAAGGAGAGGCAAAAGGAACTAAAATCCATAGAGAAGAAAACCAACAAGGATTGGAGAAAATTCCTTTACTGATACTCAGCCCAAATTTATCCAACCCGCCCGACCCTAGGCGGGTTTTTTTAGTCTTCAGCCTTGAGGATGCCGTCAGTGTGCCAAATGCGTTGACGGATTCGTTTGCCGTCTTGGTATGTCTTTTCCCAGCTAGGCTTGCCGTTGTTATGATAAGCGGTGAGCGTGCCGGTACCTTTCTCCAGTCGACTTGCCTCCCTCCCATCTAGCTGATATGTGATACCCCGCATTAACTGGTCATTTTCAAAAGTAATATCTGTCCGAAGCTGCCCACTGGTGAACCAAGACCGAGCCCGGCCATGCTTGCGGTTATTTCGGTAGTTGTATTCGACTTTTTTCTGTCCACCGGGATACCACTCTGAAAACAATCCTTCACGGCGCCCATTGACGATACTGCCTTTGAATCGGCTGCCCTGATTTGAATAATCAAAAGTACCCGAATACGGCTGGCCGGTTTGTGGATGGATGTGCAACCCGTCCGGTCGCATTATAAAGTCAGGTCCCGAAAGATCACCGACGGTACCACAACTCGTTAGTAACAAAAAAATGGAATATAATGCAGCAGCAGTTTTATTGTTGTTCATTCGGAAAGCGGGGTGAAATCATTGATGAGTGTGCGACCCTTGTTTACCTGAGTATTGTTCAGTCGCCCCACCAACGACCGAAGAGACTTCACTGCTTCAGGCTGCCCTTGAATGGCAGCCAGCCCCCACCACTTGAAAGCCTGAGCTAGATCATTATCGACGCCCTTCCCACCGTGGTAGAGATTGCCGAGGTTGTTTTGCGCTTCTGCATAACCCTGATTAGCGCCACGGCGATACCATTTTACTGCAGCCTTCAAATCAACCTCGATTCCGTCTCCTTTTTCCAATTTCACAGCTAGATTATTCTGAGCTGCGGCATGTCCCTGTTCGGCTGCCTTGCGATACCAATCCGTGGAAACCTTCGCATCCTTCTCCACTCCTTCGCCGGCGTCATATTTTGCACCCAAATTAAACTGTGCGCGGGCATTCCCCTGAGCAGCTGCATTGCGATACAATTCAAGCGCCTTTTTCAAGTCGCGGGTAACACCATCGCCAACATCCAGTTTTACTGCCAAGTTGTTCTGGGCAGACGCATGACCCTTTGCAGCCGCTTCCCTGTAAAGCTCAACCGCTTTCTTGTCATTCCGTTTGCCCAATGTTCCTTCATCATATTGCGTCGCAAGATAAAACTGTGCCGGCACATGGCCTGCTTCAGCCGCCTTGTTGATTGACGAGATTCCTCCTTTGATATCCTGCTCCAAATTCAAACCCTTGGCCAAATACAATCCATAATGGAACTGAGCCTCAGCATCACCTTCCTCGGCCTTTTGCTTCACCTCATCCAAAGGTGGGAGCTTGGCGGGAACACCCACATTCAGTTGCCACTCAAGTTCTCGCATTGATAACGCGGCAGGCTCACGGATTGACTGACGATTAGCAGACTTTAACTGGGTAAGTTTACGATACCATTTCAATGCCTCCTCCAAGTCGCGTTCTGTGCCCACGCCGTCCAGGCAACGTTTTGCAATTTCCTGCATTGCCGCAGATTCACTGCCACCTGCTGCCCGGCGGTACCATTTGGTGGCTTTCTTGACATCTGGAAGCACGTTCTTCCCTTGAGTATAAGCTCTGGCAAGGAACATTTGCGCATCTGTGTAATCACGATCTGCTGCCTTACGAATCCAGCCAAAGCCTGCCTCCACATCCTGTTTCACAGATAACCCAGTGATCAAACTTGTACCGTACTTAAACTGGCCAGGTGTACTGCCCAAGTCAGCAGCACGTTTGTACATTTTAACTGCCTCCGCCACATCCTTTGGCACTCCCTGACCATATTCATACATAACGCCCAACCCGTACATTGCAATGCTGTAGTTCTGATCTGCAGCCATCCGGTACCATTTCAATGCCTCCTCATAATCCCGTGGCACACCCCATGCATTACGATGCAGGACTGCAAGTGTATACTGGGCTCGGGCATTCTTGCGTGCTGCCTCCTCTCTTACTTCCTCAAGAACATCCTGAAAATACCCATTTGCCCTGTTCACATCACGCGTCACACCATCTCCACGGCTGTAGTGAATACCCAGGTAAAAACGTCCCCAAAGATGATCGTTTTTAGCAGCGCGTGCATACCACTCAACAGCCTTCGACTCATCCTTCAAAACCCCACGTCCGTTACTGTACTGAATACCAATATTGAACTGGGAAGCCGTATGTTCCTTGTCCGCCGCCTGTTTGTACCAATGAAAGGCTTTCTCATAATCAATGGGAACACCCCACCCTGAGGAATGCATCAGACCAACCAGATTCTGAGCATCAGCATCATTTTTTTTCTCCGCAACGACTGTTAGCTCCTTCAGTGATTCTGAAAACAGCTTCTCCGCAGCTTCCTTATCCGGCTTCACACCATCACCAAACCGAAGCCGATAGCCGACTATGTACTTGGCGCGAGGATAACCCAGCTCGGCCGACTTACGGTACCATTTCACCCCCTCAGGCTTGTCTTGTTTGGCTCCTGTTCCACTGAAATAAACGTCACCCAGCATTGTTGCCGCCTGTGCATCACCCATTTCAGCTAGTCTCTTTAAGCCCGGTACCGCCTCAGCAAAAAGCTTGTCGCTCTTGGGAAGATCACGCTTTGCCTTAAATTCGTACCGATGCATGCCTGCTAAGTGAAAAGCTGCCTTCGCATGCTTTTGTTCTGCTGCTTTTTCCGCCCACTTGAAGGAGGCATCACGGTCTATGGTAACGTTTCGGCCAAAAGCAAATGCATCCGCCAACCGCCATTGCGCCTCAGCATCACCCGCCTCAGCCTTATCCAAGAACGCCTTTAGCTCCACCGACAATTCGGGCTTCGCCGGCTTGGGCTCTTGCGCTTGCCCCACGATGGCGACGATCAGGAAAATAGCCCCAAATATCCGTTCCATGGCCCCAGTTTATGCAACCGACCACCATTTGTCCGCAAGAATCCTCAGAAATTTATCCGGAAAAAAAGACAGCCACTGAGCGGATCCGTCATCCATCAGTGGCAATCTAAGTCGCTCGTGTGCCGGTAGGCTATCGTGGTGCTTGTTCCCGTTGCCAGGGCGCTTCCATTCGCCCATGCACCTTTAGCCGGATTGAGTAGCCGAGCTGTCTCTCAACCATCTCCCGTTATATCGGTTGCGTTAAGAGAAGAATCGACCGAAGAAGACTGGTCTTTAGGGGAAAATGAACAATTTTGAGATACGTTTACACTTCTAGACCATCACAGGGCCCAGGATGCATGATTCTCCATACCAGTTGTGTACTATTGCGGGTTGAAAATATCCCAAAATGGTACGACGTTAAGACGTGAGGATGAGTGGACAATACATACAGAATCAAATCGTCGCGGCTCTTTGCGCCGTGATATTTATTTTTTCCGCGGCCACCGCGGCAGGGGAGCGCACCCCCAAGGCGGTTGACAGGGAGCTCGTCAAGCTCAACGACGATGTTCGCCGTGCACACGAATTGTCGAGCCAGGTATTCGATGCCGCAAGACGTTTATTGGCAGAGTATTTCAAGAACCCAGAAGCTAGAGATCCTAAGCCTACTCCCGGAACGACCAAGAAGGAGTCGGGGACCAAGAAGGAGCAATCCGACAAGATCGACATGATGGAACGCCTCAAGGACTTCGAAAAATTAGTCAAAAGCTTGTGTCAGCAATGTAAAAATCCCGGGGTCGGACCAGTTGACATCGCCAAAATGACAATGGCATTGTCCGACAAAATTTCGTCCCTGGAGAAAAATGACGCGGCAATCAAACCGGACGTTATGAATAGTTTAAAGGAAGCCTTGAAAGCCCTGAAAGCTGCCTCCAAGCCAAGCACAGCGGCATCCGGAAAGACCACCGGAAATTTAAAATTTGCTGAACAGAAATTGGAACAGGCTGCCCTAACCCTGGCCGAGGCTATGCAACGGGAAGCGGAGAATTGGATTACCAAGCTCAAGCCTAAGACCGCCCAACCGGCATCCAAACAATCAGATACCAAATGGCCCGAATCCTATCGCAACGCCATCGAGGCTTATCTCACCGCCATCGGTAATCTTCAGCGCAGGCGTTAACGGGGCTGAGCACGACGAGCGGCGGATTTAGGATGTTGCAACTTGTTCGAGCCACTGACTTTTACCGGACCGGTAACCTTGATCCCAATCAAGCTTCCATCCTGCTTAACCTCACCTTCAAGAATCATTAAACCCTCCATCTCGCCCGCCAAATCCACGTATGTCTCTAGCGATCTGTAAATATATCCGTCTACTCCAATCGTAATCTCCAGCTCGTTTCCATCCGGGTCCAACATGCTGCCGCCCGCGCTAATTTCCATCAGTACCTTTGCGCACCTCTCTCCCTCATGTTCAGTGATCTTTTCCAACGTCAATACCGCCGTGCCCTCGGAACGTATCAAGTCATGTCCCAACCATCGTTTAACCGCCTGCGCCGGCACTTCCCAGCTTTCACCAACAGTCAACGGACGGACGGGATAAAACTCCGCACCGAAATCACCCGCCAATTCCCGAAGTGCCTGTGTCTGGAGACGTGTTGGATTGCCCTGCGCCATCTTGAAACGCCAATGATCCGATACCATTTCCCCAATTACCGTACGCCCATGCAAAGGCCCGCGCTCTGATCCCTCGCTTACCTTGTCCCCGATCGCCTGTCGGGTCTCCATCTGGTCCGTCACATACCGTACCTTTACAAGCGCGGGGCGCTCATCCGCAAATGCCATCACTTCATCCTCTGTCACCTGCAAACCGCTCATGTCCATCTGCCCTTGAATCGTTCGGTCTCCAACAGTGATAAGGATATTGCCCTCGCTTAGTTTATTTCGCTGTTCCGACCGATCCACTGCTCCTGACATTTGTGGTTTACCAAGTAGGTTGTACGTCTGTGCTTTATGGACAGCTGAAACCGAGCCACAACCCGTAATGAAAAAAGAACCCAACGACACACATACACACGTCAGCACACGCTGTGACAAAAAATGATCCATTCAACCCCCCTGCAAAGCCGGACAAAGACGCCCGACCAGCCAGCACCATCCCCATTCAGCTACTTTCGGTAAAGGAAATGTTCTCCACACACCGTCTGACAGTAAAGTTTTAAAGCAGAAAAGATTGACTTGGCCTTATGCTTTTGGAGTCCTTGTCCACCTTGTTATATGGAGTCCGTCACCGATCTACGCATTGAATCATTTCAAACGCTGCCAACACCGGGAGCGTTGATAGCCGAGTTGCCACGGACACCGGAGCAAGCGGCCATAGTCCAGCTAAGCCGGGATGACATCCAGCGCATCATTCATGGCGAGGATCCACGTCTGTTGGTCGTTGTTGTACCGTGCTCAATTCACGACATGAAAGCCGGACAAGAGTACGCTGAACGCCTCGCTCCACTGGCTAAGGAATTAAGCGACCGTATTCTTCTGGTCATGCGAGTTTATTTCGAAAAACCCCGCACCACCACAGGCTGGAAGGGGCTGATCATGGACCCCGAACTCAACGACGCCTATAACATTCCCGAGGGCCTCCGTCAGGCGCGACAGTTCCTCGGGCAGGTGCTCGACCTTGGTCTGCCCACTGCCACCGAGTTGCTTGATCCAATCACCCCACAATACATCGCCGATAGTCTCTGCTGGGCAGCCATTGGCGCGCGGACTGTTGAGAGCCAAACGCACCGCCAGATGGCCTCCGGTCTATCCATGCCCGTTGGCCTGAAAAACTCCACGTCCGGCGAATTCCAGACCGCTGTAAATGCTATTGTCGCGACCAGTCGTAGCCAAACGTTCCTTGGAATTACTTCGGATGGTCAGGCCGCAGCCGTCACCACAAGCGGTAATCCCGATACACAGCTCATTCTGCGAGGCGGCGCCAGTGGCCCGAACTTTGACTCCAAAAAGGTTGCCAAGGCAACTGCCATGCTGGAAACCAGTAAGCTGCCTGTTTCCGTGATGATCGATTGTAGTCATGGCAACAGTGCCAAGGACCACAATCGTCAGCCCGTAGTGCTTGAGGATGTGCTTGGTCAAATTACAGGTGGTAACGACTCCATCCACGCCGTGATGCTGGAGAGCAATCTTGAAGCCGGAAACCAACCGTTCCCCGTGCCACTTGAGGAACTCAAGTATGGCATCAGCATTACCGACGCCTGTATCGATTGGAAAACAACCGAGCAAACCCTGCGTCACGCGCACGAGACGTTGGCGACCAGGTTTCAGTAAAGCGAACGCTTGTTATAGTGCTCCCAGGGCAATGCGCGCCAGCGCATCGTCCCTCTCCTTACCCTTGGGGATGAAGTCCAACGCCCTAATGTAGCGTGGCTTTTCGGCTTCAGGAGTTTTCTTGTCGAGGATAATATCGGCAATGTACTTCGCACCGTGCGTGCCGCGATTACGCCAGACAACATCACGCGCACCAGCAGTATCAAGCTTCGCGGTCTTCATCCACTCGTCGAAGAATTTATTTTCCTGCTTATCAGCGGCCAAGCCCAGCGCCTCGAGATACCACCGATCATTGCCATCATGCGCATTGGCCAACTTGGCCCAGAGCGCAGGAGATTCCTTACTTTCGTTGTGTCGAATTGCAATCAGACATTCACGGCGAACCAAGGCGCTCTTGTCACCAGCAAGCTGCTTGATGAGCGGTATGACATCCAGCTTATGTTGGCGTGCAATGCGCAGGGACATTCCACGAATGTTGTCATCCTTATCCTTTAGGGCCATCGCCACGGCAGCCTTTTGATTATCCTTAATCTGCGAAAGTAGCCACAATGCTCGAGCGCGGCAACGGGGATTGTTGTCACCCGCCAACTTCAACAACGCAGGCTTTACGTCATTCTGTTTTTTGTGCAGCTCCATCCAGGCAACGTAACGTACTGCATGATTTGGATTTTTAATTGCTGCAATGAGACCATCAGTAGTTTTGAAGTCCAACTTGGGCGGCTTGTAGCCCTTGTGGCCCTTGGGTGTGACGCGGAATAGACGCCCTCGGTCAAGATCACGCATGTTGTGGCCACCAACACCGGGATCATACCAGTCGGCAACGATTAGCGAGCCATCAGGCGCAACCTTCACATCGGATGGACGGAACCACTTGTCTCGCTTAGCGCCATCGAGGATGTTAACAATGGTGGCGGAGTATCCCGCTCCACTACGCTTTACTGGATATGCACGCACAATACTAGGCCCGGCGTCGGTGTGGATCATCTGGCCTTGAAACACCCTGGGCAACAGATCTCCCTCGTAGACACAGATACCCGTAGGTGCCCCTGCACCAGTCAGCAACAGATTGGGCATCACGCCAGGATCATTAAGATGCCAGTGCCGTTCTGGAATGGTCTTCTCCATGTTGGTCCGTTTGGAGCGCCAACCGGCACCCGTGAGTTCATTTCGATAACCGTAGTTACCATACTCCATTACATAATTGATACGCACCCCGCGGTTGCCATCATCGTCATTGTCGCTCTGCCAGATGGTTCCGAAGCTATCAACAGTGACCATCCAGTTATTACGGAAGTTCCAACCCAAAGTCTCCAATCCACTTCCGTCAAGATAACAGCGAAAGACCATTCCTTGCTGATAAGGCTGACGACGGTCATTTACTTCATTACCAGCTCGATCAACAATCGGCTTACCATCCTTGTCCTTCAGTTGTTTCCCGCTGTTACCAAAATTGAAATATAACCGGCCATCCGGGCCAAACATGAACTGGTGAATCCCGTGATCATGCTGCGAACCACTAATTCCGGAAAACAGTATCTCCTTTTTGTCGGCTTTGTCGTCGCCATCCACGTCAGTAAACACCAGAACCTTGTCCAGCGCACTAACGATGACACGGGTGTTTTTTCCATCTGGAGTACCGAGAACACACACACCATGGGCTGAATCAATATCGCGGCCTTGATAAAAAATCTTCTTCGAGTCCGCTTTGCCATCCCCGTTAGTGTCTTCAAGGATAAGAATACAGTCGCCCTCCGGACGTTTGCCATTGTGCCGCCGATAGTTAATGACCTCGCAAATCCACACGCGGCCGCGATGATCAATATCAATATTTGCCGGGCTGAGCATCATCGGTTCGGCAGCAAAAACCTCGGCCTGTAAATCCTCATGGATATCAAGATTATCCACTGCATCCTTAGGCTCGCGACTGCCAGGGGTTTGACCGCCACCTGCACCAGCAACTGCTACGAATTTCGGTTGCTGTGTAAAAACATGGAACTGAACACTGGACACGTTGCCACAATTACCCTGATCGGTGCCGCCGTTGTCGAGACCCACGGTGGAAACAAACTTCACGAACTTGTGCCCTTTAGGAAGCGTATAACTGACAAGCGAATTGGCGTGGGTGCCAATACCAAATTCCACGGACTTACCCGCAATGCGCAAAGGCTTCCCGTCACAATTTTTGTTCAATTGAACAGAGCCAAAACCACTGGAAGCACTCTTCCATTTTAAAGATGTTAACTTTGTCGGCATGCCCGCCTCATCGATAAGGGTGGGCTGGGCCCAGTCGGCCCAATCACAGGCAAAGCCATTGCCGCCATCGGTCACCAGCAGATGCAATTCCTTGGCTCCCTTGATATTTGCCTCAAGCTTGGCCGGGCCGGTTTTCTTGGTGATGAGCTTGGTCTTGGCCACCGCCTTGGTGCCGGTCACCTTACTCGACGCTTGCGGGCCGGGATTACTCTTTGGCCTGGGCTTGCGACCCTTGTTATCGAGGTTTGCATACAAATCTTCCTCTACTAATTTACTTTTTACTCCGTCTTTCGGCACTTCGGCTTTTGCCACCCAGACAATTGCATTAAGGACCGTCTTGCGAAAATCGTCATTGCCCCAGTTAAGGTGATTATGCCCTCCGGTGAAACCAAACCCGCGTCCTCCATTTGATCGCTCAAATGCCCATGCGACATGCTGCGGATTACCCGCTGCCACGCTTTTACGCACTGCTGCATTACCGCTGTGTGCACCATTACCACGTTTCATCGTCGCTGCGGGAGCCACGTCGGAAAGAATCGGCGTCACGCCTTTCATCCCAGGTGCAAAGCGCATGTGAAAATACCATTCATCATTTGCCTTGAAGGGTTTAACCCCTTGAGTGATCGGATGCTTGGGTAATTTATTGAAATTGGCTACCCAATGTGGATTTACCGACCAATGAGTCTCGAAACAACCACCCTGCCACTTAATGAATTCCTTGTTGCCCTTGTTGGTGGTCGGCTCAACGGCGTAGTGAATGGTGAGGAAACCAACACCCTTATCCATCAGTTTGCCGAGAGTCTCTAGGTTGTTGCCTCCCAACGCAGGATGACGTCCGCCACCATCACTATATATAACCACCGCATCGGCACCATCGAGGACACTATTGTCCTCAGGCCAGCCATTGAGAACCACAGTAGGCGCCACGAGCTCCGATGCGCCTTCCTTTAGGCACTTGGCCAGCAACATGATCCCTGCCTTATGTTCATGTGACAATGGGCCATGACTTCGCTTGCCGGCAATCATCACGACCTTTTTGGGTTTAGCCACCGCACCAAGCGACAGGCCAAGTAATAAACCGAGCGTTAGTAATTTTTTCATCGTATGGTCTATTTGAATTATTTCTTTTTACGTCGCCCTTTCGGGTCGAGATTCTGTTTCAGTTCCTCCTCGGAAACCTCTGAAGGCACCCCGCCTTTAGGCACATCGATCTTGGCCAGCCAAAGCAAACCGTTTAGTACCACCTTGCGGTAGTTGTCATTACCCCAGTTCACGTGCTTGTGGCCACCGGTGAAACCAAAGCCTCGACTGCCATTGGGCCGTTCATAAGCCCACATCATGGTCTCAGCACGTCCTTCGGTTTCGACAATATGTTTGTATGGCCCGCGCGGGTATACGTACGGCCCATCACGAACATCCTTGCCGGGCTTGGCTGTAAGAATGGGTGTGACCTTTCCCACACCATCGGTGCGAAAACGCATATTGAAATACCATTCATCCACCACCTTGAAGGGCTTTACACCGTTTGCGATCGGGTGCTTGGGGAATTTCTTATAGTCGGGAGCCCACATGGGGTTTACCGAAAATTTGTGCTCATAGTAACCCCCAATCCAATCCTGCATGGTTTTTCCAGTGTCTCCTGCGGGCACCTCCACTCCGTAATGTGCACAACCGACTCCAACGCCCTTAGCAATAAGGGTGTTGATGAGTTTGGTGCGCTCTGGTTTCATGGCTGGATGGCGTCCACCACCATCGGCATAGACCAAAATAGCATCGGCGCCATTGAAGGCATCTTCATTTTTCGGCCAGCCCATGTCATGTACCTCGGCGGTAATACCAGACAGCTTATCCAGACACTTCTTGAGCAAAAGCGAACCTGCACGAAATTCGTGATCACCGGGGCCATGACTTGGGCGTCCGGCAATGAGGAGAATCTTTTTGTCGGCAGCCTCGGCAGCGAACAAGCCGGCTAGAAACAGGCAAAGAGTCTGGCTGAATCGTTTCATAGTTTGAAAAAAGGAAAGCAGCGCTACGATACCACCCTTTACAAAATTATTTAAGATGCTTTACGCGGATGTTGCGAAACTGCACGGTCATCGGTGGGCCAGCATGCAACTGCAGCGCCAAAAGACCTTCGGCACGACGGGTCTTCTCATCGTTGTCGATCAGCACGGTCATTTTCTCGCCATTAATGTAATGGGTCAGCTCAACGCCTTTGGCCTCGATACGGAAGGTGTTCCAGTCCTCCTTCTTCACTAGTTTGCCGAGTGCGGCAGCATCGCCGATTTTCTTGATCGTCTTCTTTAACTTGCCACCCTCTTTAGTGAGAGTGGTGTGGTCGCCCCTGAGGGAAAGGATACCGCGGAATGCTTCCCCGTAGCAGATGCCTGAGTAGCGATCGCCACCGGCTCCCGCCGCAAAATCAGCCTGATAACCGCCAATACGCCAACCGTCTTGATTGCCTGATTTTTTGAAACTGCGGTATTGAATTCCGCTGTTACCGCCAACGATCTTGAAATCCAGCTCTAGTACAAAGTTTTTCAGCTTGCCCGCTTCCCAAATCATGAAGGTATTGCCTCTAGTGGGATTGGCTTTTGTTGTCTGGCCTGTAATAGCGCCGTCCTTAACACTCCAAAATTTTGGGTTGCCGTTCCAGCCCTTGAGAGTTTTACCGTCGAAGATTTCTTCAAATCCTTTTTCGGCGCCAACCGCTTGAAATGATAACGCGGCAACAAATAGAATGATGATGAGTTTTTTCATGGTGTGTGAATTGGATGGTTTACTTGAAAGCTTTCTTCAAAAACTTAATGCCTTTAACGGCAATTTCCTCACGGGTGGGTTCCATGCGCCGCCAAATAGCTGCCGCGCGGGCAATAACTTTCACATCCGTAGTGAAACTCTCGATAACGACATCGCCCTTGTAGCGTATCCCTTTCAGAGCCTTTACAATCGGCTCCCAGTTGATGTGATCGTTTCCGGGCGTGCCCCGGTCGCTGCCGCATGCGTGGAAATGGCCAAGCTGCTTACCGGCTTTTCTGATCGCAGCAGCTTGGTTTTTTTCCTCAATGTTCATGTGAAATGTATCGAGGTGTAGCTTAACGGCCGGGCTTCCAACAGCCTTGATGAGCTTTAAGCCCTTGTCGCAGGTATTGAGAAAGTCGGTCTCAAAACGATTGAGTGGTTCTACACAAATTTGTACTCCCTTTTTCTCGGCATAGGCAGCAAGTACTTTCAGGTTCTTTACCACCAGCGCAAATTCCTTCTTCTGGTCCTTTGGCTCGACGGCATCTGCCTTACCCACAACGCTGTAAACAGGACCGATTAGCGATGGGCAGCCGAGGTTAACCATGTGGTCGATGAGCGCTTTACAGTAGCGCATCGCCTCACGCTGATCTTTACCGCTTCCGCGAAAATCGCGCCCAGGGCCCATGCAGGCACACACGGAACCACAAACAAGGCCGTTACGATCAAGCGCTTTTTTGACCTTCACAGAGTCAATATGCTCCGGTGCCTCAATCGGAAGTTCCACAGTGTCAAACCCCCACTTCTTGAACTTGGGGAACAAGCTGGTGGATTTCGTTGTAAAAGGAGACGTAAATAGAAATGTATTAATGCCAAATCTCATGTTCAAAACGGGTTCGCCAGTGAGGCTACGGAATGGGAACGAGGGGGTCAATGTCGAATGAGACAGGATTGGACAACGAGCAATTGTTCCTGTACACCCCGCACATGCCCACACGAAAACGGAAACCGCATGTCGCTGTGGTCGACTGGAAGCCCGCACCTGCGAGCAATAATGGGGTAGCGATTGAGAAAAAGGTTCTCGGAAAGGTAGCCCGTGTTAAATACTACCTGGCAGATACAGAGGCGGACTTCACTTCAGATATTTTAAATGCCGATGCCATAATCGTCTGGCAAAACACAGACGTTTCCAGACACACGCTTGCGAAGATGAAAAACTGTCGCGCGCTCATCCGAAACGGAGTGGGCTACGACACTGTAGACATAAAAACTGCAGCACAGTTGGGTATTCCCGTGTGCAACGTGCCTGACTACGGAACCGAGGAGGTGGCTGACCACGCCATCGCGCTTGCCATGGCACAGGTGCGGCAACTTTTCCCGCTGGATCGTGAAGCGAAGAAGCCCGCATGGAAAATTCATGTGAAAGAGAAATTACGTCGCTTGAGCACACTGACATTCGGGATTGTCGGCCTTGGTCGAATTGGGACAGCCTGTGCATTGCGGGCAAAGGCACTCGGGTTCCGCGTTGTCTTTCATGATCCGTATTTGCCCAGCGGCTTCCACAAGGCAATTGGTGTCGAGCGTGTTAGTTCGCTTACAAAACTCCTGAAACAGGTCGATGTACTTTCGCTGCACTGTCCTCTTACAAAAGAAACAAAATATCTCATTACAGAAAAAGAGTTGGCGATGATGAAGCCATCATCTTATGTGGTAAACACTGCTCGAGGGGGAATCATTAAAAAGAAGGCCATACTCACTGCACTGCGCAAAGGTGTGATTGCCGGAGCAGCTTTGGATGTTATCGAAGATGAGCCCCTGAAGACCAAAACTGAAGCAGCAACCCCAAACCTTATAGCCACCTGCCATGCTGCCTTTTGCAGCGTGGAGGGAATGATCGAGATGCGCACCATCTCCGCCGGCATAGCAAAGCAGGCTGTGCAGAGACAGCCGTTGGACAACGTGGTTAACGGCCTTTAACTGTGCCGCAAAGCCTCAATTGGATCGAGGTTGGCGGCACGAATTGCGGGGTAGATGCCGAAGATGATGCCAATGAAAACGGAAATGCCAAAGGCAAGCCCTATGGACCAGCCGGTGAAGATAATCATCAAGTCGTACTGCTGGTATTCAGCCAAAATCCACTGCGCAGACAGCGGCGCAACGAGTCCAAGAACAATGCCGAGCAGACCTCCGGCGACGGAGAGCACGCTGGTTTCCACAAGGAATTGCCAAATGATGTGAGGCTTCTTGGCGCCAAGTGCTCGGCGAACACCAATCTCATTGGTGCGCTCGGTCACAGTCGCCAACATGATATTCATGATACCGATGCCGCCGACGATTAATGAAATGGAGGCGATTGTCGCCAGAACGATCGTGAAAATCAGATTGATCTTGCGCGCGGTAGCCAACTCATCAAGAGGCACCCGGATAATGTAGTCATCCTTATCCTCGTGACCCGCTAACCAGCGGCCTTTGCGCATCGTGCTCTCGATCATTTTAGCCCCAGGAATCACGTTGTCCATGTTATCAAACTGAACACGCAACCGATCGATCTCCACTTGCTTGGCCGTAATTCCTCCAGACTGACGCTTGAATTCGACATCACCATAAAAGGTTCGCGCTGTGGAAAACGGTATGTATATGTCGCCATAAAATTCATTCTGTTTTCCTAGTTTACTCTCCTTGTTGGATATCCCGTGCTCCATGGCCATGCGCTTGACACGACCGTGAGCGAGGTGACCTTTCAAAACGGCTTTGGTGCCCTTGACCTCGTAAATCCAGTTCTCGGGCGTCACGAAATATTCCTGTCCTGACTGGTCGGCAAACCACTTGGACTCGGGGGTGTCCTGATCCTCCAAACGTTTATGTAACAGGATGGGCGGAAGGCTTATTAACGACTGAACGAGACTTCTGCCTGCCACCGTGGCATTCAGGTCATCTTCAGCCGCAATAACAGAGGCCAGCATTCGCTCCTTGCCATTACCCTCCTTGAGTTTCTGTCGACGCTCCGCAATGATCTTGTCCTGCTTGGCTAATTCTGCTTCGCGCAGTGCGTCAGCTTCGCGCTTGGCGCGTAGATCCTGCTGCCTTTCCCGCTGTTCCTTCTCATCCTGAAGCAATTCGCCCGGAGTGCGAACCAGCCCAACAACACGGTAGTAGTTTGGGTTCCTCTCCCCCACTTTGATTTCGTGGTTTAATGGGTTTTGGTAGGCGAACAACTCAGATGCGAGCGTGGTTGAAATCACGCACACGTTGCTTTTTTGTTCCTCGTCCTGTTCGCTGAGAAATCGGCCCATGACCACTTCAGCCTGACTAAATTTCAGAAACGTTGGCCAAGTGCCATAAACCTGACGGTCCTTCTTGTGGTATTGGTCAAAAACCACGTCTTCGCGGCGAATCTTCTCCGGCAGAACCCGCACCACCCCATCAAGCTTGGCGATGCGCTGGGCATCCTCCCATTTCACACCATATTCGGCCACAAACCCGGTTCGTTGGCCCTGCACCTCCTGCTCGATGGGTTTTTGACTGGTAATAATGACATTAATTGCCCCGAGTTTCTTGATTTCCTCCTCAGCCTTCTGTTTCTGACCTTCGCCAATAGCCAGCATGGCAATCACGGAGCACACGCCAAAAATAATGCCCAACATCGTGAGCATGGATCGAAGTGGATAGAGCATAAGGCTCTTGGTCCCCTGAATGATGGCGCGAAAGATGAACATGTCAGTTTTCCCGATCGTTCTTAAATTTTAACTTGATGCGGACGTTTACCGGGTCATCAGATGGAGTAGGAGACTCCTCTTTATCCGCCTCATTCTTAGACTCATCTTCCGACTCGGGTTTAAAAACCGGCTTTTCCGTTTCACCGGGGAGAGGCGGGAGGTCGGGCAACTTAACCAGCTCGGCCATGACCGGTTCGCTTTGGCCATTGCGCACATCCCGATCGACTTTGCCATCCATTAAATGAATCACACGTTCAGCGCGTTCAGCCACATCCTGTCCATGGGTGACCACGACGATGGTCTTGCCATCCTTGTGCAGCTTGTCGAGTAACTCGAGGATTTCCACACCCGTCTTGGAATCAAGATTTCCGGTTGGCTCATCGGCAAGGATCATCAGTGGATCATTGACCAATGACCGTGCCACAGCCACGCGCTGCTGCTGACCACCGGAAAGCTGGAGAGGACGATGATCCAATCGGTCCCCAAGCCCGACAAGGTTGGCCAACTCCACACAGCGATCGCGATAATTGGCCAGTTGTTTGCCCTGATAAAAAAGCGGCACGTGGATATTCTCCACGACATCGAGCTGTGGGATTAAATTGTACGACTGAAAAATGAAGCCAATCCTCTGACCACGAACATCGGAGAGCTCACTATCGCTCATGAGGGAGACATCCTGATCGCCTAGAAAATACTGGCCTGATGTAGGCCGGTCGAGACAGCCGAGGATGTTGAGCATGGTGGACTTGCCTGAGCCCGACGGCCCCATGATGGCCACGAAGCTGCCTTTCTCTATTGTGATGTCCACCCCGTTAAGTGCCGGCACCTTGACTTCGCCAAGGTCATAAATCTTGGACAAGTCACGAATTTTAATGATGGATTGATCGCTCATGTAGGACGTATTGCCAGAACAACGAGTCCGGCCTTATTATTCAAACCTCCCTCTCTACCCTTTCGGGATCAGTTGCCACCGCTCCCGCCGCCTAATCCGCCACCGCCCTGTTGAAATCTTTGAATCATCCTTTGACGCGCATCATCAGCCTCCTCTTGGGTGATGCCTCCATCACCGTTAGAATCCAAGGTGTTGAATTCACCCATGAATTGCCTGATGCGTTCTGACATCTTGCCATACTCGGACTCGCTTACTTTGCCGTCCTTGTCCTCATCCAAATCCATGATCGACCCCATTCCTCCACGACGACCGCCACCAGATTGTCTGCCGCCACTTTGCCTTCCGCGTTGAGGCTGAAGCTCGTCGTACTTGGCTAACTGGTCAGCGGTCAGGAATTCCTTGATTTGCTTTTTAAAATCTTCGCGTATCGTTCGAAGTTCTTGAAAATTCCTCTGCTCCATCGCGGCGTCGAAGGCGGCTTTGCTAAACTCGGCCGCTTCCTCCCATTTCTGTTTTTGATCTGCATTAAGGTTCAGCTCTGCAGGAGCCTCAAAGACACTTGAAGAACTCCTGCCACTGCTACCACCAGGGCGACCGCTGCCCGGTGGTGGACCTCCCTCTCCGGGGCGCGCTCCTCCACCAGGGCGACCTTCACTCCCATCGGGGCGCGCGCTTGCAGCTTGTGTACTTTTGGGCGAGTCACTATCGGCCTTTGATGGCGAGGTCGGCCAAGATTGGCCAGTGCGCGTGTTGGCACCGTGTAAACCGCTATAAACCGGCACCTCAAACCCGAGATCCTCCGGTTTGATTTCCCTATATCCGAAAATTCCACCGCCAACGTTTAATTCCTTGGCGTGCAGCAACGGCGCCTTGAGTATCGTGGCGCCCTCCTTAACACCAGCGACAATCTGGATGTGGGTCTGGTCATAGAATCCGGTTTCCACAAGCGTAGGCTGCGGCTGCCCATCATCGATGGTGAAAACAACCAGTTTACCATCCTTGGTTTCAACAACGCTCTGAATTGGCACCTTGAGAGTCTCTACCTTCCTGCCTCTCGCATCCTTGTATTGCTTGGGCAGATTCGCCACATAAATATGACAGGTAGCAGAGGACCCGGGACGGATGCCCTCAGGTATCCGCTCCTTGATGGTTACCTGACAATTGTAGACCTTCTTGCCACCCCCGTACCGAGATACTGAAGAGGCCACCGGAGCCACGAATGAGATTTCGCCCTCAAATTTGTAAGAACCGACATGCACTTGCACTTTATAGCCAACCTGCACCTGATCACGTTTGGACTCATGGATCTTTAGTTCAACCATCATCTCGGAAACGTCCGGCAGCTTTAGGATGTCTTGGCCCTTTCGGATGTTGGCACCCTTTTCAATCATTGCGGAGGAGCCGCCGTAGCGGGAGGACTCAGCCACGTGATAAACCACCAACCCATCAGAAGGTGCATAGATGCGCGACTTGGTTAGCTGATCCTTCAGGTCATTGAGCTTCTCGTTTTCCAGTTCCAATGTTTTCTCGGCCGTGGAAACAGTGGAGTTGGCATCGTTCATATCTGAGATGTTTGCCACCTTTGTTTTCTCGACATTCACTTCGGCTTCTTCCACTGCCAGTTGTTTCTCGCTCAGAAGCTTCACCTGATCGTATTTCTTGTAAGCCGCCAGTTCGGCCAAAGCAATCTTCATGGTATGCGCCGTTTTCGCTGCCTTGGCCTTTTCTCTAAGAACCTCCACCTCGGATACAAATCCCAACTCCTTTAACGCGTCATAAGCCCGCACATTTTTCTCGGACAGCTCAATGTCCTTTTTATAATTCTCAATTGTCCCCTCCTGATCCTGGATGAAGGTCTCCACCGTACTTTTCTCAGCCTTGTCCCGATCCAGTGCCGCGTTTTGAAGTGCATTTTCAGCCTTTTTTAACGCCATCTGGGTATCGAGTTTTGCTTTCTTCAGTTCACCTTCCGCTCGAACAACCGCATTCTCGGCTTTCTGCACGGCAGCTTCCTGCGTATTGATACTCCGTTCCAAGCCCTTGGGATCCAGCTTCACCAGCAAGTCGCCCGGAATGGTGATGGTCTCACGGTTCCTGATAGCATCCTCAAGATTTGGATTAACGTGGCGTAAATCCTCATTTTTTATCCCATGTCCCTTGGCAAGGGATTCGGGGGTATCCTCGGCTGTAGGGATCACTTTCTTCGAACCTGTGACGTAAGTTCCTTCCTCAACCACAAACTCGATGGTTGAGGTGCCTTCCATCTTACTCACTATTTTCACCGAGTTTACCGCCTCCAAAGTGCCACCCTCAGAAAAGGCCACCATAAATGCCTCATTCACCACCGTCTCCGTGCCATAGCGAGACGCGACCACTTCCTCTTTGGAGTAGTAGTACCAGCCCAGCGCCCCGGCGCAGGTTGCCACAAGCAAAAAACCGATCAGAAGTTTGGTCTTCATATTTCTACACTGTCTGAGAGATAAGCCGAGCTTACACGGGCAAACGAATTCCCACTCCCCAGACGAATTTCCTTTCGAGACGTTTCCATCCTACTCCTATAAATCGGCATTTTCAAGGTGGATTTGAG
The DNA here is from genome assembly GCA_964448875.1 of uncultured Verrucomicrobiota bacterium. Taxonomy (GTDB): domain Bacteria; phylum Verrucomicrobiota; class Verrucomicrobiia; order Limisphaerales; family UBA1100; genus UBA6614. Next base: position 22,466 of record CAYUXV010000391.1, read on the forward strand.
TGAATTCTTGCTGATTTCTCAGATACGTCGCAATGCCTCAATGGGGTCCAGATCCGCAGCGCGACGGGCCGGATAAAGGCCGAAGGTCAGGCCCACCACAACAGACAACCCAAATGCCAACATTACAGACCATTGGGTCACAATAGTGGTATCAATATAATGATCCCGGAAAACGGCAAAGCCCCAACCTCCAATAACACCAATGGTTCCGCCAATGAGGCATAGCATGAGAGTTTCCATCAGGAATTGCACAGTGATATCTCTCTTGGTGGCGCCTAATGCGCGCCGTACACCGATTTCCTGGGTACGCTCAGTGACGGTTGCCAACATAATGTTCATGATGCCAATACCTCCGACCAACAAAGATATACAGGCAATGTACAAAAGCATGCGTGTATCGCGCGCCTTTTGCTTGCGAAGTGCATTGAGTTCCTTGATGGGGACTATGATTTCATAATCCCTTTCCGATCGGCCGGCCAGTAATGCCTCATTGAGTTGCGGCAATGACGGGATCACGTCCTCGACGGAAGCAAACTCCACTCGAATCTCGGAGAGTTCCACATCATGCAATTTGAGATCACCCACACTGCGGTCAACATCCCTGTCACCAAACAACGACCTAAATGTGGACAGTGGAATATAAACGTTGGCGGCGATCGTTTGCCCCATGGAATCAGGTAACTGGGGTAATTTCCCGGCATCAACACGCTCTTCCAGGATACCTTTAATCTGAAATATCTGTGTTGATTCATAGCCACGCACCATCACCTTCTCCGCAAGTGGATTGTGACCGGCAAACAGTTTCTGGGCCAGTTCATGGGAAATTACACAGGAAGATGTCTTGCTGAAATCTTCAGCATCATTCAGGAATTGGCCGGCAATAATTTTGGATTGTGTCAATGCCGGATAGAAGTGCTTGGTGCCGATCAGTTGACAATCCACATTGCGTTGCTCGTGCAACACATTCACACGCTTACTAAGAATGGGCAGCACTCGCTTCACACCGGGAACGGTCTCCCTGATCCGCTCGGCATCGTTATCCTTAAGCCCGTAAACTGCCATCCACCTCTTGAAAAAGCTCTCCCAGTCTCCTTGCATTTGGGTTTTCATCGAAGGAGGCTTGATGCTCCGGATGATGACGTTGTTCGCGCCCAGTCCCCTAATCGCCTCCTGTGCATCATGACTGGCCCCCTCTCCAATAGCCATCAGCGTTATCACCGCCCATACCCCGATGACCATTCCCAACATGGTCAGGCTGCTGCGCAACTTGTGCAATCGCAAGCTCTTGTAGCCTGCCTGAATCACACGAACGATGGAATAAAAAGGCATGGCTGGGGATAGGTTGGCGTTTCAGCCTTGGTTTATCGCTGTGACGTGTTGGCTGCGGAATCACCACCCGCACCATCGATGGGATCGCCTTCCTTTTTGGGTTTGGATTTTCCCTTCTTCGAATTTTTATCCCCATTGCTCTGAATAGCTGCTTCCAGATTTAGATCCTCAGCCTCTGTCAGTGGGGCCAAATGAACCAATTCGCCTTCCTTAAGCCCGCGATCGCTCGCGGTTTCCGACTTAATCGCAATAAATGTCTCATCACTATACTCAATATCCACCGGACGCCACTTGTGCTTTCCCGTTTGGGGATCCAGCACATAACAGCCGGTCTCAGATGTTTTATCCTCATTCGTTCTGAGGGTTACGCATTGGTTGGGCACCTTGATTAGCTGATTGTCACCACGAAGATCGATCACATGGATCTCCACGGCAACCTGCATGCCTGGAGAAACAGCAACAGGGAAATCATCGCTATGAATGGTAACCTCTGCCTTGAAATTGGATCTCTGTGTTTGGCCGCGTCGATTAGTATCAACGGTATTGGCAAGAACGGTGAGGGTGCCAGGCAAAGCAACACGCTCCACGTACACCAAGGCATCCATGCCTTTCTCTAGTTGCCGGCGCTTTGACTGTGGCACATTGAGTTTTACCTTCAGGGACTTGGTCTTGGGTAGCTTGATAAGATTACGGCCCCGGTGTACCCGGGCACCATCCATGATAGGCCCAAACTCCTTATAGCTTTCAGCAAAATAAACTACCGTGCCGTCTGAGGGCGCATAGATTTTAGTAGCGGCCATCTGCTCATTGAGGTCCTCCAGCCTTTCTATTTCCAGTTCCAGTGTTTTCCTTTGGGTCAAGATAGTGGCATTGGCATCACGCATATCGGCAATGTTCGTTGCCTTGGTTTTCGCGATATTCACTTTGGCCTCTTCAACCGTTAACGTCATATTGCTAATGAGGTCGTACTTTTCATATTTTTTGTATGCCTCCAGACGAGCCTTCGTCATCTCAATTGTATGAACTGTTTTCGCACGTTTCGCTCCTTCACGGAGCACCTCTACCTCGGATACAAAACCCAATTCCCTGAGTTGATTGTAGGCGTTAAGGTTTTTGTCCGCGAGTGCGACGTCTTTTTCCAAGTTGGCAATGTCCCCTTCTTCTTGTTTAATTTTATTTGGTACGGTGTCATTCTTGAGTTGATCGAGATTGTTTATGGCGATCTGATGATTATTCTCGGCACGCTTGAGTGACAACGCGGCAGTAAGCCTCAAAGTCTCCATGTTGCCCAGAGCCCGACTAAGACTGTTCTGCGACCTTTGAACAACGATTTCCATTTGGTTAATCCTCTCCTTGAGATTGAGCGGATCCAGCTCAACCAACAAACTGCCGGGAAGTGTGATCGACTGTCCAACAGGCAAGTCATTCCAATCGATCTTTTCTTCCTTGTTGAGCAATTGAATATTGAGGGACCAGACAGAAATTGCGTCCTCGGAGAGCACATCCTTGGTCATGCCTTCAGCGATTGATGCGAGCGTGTCACCGGCTTGAATAGTGTAAAGGGCCGTGCCATTGACCTCGGCACCTTCGTCAACGATCGATTCAATGGTGGTGGTGCCTTCCAGTGCACACTTGATCTCCTCAACCTCAGTAGAGGCCAGCGTACCGGAAAGTTGCACCTTCACGAGAAAATCACCCTTCCTGGCAGTGTGATATTTTTCCTGACGTATCTTTTCCTCTTTCTGATCGAGAAAGCCTTTGCCGACCCAAATAAAGACCCCTAATACGCTCACAAGAATCATCATCCCCAGTAATTTACCATAGGCAAAACCATGTTTGTCCGACTGAGGTAAGAGTTCTGCCTCTTTCTTAAACTTTGGTTTGTTCTGTATTCTCATGTTCTTTGCTCCAAAATATAACCTGACAGAACCACGTGTGTAGTAATGGCCAAAGAACCTTTAAAGTTACGGGTTTTTCCGGAAAACGCAGACACCGATGCCATCTTCGGGACTCCGCGCTGCGAATCCAGAAGCGTCCCAATTAATCGCCTGCCGATACCCGTCCGTCTCGCTTTCAACGAAATCGAAATCAGGTAATAAAATGAGTCGTTCCTCTCCATGGCAAATTTGGGTGAGTTAGACGCGATTCATATTTAGTTCATTAATAATTCAGGCATGCCGCAGTGCCTCAATGGGATCAAGTTGTGCCGCGCGCCGGGCCGGATACAGGCCAAAGATCAGGCCTACCGTCAGAGAAAGACCAAAGGCAACGATTACCGACCAATTGGTGACGATGGTCGTCTCGTGCATGATGTGCTGGCGAAATTCGGCGAACCCCCAGCCACCCAGCACACCAATGCCACCACCAATAAGGCATAGCATTAGTGTCTCCACTAAAAACTGTATGGTGATATCCACTTGCGTGGCACCCAGGGCACGGCGTACCCCGATCTCATTGGTACGCTCAGTGACAGTAGCAAGCATGATGTTCATGATGCCAATGCCGCCGACCAGTAGCGAGATGCAAGCGATATACATGAGCATGCGGGTGTCGCGCGCCTTTTGCGCCCGAAGCGTGTTTAACTCGTCAAGCGGCACACGGATTTCATAGTCAATCTTATCCTCGCTGCGAACCTTATCAAGCGCATCGCGAATCCGTGGCAGCGAAGGAATAACTTCTTCAACCGAGCCAAACTCCACTCTTATCTCAGAAAGTTCCACCCGTTCCACCTTTGTCATTCCAGGGCTAAGATCAACGTTCTTGGTTCCATAAAACGCTTTGAATGTAGACAAGGGGATGTATACATTTGCTGTAATCGTACGTCCCAGCGCATCCTTGGCCTGAGGCAGTTTTTCACTATCAGCGCGCTCCTGCAAAATCCCCACGACCTGAAAAACCACTTTGGTTTCAAACCCACGCATTACCACCTGTTGCTCCAGTGGGTTTAGACCCGGGAAAAGCTGTTCAGCTAATTCCAACGTGATCACACAGGATGAAACGCGATTGTTTTCCTCAAACCCATTAAGGAACCTTCCAGCCACAACTTTTGATTGGGTAAAATCAGGATAGTAGGGGTAGGTGCCTATCAATTGACAATCCGAGGCACGCTGCCCATGCATTACGTTTTTACGCGCCATTAGAATTGGGAGCACCCGCTTTACTCCCGGCACAGTATCACGGATACGTACAGCATCAGAGTTCTTGAGGCCATATACCGCAACCCATTCGTGCGGCTTATCTACAATCTGCACCTTGTCGGACAGTGGCTTTACGCTTCTGATCAAGACGTTCTGCGCGCCCAGGCGCTTGATCGATTCCTGCGCGTCATAACTAGCCCCTTCACCAATAGCCACCAAAGTAATAACCGCCCACACACCAATGATCATACCGAGCATGGTAAGGCTGCTTCGCAATAGATGCAGTCGCAGGCTTTTGAAGCCAACCTGTATGATACGGAAAATGGAAAAGCCGGGCATATCAGTTCTTCTCCCCCTTATTCAGCTTTACCCGAACACGCACCTTCTTTTCTTCTTCGCCATCGGTAACACTCGGTTCAGGATGCGATGTTGTTGGCTTGGCATTACAGATATCCCGATCAATGAGCCCGTCCTTTAGGTGAATCACTCGTTCGGCGCGAACGGCTACTTCATCATCATGGGTCACCATGACAATCGTCCGGCCTTCTTCGTGTAGTTTGTCCAGCATGTTAAGAATGTCCATGCCTGTCTTTGAATCGAGATTTCCCGTGGGCTCGTCTGCCAACAACATTAACGGCTCATTTGCCAATGAACGCGCCACAGCCACACGTTGCTGTTGCCCGCCAGAGAGTTGCATTGGCCGGTGGTCCATCCGATCGCCTAAACCCACCAACTCTGCTAATTTCTCACAGTGTTTCCGACAACCTTTAATGTCCTTGCCCTGATAAAACAGCGGCACGTGGATATTCTCGATCACGTCAAGTTGCTGGATAAGATTGTAGGATTGGAAAATAAACCCGATACGTTCACCCCGGATATGCGAAAGCTCCTTATCCGACATTGTAGACACATCATCACCACCAATGAGGTAACTACCTTTAGTCGGACGATCGAGACAACCAAGGATGTTTAACAAGGTGGACTTTCCTGAACCAGACGGACCCATGATCGCGGTATAACTGCCCTCAATAACTGTAAAGTCGATGCCCCGCAACGCCGGCACTTTAACCTGTCCAAGGTCATATATCTTTGTGAGATCATGAATCTCGATGATGTTGCGCGCTATCATAAGCGTCGAGGTTCAACGACTGCCGCTCCGCTGTTTGGCTTCATCACCTTTTGATTTAGCTTCGGGCTTTTCTCTCTCTACAGCCCCCTTGCCAATCACACTTTCCTCAAGGTTAAGATTGTCGTGCTCAGATAACGGCGAAAGATGTACCAATTCGCCTTCCCGCAAGCCCCGATTCGGATCCTTCTCACTCCGTAGTACGATAAATTTCTCGTCGTTGTTCTCGATCGTTACCGGACGCCATTTGTGTTTTTTTGTATCAGGATCTAGGACCCAGCAGCCTGTCTCCGGAATATCCTCTCCACTTTCTTTATCTTTGACCATCCGCCTTGTAACACACTGATTGGGGACCTTGATAAGCTGGTTTTTGTTTTTCTTGGTGTATTGCACAACTATAATCTCAACCCGAACATCCATGCCCTCAGAGGCAGACTCGGGCAGTTCACCACTGTCAAAGGTGATCTCACCATTAAAAACTTTGGTTTCACTATGACGACGCTTATTGGTGTCCACTGTTGAATCTAAATCCGTGAGTTTCCCCGAAAAGGCCTCGCCATCCACATCAACCCAAGCCTGCATCTTTTTATGGAGTTTTTTACGCTGTGCCTGTAGCACTTCGAGTTCTACCTTAAGATCTCGGGTTTTAGGTAATTTGATCAGTTTTCTTCCGCGATGCACTTTGGCACCCTCATCTATGGGCCCAAACTCTCCGTATCTTCCTGGGTAATAGACTACCTGACCCGGCTCTGAGGCATAAATTTTGGTGCTCGCCATTTGTTCATTGAGCTTTTCCAGGTTCTCCTTCTCCTTAACCAAGGTCTTTTCCACAGTAATAACAGTCGAATTAGCATCACTCAGGTCGACGGCGTTTGAGACCTCGGTCTTTTTTATGTTCACCAGCGACTCGTCAACGGCAAGCTGCCTAAGACTGAGTAAGGAAACCTTATCAAATTTGTTGTAGGCTTCAATTTGTGCTCTTTTCATTTTAATGGAGTGCTGGGCCTTGTCGCGCATTACCTCCTGCCGAATAACTTCGACGTCAGACACAAAGCCAAGTTTCTTGAGTTCGGTGTAGGCCTTGAGGTTCTTCTCGGCGAGCATGACTTCCTTTTCCAAATTACTTATAATGCCAAGCTGATCTTCCACAAAATTTTTAACTGTGCTGTTGTGAGCCTTTTCCAATTCGCTTGTGGCAATTCGATGGCTGTTCTGAGCCACTTTTAAAGCGAAGGCCGTGGATATTTCCAAGGTTTTCAGGCGACCGATAGCCTTATTAAGATCGTTTTTGGCTCGGTCCACCCTGATCTCTTGAGCGTTAATTCGGCTCTCCAGACCGAGCGGGTCCAGTTCAATCAAAAGAGAACCAGGTATCAATATTGATTGCCCCACCGGAAGATCATCCCAGTCGATCTTTTCATCAACATTCAACGCCTTAATTGAGAGGACATCCTTATCCTGCACCTCGGCAATTGACTCAATCGTATCCCCTTTCTTGATGGTATATTGGCTATTGCCTTTCACCCAGTCACCTTCCTTTACAATTTGCTGGATGGTGGTTTCTCCCTCAAGATTCGATTTGATCGTGATCACATCGGTCGAGACCAGCGTGCCTGTGAGCTTAACTTTCACAGTGAAGTCTGATTTTTGGGCCGACCAGTATTTTTCCTCAATGACCTTCGTTTCTTCCTTGTCCAAAAAATACTTAATGCCATAGACCCCACCACTGATGACGCCAACAACAACTAATAGCGTGATGATCTTCCCGGTAGCAAAGCCACCTTTGACCGGACGAAACAAAGGCTGATTAGCAGATGCTTTATCTATTTTCACGGTTATTGACCCAAGATTTGTTCCGGCGGGACCACGTCTTGCGTCTCTCCGACCGGAATCACCGGCCTCGCGGACCCTGCGCCGGGAACCGATGTTTCCTTCAACCAAAAATCAGCCTGTGTGATGTCCAAGATACCGACGTCCTTCAGCAGCTTCAAGCGGGTTTTGTGGTAATCTACAATGGCACGAGAAACAGCCAATTGCGCAGCCAGCAGATTGCGTTGCGCCTGTAGGATGTCCTTGGTTTCCACGCCGGGGAAACCGAGTCGAAGCCGCTGCCGAGTAGCCATCAGATTTTCCTCTGCATTTTTCATGGCATCAAGTTGGGTGAAATAGTTCTGCCGCAGACGCGACAGATTGCGCACATCTGCACGCACGCCATCACGAAGTTTGTCCAGCTCCGTGGCCAATGTGCGCAATTGCCTTTAAAAAATAATGATACTTGTGCGGAATGCGTTTCGCTCACTCAACTGGTCCAAAGGCAAATCCAATTTGATGCCGACGGTAGACTTAAATTCATCAGGCTGAAAAGACGCATAATACTGATCTCTCAGTTCAGCATCCGCCACAAGCGAAAGACTGGGAAGCAAGTCGTTTTTAGCCACACGTACCTTGCGCTTGGAATCCTCAAACTGATCAATCACGTTGAGGAGATCCAATCGATTGGTGATTGCCAAGCGGTATCCTGCTCGATCCGTTACCGGCACTGCAGGCAATCCCATAGCCTTAAGATCTTCCAATGCTTTGAAATCCAACTTTATCTGGATCCCCAAAGGCAGAGACAACTGTTGTTTGAAGTCGTCCAATGAATTTTGAAACGAGTTAGTGGCACCGATGTACCCCAGCTTGCCATCGTATTCCGCCTGCTTGGCCTGCTTGGCTTCGTACTCCGACTCCAATCCCGCTTTTACACGCGCATCAATCTCCTGTCGGAAAAAAATGGTGTTAGTGTAATTGACATACTGTAGCCGCATGCTTTCGCCCTGCTGCAACAGGTCAAAGTAATCGTTTACCACTCCTACAGAGAATTCCTTTTGGTAATGACTGAACGTGCGCACTTCATAAATCACGTCGCGTTCTGCCTGTGTTAAAATCTCTGCTGCGATATCAGCTCCCGCGCCACGTAACAAAGGTTGTGTGAGACTCAGAGTGACTGAAGGCACCTTTGGCTTTTTTCCGTCAAAATATAACACCAGATCGTTCGCCAAAGTTGCCGTAATTATTCCGCCTGTCTTCAACATTTTCTGTAATGTAATATCTGCATCTGAATCACCCTTTATCCCCCCGTCTGTTCCACGCTCCAACCCCAAGTCCGCGCTAGCCTTGGTAAATTTCAAAGCAAATTGATGACGTGTTCCTGTTAACGACAGCGCTTGCAAATACAGCTTCTCTCGATTGTTTTGGTAAGTGCGGTTTGCCTTTACTGCGAGCTTCAGCGCTTCGTTCAGAGATAACACACGTTTCCCTCCTCGATATCTGTCTAGCACGATCTCCGAACCGTTAACATCCTGAGGATCTCTCTTCGAAACATGGGTCTCTATGTTGAATTGGTTGGTCGCTCCGAGAATTGATGCCCGTCGATCATTCAGTATGCCATAAACTTCTTTATCTGCGGCAGCCGAATACCTGTCTGCCGCACACCCCGCCAATATAGCCAACAGTACCAAAATTATTGGCCAATTCCAAAAAACAGGTTTTTTTTCGGTTTTTTCGATCAAATTTAACAATTAGACGTTAGATCTTTATACTCTAAATCTAAATTTCGCTCCACAGTTATAAACAAGTTACTCACATCCCCAGTGCATCATCGGTCTAATTTAGGTGATCTTCAGTTATTTCTCTCTCAAAAATGAACTTTTAACTTATTTCTTGTAACGACCACGAAGTTTGACACGTACTGTAACGTGTCGCCCTTCACGGCTTCGTCACCTTGTGACCCGACATAATATGTTCACTTTGGTGAAAAAGTTACAATCCGTGATTTAGGCGTTGGAAGGAGCCGTTCCTTTTCTCAGGCATCCGCAAGGAGGCAGTCTTTGGAAGAAAGTTATGCTCGTTTGTGTGCTCATTTGTAAGAAACAGAATTTTAATAGTGTCACAAAAATTTGGAAAATATCGGCTGCATGATTCCTTGAACGAGGGAGGCATGACGGAAATCTGGCTGGCAACTGACAAGAACGAAAAAGTGGTCGCCATACGTCGTCTGCGCAACCGAGTCGGTTCAAACGCATCTAAACTATTCAGGAATGGGTTAGCCATGCTCCGTAAACTGCCATCTCACCCGAACATCATCGGCTACCAAACCCATGGCAAAGAACGGGGGACTCCTTACATGGTTCTCGACTACATCAACGGCGGCAATCTGAAACAACTGGCTTTGCGCCATGACCCGGTAATCTCGGAGAATGTCTCAGACGTGCTAATCGGGATCACTGATGCGCTGGAGCACATACACGACCACGGCTGGATGCATCTTGATTTCAAACCAGAGAACGTGATGGTGGATCGGCGAGGGCACGCCTACCTCCTGGATTTTGATACTGCAAAACCCATACCGCGTCGGCCCAAGCGGTACGACAAAACCAGTGGCACACCCGCCTACATGCCCCCGGAGCAACTAAGAGGAAGGGCGCTGGATCAACGTGCCGATATCTACTCCTTTGGCGTCACCGCCTACGAATTACTTACCAATCGTCGTCCCCACGCTGGAAACACACCGGAAGAAACACGCAAAAACCAACTCAACGAAAACTTCCGCTTAACACCTGCCAGCAAATACAATCCTGGAGTCCCTTCCAAACTTAACACTATCCTGCGCCAATGCCTAAAATTCGATCCAAACCTTCGCTTCCCAAATCTGACCATACTCAACACCCAACTCCATGCCGCTCTGGGAGTAAAAATGGAGAAGAGTTAGAATTTCTAGTTGCCAATTTAACCGTTTAGATTATCTGGATAACCATTATTATCTTGGGGTTGAGGACAATTTATTTTTCACTGCTCTCGACATCCTCAAAACCAGATAAAGTTAACCAGACGTGTGAAACTGAACCCGATGCGTATCGTCAAAAAATAGGGTTTTAGTTGCTTCCTTGATACATTGGTTGCTAACAACACACTTGGGTTTTGTAGACAGCACTTGCAAAAGCAAATTTCGCAAGCAAATGAGTGGAAGCAAAAAAAATGGGCGGATGTTAAAAATATGGAATATGAGACACCCTATCAATGCCAACGCTATCATGATGGCAGCTTATTCGAAGACTGAATAACCGCAAATGGCTGGAAGATTAAGGGAACAAATCAAACTTTTTCTGAAATGGTTCACCCTACCAATTAAAGGTGGCCCATTAAAAGGGATGAGGTGGATCGCGGCCTCAGGCGGCCGATTTATAAGGGGAACTTACGAAACTGATAAGACAGAAGCATTTCAAAGATGCGTCAATGCTGGTGATATTGTATACGATGTTGGGGGCCACGTAGGATACTATTCCGTCTTATCTTCAAAACTCACAGGGACAAGAGGAAGAGTATTTGTATTTGAACCGCGCCCTTTAAATTTATCCTACATAAGACACCATATTAAAATCAACGCCATCAAAAATATTAATTTATTCGATGTTGCGGTTTCGAACATATCTGGAGATGCGGGGTTTGAGTCTAGAACCGGAACCGGAACCGGCCATCTTTCAAGCGAAGGTAATCTCCATGTGAAAACCGTTGTGCTGGACGAATTTGTTTTTGAAGAATCCCATCCACTTCCCGACTTCCTTAAAATAGATATTGAAGGGGGAGAAATTAATGCACTAAACGGAGCACAAAAATTACTGACAAAGGCACGTCCAAAATTGTTGATTGCGACACACGGAAAAAAAGAAAATAGCTTTGTCCTAGATTTGTTGGAACAATATAAATACGAATATGAAATATTAAATCCTGACGCCATCAAGGGGGATACGGAAATCCTGGCTTTACCAATGAATTCATAAAGCTTCATCACGCATTCAGGTTGATTGCGAACCTGAAGTCAATGGACTCAAACAACGCTTAAAGCCTCATCATAAACTTTCGCGGTCTTCTCAGCTGTTTTTTTTATGGTATAGCTTGCCACGACTCTCTCGCGCGCGAGTTTTCCAATCTCTTTTATTCTTAAAGGATCGCGTGTGACCTCAAGAAGTTTGTCCGTTAATGCACCTGTATCGTCGCAAGGGACCAGCCAGCCATTTTGCCCTTCCTGTATTATTTCCGGAAATGCGCCAGTTTGAGTCGCTACCACCGCACAACCACTAGCCATAGCTTCCAAGCAGGTGAGTCCGAATCCTTCAACTCTCGATGGCACAGCAACAACACTCATCGCTTTATACCAACGCGGAATATCAGAAAAATTTTCCACTTTGCCTACAAACTTTACACGGTCTCTAAGTCCGAATTTGACGACTTTTTGTTCCAAACGACGCCTGAAATCTAAAAAAGCAGGGGTGGTCTGACCTATCAGAAAAGCGGTCCAATCGGGCCTTTTAGGCAGCACTTCACAGAGTGCATCTATAAATTCTTGAGTGCCTTTTTGGGGCCGAACTCTCCCAAATATACCAATTCCATATTTTCCAGGTAAGTTCATTTCTTTCCAAATTGATTCACGATTTTTGGGCGGATAAAAATAATCTGGATCTATTCCTAATGGGACAATTGACGCCTCTTTATCCAAAAAAGATGCAGCTGCCTGTGTGGTTGTAATTAATCGGTCCATCCTTTTGTACAGCATACGAGTGTACAATGTATGGCGCCGTTGGGCATGGGAAGTCCATATAAGAATCAGCCGCAAACGGAATATTTTTCGAAGGATAAGTCCTGCCAGCATTTCGATATTTCGACTTGCATGCCAAATTCGACAAGAACTACGACGGCCAACCTTAAGCAACTGAAGCCACGTTATTTTGGGAAATGAATCTGGCAAACCCTTGCCGATAGTCCTGACCTTATGAAATTTCAGGAGAGGAGGAACAATGGAAATAACGCTTGCTGTCACACCTGAAAATCTGCGATTAAAGTTTGGGATTATAACTGATGGATCAGGATCTGAGACATCCCTTTGCGAGTCGGTTAGACCTAATGTGGATGTTTCTTTTTCTCGCATGAGTTGTCCGCTGGCTTAAAAGAGGACTTTGATCCGGAGCAATTGCCTAACCGAATATGAATCCAGAAAACCTTTGGTTAATTTGTATATAATTCCCCTCTAACCAGTCATTAGATCGATTATTGTAGATCTTCATTCGCCTCAGTACTTATTCCTTGTTTAGAAGCCATCGCAGCAAACGTTGCATTATTTTGTAGTAGGACTTCATAGCTCCCATCCTCCACAATTTTCCCCTTCTCCAGCACTATGATTCGGTCCATATTTCTCAGTGTCGACAATCGGTGTGCTACACAGATGACAGTGCGCCCCTCGCCAAGTCGATCAATCGCCGCCTGAACTTCCGCCTCAGCTTTCGAGTCCAATGCTGCTGTGGCCTCATCCAAAATTAGAATTGGTGCCTGACGAACAAACGCCCGGGCAATGGCAATCCGCTGGCGTTGCCCTCCTGAGAGCCGTGCCCCATTTTCTCCCAACCGCGTGTCATATCCTTCAGGTAATTCTTTGATGAACACGTCGGCGTTGGCAGATTTGGCCGCAGCCTCAATTTCATCCAAAGTAGCATCCGTTTTGCCACATGCAATGTTCTCAGCCACCGATTGATCAAAAATCACACATTCCTGACTAACCAGTGCCATCTGTCCACGCAGACTTGCGAGAGATACATCGCATAAATCAATCCCATCAATCAACACTTTGCCTTTTGTGGGATCCATAAACCGTAAAAGCAGCCCTACCACAGTGCTTTTGCCAACTCCGCTTTCACCCGTCACTCCAATCTTCATACCGCGTGACACCTTCAAATTCAGCTTCCGGAGCACAGGCTGTGTTTCGTAGGCAAACTCAACATCCTTGAACATGATACTTTCAGTCATTGGCGGAAGGTCAAACGCATCTTGGCATTCTATTACGGTAGGTTTCTCAGCCAAAACCTCTTTCACCATTGCGACCCCCACCACCGCCTCTTGAAAATATACGTTTGCTGCAGCAAATCTTTTGAAGGGTTGAAAGAGTAGGATCATCCCCGTTAAGAACGCTACCAATTCTGGCACCGACCTTTCCATCCAGAAGACACACACCAACACTGAACCCAATCCGATCATTCCAATCACCTCAACAACAGGGTTGTTCATGTTCTGCGCTTGCAATCGCTTCATGCCCATACGTGTCAATTCCTGATGAATATCACGAAATCGATTTAACTGGATAGTTTCCAATCCGTAAGCCTTGACAGTCTTCATATTGGAATAAACTTCAACCAGAAGACTGTCTTGCTCAGAGGTTGCGGTAAAACCGCGTTGTGCAGCGTAGCGAATTTTTCGACCCAATAGAATAATTGGCACGATGCATATCGGAGCAAAAACCACCCCAAATAATGCCAGCTGCCAATCCAAAATAAATAACGCGGTCATTATACCAAGAAGGCAAAACGGCTCCTTAATCAATATTGCAAAGCCTAAAGTCAGGCTTTGCCCCAATGCGCCGACACCTTTGTTGACTAATACTGTGTGTTGTCCCACTTCCATACGCTGGAAGTAATCGACGGATAGACCTTGTAAATGGTCATGCACTTTGTTGCGAAGGTCACGCATTGCATGCTCTGACGCCCACCCCAAGCAGTATACGCTGAAAAAACTAATCAACCCGCGCAACCCCACTAGCACTGGCAGAAATAAGAGCCCCCCCAGCGCCTGAGCCCAATCCAATGGACGGCCTAACCTAGGCAACCACGGATCCAGCCTTTCCATAATCCAGTCATCCAGCTTTGCCATACGTTCGCTCAAAGAATGTTCATCCGTATCCGTGGATGGTGTTGTAGTATCCGATACCGAAGCCACTACCATTATCGGTTTAGGTTCCATTCTCTCAAAAATGGTCTTTGTACCCCAAACAAAACTGGCATTAAACAGGCCGTATGTTAATCCAAACAGCAATCCAAGAATCACCTGACCCCTATAACGGTTCAGGAACGGCCATGCGAAAGCCAACACTTGGCGGATGTTATTCATCTTTGACAGGAGCCAACTCCCCTGACTCCCTGGAAAATCTGCCGGCGCATCATTGCCTAGTGGATGAGCTGTTGTAAACGAAAACTCATTTTGTTAGTCCGGTGAACTCCAGAACAATTCTAATAACCACCTTATACTCTTACTACAAACTTCAGTGCGGAACATAGCGAAGAATGAGCAACGGAAAAAATAGCGTACAAACGCGCGCCGTATCCCTGTGAACATTAGCGAATGTAGCTGTATTGAAAAGGACTTTGCCAAAGTGTGATATTGAATATTATCGCCCCTAGGATGGATTCGGCTTCGTCGCAATTATTTGGATTTCGGTGCAAAGCGAAGGTATAAATTGGCCTATTCGGCGATTCATTCGCCACCACCAACGGCGATATTCGAGAGGACGAAGAATGCCGCCAGATATGATACGAAATCCGCGTACAGTGTTAATCTCTATCCCAGGGCAATTCTCGCGTACGAACTTGACGAATCCACTTTTCCACCATGCTTGAACGTGTCCTCGAATTTTCTTCACGCCAAACACTTTATCGGTAACCGGAACGATGTGTCTGCGAATAAGGTGTATACCCGGAGGAAAGATAGGTACTCCCAGGACCATTCGACCACTAGGTCGCAACACACGATACATTTCCGACAAAGCAATCTGTGGATTGTATAGATGTTCAAGTACCTGTTCGCAAATCAATACATCGTACCGGCTCGATTCCAGCTCGGGTATCTCTTGCTCAAGATTCATTTCGTGCAATGTCCAATCCTCATACTTGTAGACGAATTGTTTGCCCTCAGGAAAGATATCGACTCCGTGGTAATTGATCGTTTCCGACCCCGTGTGAGGTTCAATATACCTTCGAGTAACACCGTCATAGGGACCGATGTCGATAAGTTCGAGGTTCTTTCCCGTTTTAGCAAAATGCTCAACATTCCAATTGGCACAGTCCACTCCGAGCTCGTAGTAACGGGCCTGCCTTAAGCGATAAGGAGCATATCCTTTTTCGACACCGAATGCTTTCGTTTGCAATTCTCCTTCAGTAGCCACGACTTAATCTTATTTTGGATCTTGTAAACCAATGTTTTGCTTTAAATCTGAATTGAACCATCAATCTGTATGTTGTCCCACCTCCGGGCATTGAACAGGCCATTTGCAAATCCCAATAATAATCCAAGGATCAATCGCCCCCTATAACGGTTCAGAAACGGCCACGCAAAGGCCAACACTTGGCGGATAGTATTCATCTTTGACAGGATCCAACACTCCTGACTTCTCGGAAGATTTGTCGGCGCATCATTGCCTAGTAGATGAGCTGTTGTAAACGAAAACTGCCCAGCAACATTGACCATAGTCTCTTTTTTCAACGCATACTTAGTATGCGTTTCAAAATCAATTTTTCGAGAATCCCTGTCGTTGATTTTCATTCTGAACCCGTTATCCTGC
Organism: uncultured Verrucomicrobiota bacterium; assembly: GCA_964448875.1. GTDB lineage: Bacteria > Verrucomicrobiota > Verrucomicrobiia > Limisphaerales > UBA1100 > UBA6614. The sequence continues at coordinate 38,475 of CAYUXV010000391.1, forward strand.
TGCCAACCATTTGAAGAGATGAAAAAGCTCATTCCAGTACTTTACACTTTGGCGATCCCTGCCTTTGCGGCACAAATTACCCCCAAATGTACGATGCATCCGGGGTCGGTTAATTCCGTGCTTATCCAGTCCGGTGGCAAAACACTGGCCGTGTATCACGGGCCAAAGACAGCGAACAGTCTGTTGCTTACGCATCACCGGCGGGATGTGACGTCGGTGGCACAGAAGATCAATGACGCAACGACAGCTGTAATCGCACCGACCGCAGCAAAGGAGTTGTTCTCAAAGACCAATGAGCACTGGGAAGCCTTCTGGAAGAAGCGGTTTCATTACTATACGCAACAGTCAACTAAGATCCTCGCAGAGCCGATGAAGGTCGATCAATGGGTGAAGGATGGAGATGAGATCACATGGCAAGACTTGAAGTTCAAGGTGCTGGCTACGCCGGGATTCACACGAGGAGCAGTCTCGTACATTGTGAAAATCGATGGAAAGACTATCGCGTTCACGGGCGACCTTATTTATGGGGATGGGAAGATTTTCGATTTGTACAGTTTTCAGGACGCGATTCCAGAGGCGAAGGTAGGAGGATATCATGGCTATGGGGCGCGACTGGGTGACCTTGTGACCAGTTTACGGAAAGTGAAGGCGGCAAAGCCGGACTTGATTCTGCCGGTACGCGGGCCTGTGATACGCAACCCAACACAAGCGATAGACAAGCTGATTGCACGAGTGCAAGCACTCTACAAGAACTACCTCTCCACCAATGCGCTACATTGGTATTTCAAGGAGGAGCGGATGCGCATCTGCGGCGAACGTGTACTTGGCAAAGGGGTGAAGATAAACCTGATGCCCTATTGCCTGCACGTAGAGAAGCCGGATTGGATCATCCAGTTTTCAACCAGTCGTATCATCGTGGCGGACAATGGGCATGGGTTTCTGCTTGATTGCGGAGGGCAACGTCAACTTGATTTTGTGAAGGACGTGGTAGCCAAAGGGCTGGTTAAGAAGATCGACGGCATTTTCGTCACCCACACACATGACGACCATTCCCAAATGGTGAAGGCTGCGGCGGAGTTCTTCAAATGTCCCGTTTACTCCACGGTCGAATACGAGGATGTGCTGGAAAACCCCGGCCACTACCTGATGCCAGGGCTCACTGAAAATGCCGTAAAGGACGTTAAAGGCATGAAGGACGGTGCAACAATGAAGTGGCACGAGTACAAGTTCACATTTCGTTTTTATCCGGGCCAAATGTTTTATCACGGAGGACTCTTGGTTAAGCGTCCAAAGGAAAAGCCAGTATTTTTTATAGGTGATTCATTCGCGCCCTCTGGCATTGATGATTACTGTCTACTCAACCGCAACTTGGTGCATCCGGACACTGGCTACCCGCGCTGCTTCAAAATTCTGCGCGAGATGAAGGAGGATTATTGGCTTATCAACGAGCATGTCCCGTTCGTGTTCAAATTTTCCGATTCTGAGCTGGCTTACCTTGAACAGCGTTATGCCGAGCGTACGGCGATTTTGCGTGAACTATTTCCATGGGATGACCCGAACTACGGCATCGACGAACGCTGGGCAACATTCTATACGTATGGCTCCGTGGCCAAGCCAGAAAAGGTACACGAGATCGAAGTGCGCGTGTCAAACCATTCACCAGTGAAGCGCACGTTCAAGATCACGCCGCGTGGATGGAACGGACTGAAGGTTATCTCGAAGCCGCAGTTACTAACGCTGGACTCGCGTGCAGACGGCGCAGTGAAGGTGCAAGTACGAGCACACGTTAAAGGGGGGACGTATTTGGTAACAGCAGATGTCGATTCACAGGGCATGCATTTACAAGACTGGCTCGATGCACTGGTGCGCGTGGAGTAAATCGGCTTTTGCATCAGTCCGTTTGCTGCTAAAAGAGCGTTGTCCATGAGATTTTTCCAAGCCATCACGATAATGCTAACATTCTCGGCGGCTGCTCATCCAATCTCAATGAGCCACGGG
>CAYUXV010000392.1:0-5850 GCA_964448875.1 uncultured Verrucomicrobiota bacterium
CCCCCTCATGGCCAAAGATTCCACACTCATGGATGCCATCGTGTCGTTGTGTAAACGACGCGGTTTTGTTTTTCAATCGTCCGAGATCTACGGCGGCCTAAATGGCCTGTGGGATTACGGTCCGCTGGGCGTGGAGCTTAAGCGCAATATCAAGAATGCCTGGTGGCGAGACATGATCACCACGCACGATGAACTGGATCAGCCCGAGGGTGCGCCGCGCAAATTCCAGATGGTGGGAATTGAATCCTCCATCATCATGCATCCGCGCGTATGGAAAACCTCCGGCCATTACGATTTGTTTCATGACCAGATGGTGGATTGCCGCGAAACCAAAAAGCGCCACCGTTATGATCATGTAAAAGGTCGTTGGGTGGCCCACGAGGGGAACAAGGTCTTTATCACCACCGCGGGTGACGTAGATGATTTACAAGAGACACTTACGACTCGTGCCCTGCAGTATTTTGGCCTCAAGGCGAAGTACGCTGGCAAACTAGAGTGGGAGGGCGAGATTGCAGATTTACCCACGGTTAAAAATCACAGTCAGGTGGTTGGTCCGGACGCAAAAGAGCTGGGCACGCTGACTGAGCCGCGGGAATTCAACCTGATGTTTGAGACCTACATTGGTGCAATGCGCGATGAGGATAACAAGGCGTTTCTTCGGCCTGAGACGGCGCAGGGCATGTTTGTAAATTTCAAGAACGTGGCGGACAGTAACCGCGTGAAAGTGCCCTTTGGCATCGCGCAACAGGGCAAGAGTTTTCGCAATGAGATTACCCCGCGCAATTTCACCTTCCGCACCCGCGAGTTTGAGCAAATGGAGATGGAGTTCTTCTGTCATCCATCTGAATCACGTGAATGGTACACCTATTGGCGTGATCGGCGTTTTGCATGGTACGTAAACCTGGGCATCGATGCATCCAAGTTGATCCTGCGTGACCACGAACAGGATGAGCTCTCACACTACTCAGTAGGCACGGCGGACGTGGAGTACGCATTCCCTTTCTGTGAGGAGGGCGAGTTTGGTGAACTGGAGGGAGTCGCACACCGTGGTGACTTTGATCTGCGCTCGCACATGGAAGGCAAGCTTGTTCGCGAAGGGGATGAGTTGGTGGTGGAGCAAGGTGAAGACGGTAAGCCCAAGTATCCCGGTAGTGGCAAGGACCTCACCTATTTTGATGATGAGACCAAGGAGCGCTTTGTGCCGCACGTGATCGAGCCGGCTGCCGGCGCGGACCGCACGGTACTGGCGTTCATCTGCAATGCCTACACCGAAGAAACCGTTGCCAATGAAAAGGGTAAGGAAGAGACACGCATCGTGATGAAGTTTCATCCGCGTATTGCACCCTACAAGGTGGGGGTTTTCCCATTGCTTAAGAACAAACCCGAACTTGTGGCCAAGGCGCGCGAGGTGTGTAACCTGCTGCGGCCGCACATGGCGGTCTTCTATGACGAAGGTGGCGCGATTGGCCGTCGTTACCGGCGGCAGGATGAGGCCGGTACGCCCTATGGTGTGACTATTGACTTTGATACGCTGGGTGAAAATGATTCGTCCGACAAGGACACTGTGACCTTACGGGATCGCGACACCATGGAGCAAACACGCATGCCCATCAGTGAGTTGCTGGCGTTTCTGCTGGAGAAAATCCGGTAGGCATCCATACTGCTCATCGTGACTCCCCAAGAAGCCGCAAAGCTGCTTGAGCAATTTCGTGCCGGCAAAATCAGCCAATCGAAAGTCCTAGCTGCGATTGGAAAAGAGCCGGTTGCCGACCTTGGATTTGCACAGGTGGATCAGCATCGTGCCTTAAGACAGGGTTTTCCTGAGGTGATATTTGGTGCGGGCAAAACACCTGTGCAGGTCGTCAAAATTGCCGGTGAAATTCTCCAGCAAAGCGATCAGGTGCTCATTACGCGTATCACTGCCGATCACGCCAAGGCCCTGAAGAAAAAATTCAAGAAAGCCATCCATCATCAGACTGCTCGGTGTGTGGTCATTGAAAAGAAAAAGAAAAAACCCAAGGGAGGCACCATCGCCATCCTTTCTGCCGGCACCAGCGATCAGCCGGTTGCCGAGGAAGCAGCCATAACGGCTGAGGCGATGGGAAACAAAGTCCAGCGGCTTTACGATGTGGGTGTAGCCGGTTTGCATCGGTTGCTCGCACGGGTGGAGGATTTCCGTGAGGCCAATGTAATTATTGTCATCGCCGGCATGGAGGGCGCGCTTCCCAGCGTAGTAGCGGGCCTGGTTGACAAGCCGGTTATCGCCGTCCCCACCAGTATCGGTTATGGCGCGAGCTTTGAAGGCGTGGCAGCTTTACTGGGCATGTTAAACAGCTGCGGCAGTGGTGTTACCGTGGTGAATATCGACAATGGCTTTGGCGCTGCCTACGCTGCCAGCCAGATCAATGTGCTAGCAAATTCATAATGAGAACATTTTTCAGCTATTCAGTTATTACAAGCATATGGCTTGGCGCAGTTGTCGGTTGTGCGGCGCCGCGATCGCAGTCTGATATTTATGCCAAGCTCAAGGACGCGTCCGTGGAGATCCTAGTGAATGGGAGATTAGCGGGTGCAGGAAGTGTAGTAGATGCCAAAGGTCATGTGTTGATTGCCAACCACATGACTCCCAGTGAGAGCGCAAAGGTTGAAGCTCAGTCAACAATTTTGGGGCGCAAACCTCTCAAGATTGTGGCTCGGGATCGAGGTCATGATCTTTTGTTGCTTAAGTTGCCCTCACGCAAGGAAGCCTACACACATCTTACGTTGGCCAAAAATCAACCCAAGCCTGGGCAGCCCGTTTATCTATTTGGTGCGCCGGTGTTTCGGCATCATGTCATGATACGCGGATCGGTGGCGCGTGACCGACCAACATTTGAATTCTACGATGGCGCATTTCGGGAAATCGTCCACATCTCTGCCATTTCGCCCATCGGAACATCCGGCGGGCCATGGGTGAATTCGAAAGCGGAATTGATCGGCGTGCAGAGTGCGGCCATGACCATCAAGGGAGCGCACCAGGGGATTGCCTATGCCAGTCCTTTGGCCTCTTTGAAAGGGCTGCTGAAAAAAAAGCAAACTGTACAAAGCGCCACCATGCAGGCTGGGGTGGAGGAACTCTGGGGTCAGGAACCGAGTTTTATCAGCAAGTTGCCCAAGGACTTTCGAGGCTTGGTGGTGCGTCAACTCCGCGGCAATGGAGTGGCCGCCAAGGCGGGATTGAAGGAGTGGGATGTCGTGGTGGCTGCCGAAGGAAAACCAATTGAGCGTACGGATGATTTGTTGCAGCTGATTCGCAGCCGAAAGCCTGGTCAAACCATTCGGCTACAGGCTACTGATCGGGAAGGGAAGCACCCACGCGAGCTAACCATAAAGCTTGTCCCGGTTAACTAGCCGGAGTCGGTCCAGCTCTTTACTTGTTTTTTTTGGGCACGCGTGGTGGCACCGGGTCGATGTTGCCATTTTCCTTTTCGCGAAGTCTCTTTTTCAACTCCTTTTTTGAGAGCGTGCCATTGCTACCCAAGGCGCGTTTCTTGCTTGGGTTGAAGGTGATAGATTCAATAATGCTGCCATCAAGGGTTGCGGTGCCGAAGTCAGGGCTTTCCACCGTCAGTTTGCCGTCCTGCCAGCTTTTCAATTCAAAAGTCAATGAACCGTACCCCTTAAGCTTCGCGCTCACCATTCCTTTTGGAAGCTTTTCCTTTGTCGTATCATCCCTGTTGGCAAATTGAATCAATCCAACGCGATCAAGCGGGATATTCACCTCCGCGAAGCTGGTTTTTATCTTGATGGCGTTTTTTTGGATTCCAACGATGCTGCCGGACATGGTGTCATCATTGGCTAAGCGCAAAAAATCCTCCTTGGAAGATCCCAGTGCATCCTTGAAACTGGTTGGCAAGCTTCCGTCCCATTCCCGAATGCTGATGTTGCTGATCTTAACCGGGTAGGTGGAGCGGGTGGTAAAGACCAGGCCGGATCCTTTCCCTGCAAATCTTTCCTTATCCTTCCAATTCGCAATTTTTTGGCCGTTGATAAGCAGCATAAAGGTTCGTTTTTTTCGGTCCACACGGAAGGAAAAGCGCGCACGGGATCCGATGCCGGTGAGGTTGACCCGTGCGTTTGATCCCAATCGATCCGAAACAGGTTCTCCATCCTGCACCTCGTGCCGGGAGAGATTAGCGCTGGTTTGGCTTAGCTTAAGTGAATATGAGTTTCCGTTGCTTTGGGATTTCAGATTGTCTGAGAAAAAATTGACGTTCACGCTGAAGTAGGCTGAGGTGCGCCCCGTTGGTGTTGCCCAATCCAGGTCAAATTCAGTAATCGACTTGTCCGGGAACTCAACTTTACGGCCCACCATAGCGCCCGAACCGGTACTCTCAAAAGAGTTGGCCTTGAACTGGAATTTGCCGCTGGGCGCATTTTTCTTGGCCAAATTACCCGGGATGGGTCTGGGACCTTGAGGAATTAGAAAGCCTCTTTTCCCGCCTGCATTCTTGGCAGTGCCGAATACCCAGTCATCCTTGGCACTTGGCCCCTTGAAAGTAACACGGCTACTGCTGTCTTTGCTGGGAATCATCGCCTTTATGGCGCCGCGTTTAAATTCAAGCCGGCCGGCATACCAGCTGTTGATCACCACCTTGTCCGTATCGGCAAATTCAAGTTGGCCGGTTAACTCGTTGCCGCTATGGAGCAGGATGCGCGTTTGCGATGCCTTGGCTGGAGCCTGTCCCTTGAAGGTAACGCGATCAATTCCAGCCGGGTTGATCTGCAGTGCGGGCTTGATGTTGGCTGCTTCCCAAACCAGGACTCCCTCAGGATCAAATTTTACAAACCGGCCGCTGATCACGTCACCATTGAGCATATAAACCGCCTCCACACTGGGACCGGCCTTGGCAAGTGCGGTTACGGTCATCATGGGTGGTCGGGCAGCCTGAGTTGCAAAGGCCAACAGTCCCGCAGCGGCAAAAAAACAGCTGTGACGCGTCATAGAATGGATAGTGCCTGTAAAATATTCGGCTCGTCAAGTGAGGGGCACATGTGATTATCCTGCGCCACGTGAAGACCCTTTATCTCGACATCTTCAGCGGAATCAGTGGCGACATGTTTCTGGGGGCAATGATCGACCTTGGGGTGGACTTTGATTCACTGGAGTCGGAGCTGAAAAAGCTAAAGCTGGAGGGCTATACACTCAGCGCCAATCGCAGGCAGAAGTGTGCCATTGATGGAGTAAAGTTTGATGTGCATCTGGCGGACGATGGCCAAGGCGACCAAAGCCACAGTCACTCACATGATCATTCCCACGAACACAGCCACTCGCACGAGCATTCCCATGAGCACAGTCACGGTGGCGGCGATGCCGACCATGGGCATAGCCGCAACTTTGCGCAGATTTCAGAGATGATCCACGCCAGCGCCCTGAGCGATTGGGTAAAGAAAAAATCAGTGGCTGTGTTTCAGCGCGTGGCCAATGCCGAGGGCAAGATCCATGGCATGCCGCCTTATGAGGTGCACTTTCATGAGGTGGGTGCGGTGGATTCCATTGTCGATATCGTGGGCGGCTGTATTGCGCTGGAGCTTTTGGGTAAACCGCGCGTGCGCAGTGGACCGGTGATTGAGGGCACAGGCTTCATCATGTGCGCCCATGGCCGCTTTCCCATTCCGGCCCCGGCGACTTTAAATATTCTTGCTGAACGCGGTGTAGCCATTACCCAGTGTGAGGAACCCAATGAACTCATTACCCCGACTGGCGCTGCCTTGATCGCCGAATTTGCCGAGGACTTTGGGCCGTTGCAAAACCTTACGCCTGAGAAGGTCGCCTTTGGGTTGGGCACACGCGATTGTGAAACCCGACCC
>CAYUXV010000393.1:0-3513 GCA_964448875.1 uncultured Verrucomicrobiota bacterium
AAAATCCATGTGCTAATGAAACGGGTGAGCCTCCTCAAATTTGCCCTCCTTTAAAACTAGCGTATTCACTTGGGACCGCAAGTGGTCTTGGTGAACTCTTTACGTTGGGTGTTTTAGGGTTCATGCTTATCTCCAATGGCTGATAGCTCCGAGTTGAAAGAGTGCCCTTCTTGCCATCAGTCGGTGAGCAAGTACTCACTCTCCTGTCCTGCTTGTGGTTGCAACTGGCAGATAAGATTCTTCTGGAAATTCTGGGTGCCAATGATCGGCTTTGTTGTAATTTTTGCAGGGATTGTCTTAATCGCCCAAAACTGTGGAAGTTCCAACGTGGGTCAGCCTGATCAAGAAATTGTGCCTCACACGATAGATCATGGTGGGGATGGTGATGAGCACATTGGCTCCGGATTTCCTGCACGGTCTGGTGCGGCTGTTCTTTGTCCAGAGTGCGGAAAGGACGGACCTCATTTTCCCATCGTCTACGAAAACGTGGACCTTTGGCAGTGCAATGAATGCGCGCACTGGTGGCCGGTAGACTAATCACTCGTAACCTCCTTCCACTGGCACAGCCTCCCCTTCCACGGGGGCTTGAGTCGCTTGTTGCATCTGTTGTTCCTTTGCAACCACTTGCCCAAGGTATTGGGCCATTTGTTGCATCGGCTACTGTTCCGCTTTACGCTGTGTGATTTAGGGCTCAGTCTTCTTTCTGTGCTCGGCATGTCTATCAATTTAATCGTGATCATTCTTTTGGTGCTGGTGGTTTTTGTTGCCTTTTGGCCCAAATCCAGCGGCGGTGGAGTTGTCGAATCTAAATTAAGCAAATGCCCGGACTGCAAACGTAAGATTTCAAGGAGAGCAAATCCTTGCCCCCATTGTGGTCGACCAAAACCTTTCAGTGAGGATTTCGTAGATGTCTGACGGATAATCGCCAGCAGCCTCATTGAAAGGGGGCTTGAGCCACCTGATCATGATTTTTCCGGTTTTTACCATTAAACCAGTGATTGTCGGCCTAAAGAGCGAATCTCATTTTTGAACTTGCCAGAACTCCACTGCCTGATATGTTCTGCCGCTCTAATTAGGAAAACGTCATGTCACGTATTTGTAAAATCACCGGGAAGAAGCCAATGACCGGCAGCAGCATAACCCGGAGCGGTAAGGCAAAGAAAGAAGGTGGCATTGGTCGCCATGTAAAGTCCGTTGTTAAACGAAAGTTTTACCCAAATCTGCAGCGCGTGAAGATTATCGATGAGAACGGCACAGTGAAGTACGTTCGTGTGGCAGCAAGTGCCATCAAGAAAGGTCTCGTCACCAAAGCTCCCAAGCGGCGCTGGAAGCCCGAGGTAAAGACGGCAGCCAAGTAAAGGCAGCCCCATAAATAGATTCCCACTGCCGACAACCTTCAGGCAGTTTTTTACCGCTCTTTTATGTTGCGCATGGTGGCGTTGCGCATCTGGATATCAGTTTCACGCTTGCGCAATTCCTCGCGTTTGTCTACACGGCTTTTGCCTTGGCCGACGCCAAGCTGAACCTTAACTTTCCCCTTTTTCCAATACAATTTGAGAGGAACAACGGCATGCCCTTTTGCCTGCGTCAACTCCCTCAACTTGTCTATTTCTTTTTTGTGCAATAGAAGCTTACGAGGTGCCTTGGGGTCATGATTATGGATATTACCTTGCAGATATTCGTCTATGTGAGCATTAACCAGCCAAGCCTCCCCACGCGCATCTACCTTGGCAAAGGCATCTCGTATCTGACCTTTCCCCGCACGCAAGCTTTTGACCTCCGTACCACGTAAGGCAATACCCGCCTCATAAGTATCCAATATGCGGTAATCTCGACGCGCTTTGGAATTAGTGACGATGGTACTCATTTCCTAATACACAAAAAAACCAGGAGGTCTTTTACCCTCCTGGCTGCACAAACTCAATGCCGAGTAGCTTTAGCTACTCTTTCTTTTCTTCTTTTTGGGCTTGGCCGGCTCTTCGATTGGCACAAGAAGCTCATAGCCCATCTTGTCTTCAATCAACTCGGTCAAAGCAATATCTGCGACACCCATAGTCACATAATCAGCCACTAACGGCCGATCAGAACCGCTGTTCAACTGGCGCACACGACGTGAGATGATGTTTACGAGCACATTCGGGTTGCCCACTTTTTCAAGTGCCTTACTACAAAGTTCTGCATTCATGAAAATATCCCGCCAACGGGAACCGGAGAACATACCGAGCGTAGTGACAAGCGCAACAAAAAAGTACAAACTTGCCCCTTCTCCGTCTCCCCCGTACAAATCCCGTGTGCCAAATACCTTGCGCCCATTTTCCCTGCCAACATACATGAAAAAGCAAGCTGGAGCCGTGAATCGCGCCCTTGGGCGTTTTCTGCCAACTGCTCGCAAACGGCCCACGACCATCCATCAAGCCATGCGCTACAGCGTCTTTGCTGGAGGCAAGCGAATTAGACCCATACTTACCCTTGCTGCCGCAGAAGCCTGTGGCGGGCATTCGGCCGATGCCATGCCTCTGGCTTGTGTTGTAGAATGTATACATACTTATTCACTTATCCATGATGATCTGCCCGCAATGGACAACGACGACTTCCGACGGGGTCGTCCTACCAGTCACAATGTGTACGGGGAAGGTATTGCTATACTTGCTGGTGACGCGTTACTTACTCAGTCTTTTGAAATAGCAGCTCAAGCCAAAGGTTGGTCCCGTTACCCACACACCACACTTATTCGCGAAATTACTGACACAGCGGGCTCCCAAAAACTCATTGCCGGACAAGTTGCAGACCTTGAGGGTGAGGGTAAAAATTTATCCGTCGCTCAGTTGCGTTATATTCACGAGCGAAAAACCAGCGCCCTACTCGCCTGCTCTGTCCGCCTTGGCGGCATGAGCGCCAACTGTACAGCCAGACAACTCAAAGCATTGACAGATTTTGGCTACAATATTGGCCTCGCCTTTCAGGTCATTGACGACATGCTTGATGTGACTCAAACTACTGAGAAGCTTGGCAAAACCGCCGGCAAGGATGAAGCTGCAGCAAAAGCCACATATCCCGCCATTGTTGGCCTGGAGAAATCAAAAAAAATTGCTAACCAGCTCACCAACAAAGCTTTTTCAGCCTTGAAGATTTTTAAAACCAAATCCACTACACTTGAAGCAATGGCTGAATATCTATTAAAACGCAGCAACTAAGCTTTATGGAATGGTTTGAAGATTGTTAAACTAACATTGAAAAGGTTTACAATCCGACCTGCTTGAAACGTGAGTTAACATTTTTTTGATGAAATTCAAGTGAACAGAGCTTCTCCAGTTCCCCTTTTTTGAAATGCTTTGCCACATTTTGGTCGGCAAGGAGTTGTTCCAGAAAATCAGCATCATCACGTCCTGCGTGTTTCACTTCCCAAGTTTTCATTGCGGCATCCTGAACCAGAGCATACGCATCCTCTCGACTAAGACCCTTGCGTATGAGAGCAAGCAGGACGGTTTGGCTATTCCACATGCCTAGACTCAA
>CAYUXV010000394.1:0-6185 GCA_964448875.1 uncultured Verrucomicrobiota bacterium
ATTCAAGAACGACAAAAGAAAGGCTGATGGAATATGGTCGACTTCTCATGGGGAAGTCGTCATGGCGGGGCCTAAAGGAGAAAAACTCTACTTCAAAGTTGAATCCAATAGGGCTTTGACCGGGTTTGGACAAGAGCGAAATGGGAGGCTTGAGGAATTGCCAAAAGACAAACAGGTAACTTTTAACAAGGTTGATTAGGCCACTTTTCCAGTTGTTTTTTGATTTTGTATTTATTTTGGGGTCACTCGGTTGATTTCTCTCCAAGAATGGATACATTATACCACGAGAGATTGTCTCTCTCCACTTTTGGTCATGAAAACGCTACATGAACAGAAAATGTCACGTCTTTACGAGAAGGCGTGGAATGAAGTTGTTCAGCAGTTGCCGGACTGGAAAAAGAAAATTGTGATCAACAATTGGCCCTACACGGATTCCGCGGATTCGCGAATAGCCGATGAGGTTGCAAAAGAAGCGGCACGACTGGCTGAGCAAAGGGAAAGTCAGTAACCAAAGGGTCTACGGATCATCAATGATTGGTTGTTGCTTGTGGGATGATTTGTATCTTGCTCCATCCTCCGGTCATTTTTTCCACGGCGATTTGAGTACTGATACGTTCTTTAAGAAGGTCCACATGAGAAATGACTCCCACCGTTTTTTGTTCCTGCCCAAGGCTTTCGAGCGCACTGATCGCGGTATCCAGTGTATCTGAATCCAGACTGCCGAAGCCTTCGTCAATGAAAAGTGAATCGATCTGTATGGTTCGGCCAGCGAGATTGGAGAGGCCGAGAGCCAGGGCCAGGCTGGCAAGAAAGCTTTCCCCACCAGACAGGCTCTGCATCGGGCGCCGGACGCCGGCCTGATAGAGATCCTCGACCTCGAGTGTTAACTGTTCTTTAGCATCTTCATTTCTACAGATGCGATATCGATCGCTGAGCTTGTTCAGATGCCGATTTGCATGTCGTGTGAGGATATCAAGTGAGATTGACTGGGCATACCTGCGAAATGTACGCCCGTCAGCAGAGCCGATAAGTTCCCTCAAGCGTTTCCATACCTTGAGGTTGTCTCGTTCTTTAGACAGTTCTTTTTCTGTTTTCTCCCGCCTCTTTAGGTTTTTGTCATCTGTGTCGAGCTGGTTTTGATGAGTTGCCTTGTCCGCAATCAACTTCTTGTTTTTTGCCTGGAGTTCTTCCTGTTGTGTTTTGAAATCTTCAGCTGATTTTCCTTCGAGAACTTTTTCTTTGATCAGTTCCTTGGTTTTTTTCTGTGCCTGATCCAGCAATGTCTCAGACTGGATTCTCCTTTTCTCCAAAGCGGCTTCCTCTCGTTCAATTTCCACAGCTATTTCCTCCGGGAGTCGGGCTTTGCGAAGTGCTGCGAGGGTTTTGAATTCGGATTGCGAAACCTTGGCAGTAACATCCCTTTTAACTTCTGCTAAGTTTTCTTTCGCTGACTTTTCAGTTTCTTTTTGAACGTCGAGTCGAGTGGTGGTCTCTTCCGCCGACTTCTTCTTGTTTAGATATTCTTTCTCCGCCAAGGCAACTGTGGGCAGATCATCCTCGGCGATGGGCTCCGTGTCCGCATCGTCCGGTATAGGCTCAAGTTCTTTGAGCATATTATCAAACTGGCCAATTTCCTTTGAGGCGGCCTTTTGCTCTATTTGAGCGTTTTTCATTAAATTGGCGGCTTCCTTCTCAGCATTTGTGTGTTGGCGGAAATCATCACTCCGTTTCTGTAACGCTGCCTCGAGGGCATCTTCCTCATCTGGTTTAGGCACTTTGACTCCAAATGGCTTTAGTAGTTAGCCAAGGGTCTTATTTGTTTCGTGTGTTTCGTTCAGTACTTCAATTAACTGTATCCGGTTTTCCTCAAGTTCCTTGATCGATCTTGCCAAGTGGGCATGGTTTTTGGTGAGTTCATCGAGGGCAATTTCTAACGCATCAAATTCCTTGTTTAGTGCTTTAACTTCAAAACTCGGTTTAGCACCCTTGGCAAACGGGTGTTCCAGTGCGCCACACAGCGGGCAAGGTTTTCCGTCCTCCAATTCGTGACGATGTCCTTTTAACTCTACGTCAAGCTTGGCTCTTTCGAGCCTGTCTTTGCTCAATTTAAGCTTCTTTTTCCCATCCTTCTTTTCTGCATCGGCTGTCTCCAAACATTTGGCGGTTTTTTCAAGAAATACGTCTAACACAACCTTTAACTCTTTTTCTGAAATGTTATCCAAGTTCAGCGGTAGTTCCTTCGCCGCCTTGGCTGTGATGGCAGCTCCATGGCTCTTCCATCTGGACCAGTCTTTTGTGAGGGTCGAGCGAGCATTTTTCAGCTCTCCAATCTTACGGCTTAGTTTTATTATTTGGTTTTCCAGGACTGCATCCGTGTCATGTTTTTTTAGCCATTGTTGTGCTGCTGCTACTTCCTTTTTTGCCTTGCTGATATTCTTGTCAGCCGTCTTTGAGCGTTTTCGTTCAGTCTTCAGAGAAAATTCCAATGAAGCGCGGATAATCTGATTGGCATTAATGAGTTCTTTTGTCGCCGTATAATTCTTTTCCTGTGCCACTTCTCGATTTTCTTCGGCCTTTTTTACGGATGCTTCTTTTGTTTCCAAGTGGCCGAGATCTTTTGCGAAAGGTATTGTTAATTTGTGCAGTCGTAGTTTTTCGATATCTGCAGCAATTTTTTTCTTTTTCTCTTTAACCAATAATAGTTCATCGGATTGTTTTTTTTCCTGTTCTCTTGACTCTTCCAGATCCTTGATTTTTATCAGCATGGAGGATCCTTGCTGGATCTTTTTATCTAGCACCTTCAATTCGGCTTCGGCAGCCTTGGCCGATTTTTCCAATTCAACGCGTTTTTCACCGTCCAGAATTGTGATTTGTTCCAAGCCTGTTTCCTTGGCTTTTAAATCATTCTCACGTTGTCGAGCTTCCTCAAAGGCGAGTTTGCTTAGGCGGGAGTAAATTTCCGTACCAGTCAGGCTTTCCAGTAATTCAGCGCGTTCATTTGCATCTGCCTTCAAAAACCGGGCAAACTCACCTTGGGCAAGTAGTACGCTTCGCAGGAAACGATCATAATCCAGCCCCAAAAGTTCCTCGATCTTGTCTTCCGCTTCACGAATTTGTTGAGCCAGAGGTTCGCCGGTTTCAGTGTAAATGTACCGCATTGGAGGCTGTAATGATCCTTCGGGCTTGCGGCGTGCTCTATGGCGTTGCCAAACAGCACGGTAAATTCCAGAGGAGACTTCAAAGACCACTTCCGCAGAACATTCGCCACAGCCACGACTCATTACGTGCTCCGGGTTGGCTTCGTTGCCATAACGGGCGGCTTTCCCATAGAGTGAGAGTGTCAATGCGTCGAGCAAAGTCGATTTCCCGGCGCCTGTTGGACCGGTGATGGCAAATAGCCCGGCACTCGCGAGCGGTTCCTCGTCCAGAGAAACAAAGTGTTTGCCTCTCATCGAATTCAAATTCTCCAGGCGAATGCTAATGATTCTCATTCGAAATCCTCTGGAAGCGATCCGGAGTTATCCTGTGATTCTGTTTCGATGAGGATCTGAAATACTGTCTTAAGTTTCTTGGCTTCTCGCCCCTCAACTTCCTGATGTTTAAGCAGGTGTTCGAAAACAGCAGAGGGATTGTCGAGTAGAGCAGCAAAAGCTTCATCATCGTCGAAATCTTCGGCAGTCCTCATGCCGCCTCCCAATACCGTTTGGTTGCGAAGAATCTTAAGCACTTCAAAGTTGCAGCCTTCCGAAGCCAAGCGAACACGTTCATTCAGGTCTTCAGTTGAGGTTCCGTCCTCGACGATTACTTCTACCCAGGTTGTTAAATCGGAGGTATCCGGGTTAAATTTCCCGATTGTATCTTCTATGTCGGATTTTGTTGTTGTGAGTTGAACGAGGCGCCGGAACAAGGGGATAGGGAGTCCATAGTTTGTAATCTCACCCTTTGTTACATCAAGGATTCGAACTTCCTTTTGGTCGCTTGCTTCACTGAAGCTGAGTGGAATTGGGGAACCTGAATATCGGAGTCGATCGTTATTGCCTGATGTTTGGGGACGATGAAGGTGGCCAAGGGCAACATAAGAAAAAACTTCTGGAAAACTGTCAGGACCAACGGCTTCCAAGCCGCCAATGTGGATTTCACGTTCACTGTCAGATTTTTTCAGATTAACAACGGTCAAGTGTCCTGTCGCAATGCTCGGGCAATTTGATTTTGCCTTTTTAATTGTATCCCCGGATTCCTGATAGCGTTTACGAATGCCTTCAACAAGCTTGTCCTTGATCTCCTCGGAACTTTCACCCGCTTTGCCGACTCTAAGGTCTCTGTCCCTGAGAAAGGGCATCATGGCAATGGCAACTTTGGGATCCTTCTCGCTGGGCAAATAAAGGATTCGATCCTCTGGTTTCTCTGCAAGATATCCTCGCACATGCGTATTTAGCGCTTGAAGAACCTGCTTGGGAGCTTCTAGTTGTGCGGCTGAGTCATGATTCCCGGCAATTACAGCCAATGCGCAGTCACCACGACGATAAAGCTCGGACACAAAATTAAAGTAACGAGTCAGTGCTGACTGAGGGGGGTTGGCAGAGTCAAAGACGTCACCGGCCAAGATGACCGCATCAATCCCATGTTCCACTATTTTCTCCAACAGCCATTGAAGAAAAAGATCATGTTCCTCTTCACGGGATTTCTCATTGAGCAGCTTCCCGAGATGCCAATCGGCAGTATGCAGAATCCGGTACGTATCTGCCGTTTTATCCGGGAGTACTGAGCTCTTCTCATTCATGCTTATGCGTTGAAATACAGGATGCTTGGCGTGCGGATATCAATTGGTGCTGAAAGTCTTAAACGCAAGGTTCTCATAAAAATATTCGTCTTACAAAAAGTGGGCGGATATTACGCTTGCGACTATCAATGCTGCCAATAAAGCTGCCTTTCTTGTTCATGATTGCTTATGCTGTTTCTTGAACTGAAAATGGCACAAAAAGTAACACAAACAAGTTCCTGTTGCTGACAGTCATGAAAAGATCTGTGTTTAGGGAAGCAAGCAGCGGAGTTGGTGATCGCGCCGGGTATAGGATTTTTTAGCGTTAAGTGACTTGAATCAGCCAGACAGTATTTATGGACAAAAATGATGAATTTGAACTGCTTGGAAGCTCGACCAATGCAATACCTGGTTCGCGAGCTGAAGCAAAGATAGAATCTTTTCCAAACCCGAGCCCCGGACGGAATTATTGGATTGATCTGTCGACCAATGAGTTTACCTCGTTGTGTCCGGTGACCGGCCAACCGGATTTTGGGCGCATCACCATCCGGTACATGCCCGATGAAACGTGCATAGAAACCAAGTCCCTTAAATTTTACCTGAACGCGTATCGTAGTGAGTCATGTTTCAATGAAACTGTGGTGAACTGGATTCTCGATGACCTAGTCAAAGCCTGCTCTCCAAAGAAAATGTTAGTGCGTGGAAAATTTGCCAGTCGCGGCGGAATCCGTGTGACAGCGGAGGCCTGTTATCCTGACAGTGAAGAATCCGATAGCTGATAGGTATGGAGATGGAAGGCGCGGAAGTGAAAACCAAGGCTGTTGTCAGCTTGAGTGGAGGGATGGACTCTACAAGCCTGTTGGTTCATCTATTGGCCGAAGGATGTGAGGTTTACGGGATTTCCTTTGATTACGGGCAGAAGCATAAACTGGAACTTTCCCGTTTAAGTGACAATTTGGAGTATCTGGAATCAAAAGGCATCCATGTGCCCCACAAGGTTGTGGATATATCTGTCCTAGGCAATTTGTTCAATTCAGCCCTTACAACAGAAGGGTGGAATATTCCCGAAGGACACTACGAGCAGGAAAATATGAAGCAAACGGTTGTGCCCAACCGCAACGCAATATTCAGTTCCATTGCATACGGTTATACCTTGTCGATTGCCAACGAAACCGAGACGGAAGTCAGTCTTTGCCTGGGGGTGCACAGCGGAGACCACGCAATTTACCCGGACTGCAGGCCTGAGTTTTACGAGGCGATTCATCATGCCTTCACCATCGGGAATTGGGGTTCGGAACGGGTCTGCATGTACTTGCCTTATTTGGATGGAGATAAATATACGATCCTAAAGGAAGCACAGGAATCAATCGAAAAACTGGGGTAGGATTTTGACGAGATCTTCAGGAATACAAATACCATCTACGAT
>CAYUXV010000395.1:0-9513 GCA_964448875.1 uncultured Verrucomicrobiota bacterium
CAGCCCATCGCCGCACTCATCAAGGATCTCAAGGCCCGGGGCATGCTTGAGGACACTTTAGTCCTGTTCACTAGTGAATTCGGCCGCACCCCTTTTACCCAGACTGGCAGCAACAAACTCGGCACCGGCCGCGACCACAACATGTACGGCTTCAGCCTCTGGATGGCTGGTGGAGGCGCGAAGGGTGGAACCGCCTATGGCAGTACTGATGAGATTGGGTGGAAAACGGCCAGTAAGCCGGTGCACTGGTACGACTTCCACGCTACCGTCCTCCATCTTCTCGGCATGGATCACGAACGCCTAACGTTTTACCACAACGGAATACAGCGGCGCCTGACTAATGTCCATGGCCACGTAATAAAAAACATCATCTCATAATTAAAATGAAAAATGTCTTTGGAATAGTACTTGTGTTGTTTTTTGTTCCCTTCCTTCAGTCCGCCGACAAGAAGCCAGTAAAAGTCTTCATCTTGGCGGGTCAGTCCAACATGGAAGGCAAAGGCTTTCCAGAGCCACTGGCATGGCAGGTATCTCAAAAAAAATATCGGGAGCGTTATACGCACTTCATCAAGGACGGGGACTACGAGGCGTTTACAAAGAAAGTGATCGAGACCACGGACCCGAACGATAAGCGAAAAGCTCCGACCTATCTTTGGAGTACGCGGGAGGATGTCTGGATCAACTATCTCGGCAAATATGGCAACTTGACCATTGGCTACGGGTCGCCTCGAGAAGGTTTTGGCCCGGAATACAACTTCGGTCATGTCGTGGGAAATTATTATAACGAGCAGGTTTTGCTAATTAAGGCTTCTTGGGGTGGAAGAGCCTTGGCTCGCGGTTTCCTCCCGCCGTCATCCATGCTCAGTGACAAGGAATACGCCAAACAAACGGCTGCACAGAATGCTGTGAACAAGGCTTGGAATAAGGCAGAACCTGCAAAAATAGAGGCCTACAACAAACGAGTAACCGAAGAAAATAAAACCGCCAAAAAGAAAAAACGCCTACGGACTTTTAAGGCGCGAGAAATTGTGAGCACGGCACAATACAAGGAACAGTTTGGCAAGGACTATCGCAACATGGTGGGCGAGGTACACGGTTGCCTGACCGAACTAGGTAAGCGGTTTCCCGACTACCAGGATCAAGGATTCGAGATTATGGGATTTGTTTGGTTCCAGGGTTGGAATGACCAATACCAGGATCGATGGCTGACCTACGAAAAGAACATGGCCAATTTTATCCGCGACGTACGTAAGGAATTCAAGGCCCCGAACATGAAGTTCGTTATCGGGCAGATGGGAAATGATGGAATGAAGCCTGATAAGCCGGATTCACCGAGGGACTATATTAAGAAGGCACAGGCGGCTATCCCCGAGCAGGCCGAGTTTGAGGGGAACACCTTGTGTGTGCGGACTGACAAGTTTTGGGACATGGAAGCCCATGCCATTTACACGGGACCAGGTGGCTGGAGTAAGGACGTTGAAAAATGGCGCCAGTTTGGCAATGACCGACCTTATCACTACTACGGAAGCCCCTGGTTTTTCGCACAGGCCGGAACTGCCTTCGGTGAGGCCATGCTGAAATTGTGCAGTCAGAAATAAGGGTTTGCCGAGCCGCGAAACTAATTTCGTTTCCGCATTTGGGTTTTCCAGATTTCTGGCATCTCGGTGAGTTTGCTGTTATCGCCGTAGTGTTTTTGGAGGGCGTAAAGCTGTTTCTTCAAGTCGGCGGTGAGCTTTATCATGTTCTTTTTCCCATAGAGATTGGTCAGCTCGTCGGGGTCCTTTTTTAGGTCGTACAGTTCCCATTCGTTTCCGAAGCGGTAAAAGTGCATTAGCTTGTAGCGTTCGGTTCGGATACCATAGTGGCGGGGCACCATGTGGTAGCTGGGGTATTCGTAGTAGTGGTAGTAAATACTGGTCCGCCAATCCTTGGGATCTTCGCCCTTTAGCAATGGAACGATTGATCGGCCTTGCATGTCACCCGGAATGTTCGTATTGGCGATCTCAAGGAAGGTCTCGGCGTAGTCGATATTCTGTATCATGTGAGTGTCACGCGAGCCTGCTTGGGTGACACCCGGCCAGCTAACTATGAAGGGCATCTTCAGCGATTCCTCGTACATCCAGCGTTTATCGTACCAGCCATGGTCGCCGATGTAGAAACCCTGGTCAGAGCTGTAAATGACCACAGTGTTGTCATCGAGGTCCAGTTCATTGAGAGTAGCGCGTAAGCGACCGAGGCTCTCATCGACACCTTTCACACAGCGGAGATAATTTTTCGCATATCGCTGAAATTTCCAGCGCACCAACTCCTTCCCTTTAAGGTTGGCTTTGTGCAAGGCCTTATCGCGTGGCCCATAATGCGCACGCCAAGCCTTCATCTGAGCCTCGGTCATGCGTTTCATGTTGTTGCGAGCCGATCGATCCTGCCGTTTTTGGATGGGTGCACCGGCAAAGTCACCAGTGAGGTCCACAAAAAGATCATAGTTTGGATCCATGTGCCGGTCGATCTCCATCTCCTGGTGTCGCGCGGGCGGGGCATTATCCTTGTAGTTGTCGAAGAGTGTTTTGGGCTCAGGTATGTCAATATCGTTATACAACTTCAGGTGACGTAGTGCAGGCATCCAGCAGCGGTGCGGTGCTTTGTGCTGAACCATGAGCATAAAGGGCTTTTCTTTGTCGCGACTTTTCTTAAGCCAATCTACCGCTAGATCCGTCACAATATCGGTGCAATGTCCATCAATCCGTCTCTGCCCATCCGGAAAAATAATTTCAGGATTATAATAGAGCCCCTGTCCTGGCAGCACTGCCCAGTTATCAAATCCCTGCGGTTTGCCCTTCAGGTGGCTCTTACCGTAGATCGCGGTTTGATAGCCGACCTTCTGGAGCAGCTTGGGGAAAATCTGCTGATTCCAGTTGAATGTGTTGCCATTGTTCATGAACCCGTTCTTGTGACTGTGCTTGCCGCTCATTATTACAGCTCGGCTCGGCCCGCAGATGGAATTGGAGCAGAAACTCTTTTCAAACAACATCCCCTCCCGCGCCAGCTTGTCTATTTCGGGCGTGGGGTTAACCGGTTTCAGCCAGCCGTTGTATGCGCCAATTGCATGTGGCGCATGATCATCACTGAAGACAAAAAGGATGTTCGGTCGTTTATCTTCGGCCTGCGTTAACGAAACTGCGGCCAAGACCAAGGCAAGAATTAGAGTAAAACGATATTTCATGGGTTAACCAAAGGTGTGAGTCGATCCTAGTCGTGGAATGTTGAAAGTCGAGGCTATTACAGGTTAGCGCGGGCCACTTGGTAGATTTTTTTTCAGGAAATCCGTCATCGTCGTGCGCAGATGTAGTGTGGTGCCCTTGCCTTCGCGGATGGAGTGGGTTCGGTTCGGGTAAGCCAGCATCACAAATTTCTTGTTATGTGCAACCAGCTCATTGATGAGCTTGGCCATACCCTGATAGTGCACATTGTCATCCACTGTGCCATGAACCAGTAGCAATTTGCCCTTGAGATTTTTCGCATACGTGATGGGCGAAAAGTTTTTGTAGCCTTCGACATTATCCTAGGGAAGACCCATGTAGCGTTACTGATAAATGGTGTCATAAACGCGCTGATTGGGCACAGGCGCGATGGAGATACCGACATGATATAAATCGGGAAATTTGAACATCGCATTGAGCGTCATTGACCCGCCTCCGCTCCAGCCCCACACTCCCACCCGATTCGCATCAATGTAGGGCCGATTCTTCAACACCTGCTGCACAGCCGCCGCCTGATCCTTGGCTGCCAGAATGCCCACCTGCCGATAGACGCTCTTTCGCCATGCATTGCCTCTTGGGGCTGGGGTACCGCGATTGTCAAAGCTCATCACGATGTAATCCTGCTGCGCCAACATCCAGTGCCACATTCCACCCGAACCGCGCCAGCGATTCACCACCGTTTGCCCGGCTGGCTCGCCATACACGTAAACGAGCAGCGGATATTTTTTCTTTGGGTTCAAGTTTGGCGGCAGCACCGCCCAGGCGTCTGCCTTCACGCCATCAGCAATTTTCACTTGGAAAAATTTGGTTGAAGGCTGTTTGAGTTTGCCGAGCTTCTTCCGCAGTGCCTCGTTGTTTTCCAGTTTACGTATTGTTTGATGAGTCGACAGCTTGATGAAATTGAAGAAAGGCGGCACGGCAAAACTAGAATAACTGTGAACCGCCCATTGGGCATTCGGAGAAACATTATAGCTATGAGAGCCTATTTGATCTTTGGGCGACAGTCTTTTCATTCCCTTGCCGTCCAGCCCAATCCGGTAGAGATAACGTTGACTTGGGTTTTCTGGTGAAGCCTCGTAATAGAGCCAACGATTTTCCTCGTCCAAAGCCAACACCCGTGTCACATCAAGCTGACCCGAAGTAACTTGATGCACTGTTTTTCCATCGCGCGAAATCAGGTAAACGTGGCGCCACCCATCGCGCTCACTGACGAACGTAAATCGCTTCCCATCATCGATCCATTTAGTAAATCCAAATCTCATTTCCACCCACGCTTCGTTACGATCAGTAAAAATCGTCTGCACTTTGCCACTATGAGCATTGGCCATCATAATACGTTTGGTATTCTGCAAACGGTTTAACTGTTGCAACATCAATTCATCCGAATTCTTTGCCCAATCCATACGGGCGATGTAGTGGTTGCGCACATCTCCTGGCACTTTCATCCAGGTGGTCTTGCTCGTGTCCAGATTGACCACTCCCACGCGACCTTTAGCGTTGGTCTCTCCGGTTTTGGGATAACGGAAGGTAGTAAGGGTGGGGTAGTAGCCCGAGACATTGTTAAGCATGTGCATTTTGGGCACGCCCTCCTCATCCAGTTGCCAGTAGGCGATCGATTTGCCATCGGGGCTCCAGCGATAGCCATCGCGCAAGCCCAGCTCCTCCTCGTACACCCAGTCGAAGGTGCCGTTGATCACCGTATCATTGAATCTCTTAGTCAGGCTTCGGATTTTACCGGTTTTCAAATCCTCCACATACACATTCTTCTCACGCACATAGGCGACTTGATTGCTGTCCGCAGGCGAAAATTTGGCAAACATCAGAGTGGACGCCTTGGTCGCGCCGCCAAGCTTTTGAAGTTTGCCGCTGGCGCGATCCAACACCCAATAATCTCCCCGTGTGTTGCGTCGCCAAACGCGTTTGGTGTTCGTATAGATCAACATCTTGGTCAAATCCTTGGTGAAAATGTAACCGCTTATTTTAATGGGCTTCTTTGCCCCTTTGGGGATCAATGATTTGGCAGCTGCCAGAATTTTCTTTTTCCCAGTGGCCGGGTCGTACTGGACAATATCCTGAGCGTCCTTGGTCTCCTTGGATTTTTCTTGCCGGACATAACCCTGACCCGGCTCAAGCCACTTAAGAGAGTATCCTTTGGAACTAAATTCATTCTTCACATAGATACGATCCAGCGTCAGCAGTGGCCCGGCTTCGGACTTCTTTTTTTCAGCCCCAAAGGAGAGGAATGAAAGAAAACAAAAAATAATGGAATGTTTCAAAGGCATCACGACTGGTATCGTCTACTTGGTGAACACATCCTTTGCCCATTTGATGTGTAGTTTCTTGAGGTGTGCGACCAACTCCGGCTTTTGGGCGGTGTAATCCTTGGCTTCAGGTTTGTTGTCTGCAAGATTGTGCAGGCTCACCTTGTCACGACCATCCTGACCCAGTAATTTCCAGTTTCCTTCTCGGATTGCCCATTTCTTGTGCCATTGAAAGTGCAGCACCTTGTGAAATGAAGGCACATATGGTGATTTACAGATATCCACGAGACTGTATCCATCTAACTTGCCCTTAGGTTTTTCTACGCCACATAAGTCCAGTACCGTGGGGAACCAATCCATTGCTGTGATTGCCTGGTTCCGCACATTTCCTTCGGGAATCTTGCCAGGCCAGCTGATAATCGCCGGCACGCGAATGCCTCCTTCAAGAAAGGATCCCTTTTGCCCCCGCCATTTGCCTGTGTTGCCTCCTCCATTGGCACCATAAAAATGCCCCTTTTGATAACCGCTTTTGTGTTTGTCCACGCGGATTCGGTTGCCCGTCTCCATCGAATGCCCGTTATCACTCATGAAAATTACAATCGTGTTTTTGCGCAGTTCCAATGCTTCCAGCTTATCGATTATCTGCCCTATGTAATGATCAGTCGTGGTCATCACCGCCGCATAGGGTTTTCTTGGGCCTTTGAGGTTTGGGTAAAGCTTCTCGTGCCGCTTAAGTGCCTGCTCCGGGTAATGCGGAATGTTGAAAGCTGTGTAGAGAAAGAATGGACGATCCTTATTTGCCTCAATGAATTTTAGCGAGCGTTGCACCATGAGTTCTGGAAAATACTTATCGCGCGCCCACACCTCCTTTGTCCCCTCATATAAATCATGAAAGCCAATGCCGTGCAGGAAGAAGTGGTTGTAATTATCAATGAATCCGTCGCGAATTCCAAAAAACTCATCAAAACCCTGTTTTTTGGGACCATAATCACGATGCGATCCAAGGTGCCATTTCCCAAAGAGTGCGGTGCGATATCCGGCCGGCTTCAAAGCCTCGGCCAATGTCACTTCTTCCAGTGCCATGTTAATACCATCAGGCCCATTCATGTCTCCTTGTGTCCAGTGGTTTACTCCTCCCCGTTGCGGATGTCGGCCAGTCAACAGTGCCGCGCGTGATGGGCAACACACCGTGTGCGCATACGCCTGAGTAAAACGCACCCCTGTCTTGGCAAGTCGGTCAATATTGGGTGTTATCAAATCCTTCGAACCGTAACAGTTGGCATCCAGCGTGCCTTGATCATCGGTGAAGAGAATCACGACATTGGGCTTTATCGCCATCAATGAAGCCGACAGTCCAAGTAACAAGGTCAGGAAAAACCGGTACATGAGCAACAAGGTGAACGGGCCGGAGATTTGAAGCAAGCAAACTAGGAGCTGGCTTGTTCGCGTGTCCGCTTGCCATTAAGCATGGTACCCACCCAAGTGTAACGGATGACATATTCGTAAATCAGCAGGAGAACCCCCACGGTTAGGGCACAAATGAAGAGAAATTTCAGGAAGCTTGGGTAAGACCAATCACTCACCCAAATCTGTAACATCGTAATTGGAAATACATGCGTTACATAAAGCCAGTAGGAAGCATCAGACATGTAGCGAATCTTTTTGTTTTCCCCGGCAAAGAAACGCCGAAAGAGCCCGATGCAACCAAAGATCATCAACCAAGCAAAGAAAACCTGACACAGGCTTCCGAGGCAGTGATACCAAATAACTTGAGACTGGTTGGCATCCCAACCTGAAATGAATGCCTCATTGCGCAAGCCGACCCAATACATGCCGAGCAACAGTGCGTGAATGGCCAGAACAAAATAAATAAGCCAAGGGCGCTTCACTTGTTGCTCGAATTCCTCGCGTCCGTAACAAACGGCCCCGAAACCGAAAAAGACGGCATAATATAGAAGTATAGGTGGCGATGGCAAAACACCCATGGAAACGTCCGGGCCGATCATGGGCGTGTTAAACATGAGGCTCAGGGCGCCCTGAAAAATCTGTGGCAGCAGGGTAAGTGGCACCAACCAGAGCCAGGGTGAGCAAATCATCCATGAAGGGCATGGTTTCCACTTAAGCCTTCGATTGAGTCGAACAATGACCGCAAACCCAAAGACCAGCCAAACCAGATAGCATAAAAACCATAGATGACCCGTTACCGGGATAAACACCCCCAACATTAACCCTATCCAAAGTAGTCCTACGGCAGACATCTCCTCACTGCGCCCACCTGCCTTTTCCAATATTTTGGAAATTTCCGGTCCGGCTTCCTTAATGTCCTTCCATTTCTTTTCTACTTTAAAAAAAATATTGGCAAACGTGACTTGAAATCTACCTAAGGTCCCGTCCGCTTGCGCATAATCCATAGGCGTAAAGCCCAGCATATCCACCGTATTTAGATCAGCATCGTTATCAATCAGTAATTTTACGGTTTCTGTTTGTCCGAAAAAAACTGCAAAGGTCAGAGCCGTCGTCCCGTCAAAAGCCTTGGCGTTCACATCGGCGCCTTTCTCGATCAGCAATTTGACCGCCTTGATGTGACCGTTCATTGCCGCCCGAATCAAGGGAGGATAAGGCATCATTTTACCACCCGTGGCATTGACATCGGCTCCTTTCTCCACATGGCGATTAATGGCTTCTGTGTCACCATATTGGGCAGCACTCCAAATGGAGTTCTCCATGTTTTTACTTTGGGTCACAGAGCTGGCCGCCTGATCTTGTGAGCTTATCTTCCTGGTTTCCGCCTTCCATTTCCCAACCGGAAACACACAAAAAATTATTATGAGCCACATGAGTGGTGTCATTATCACCAACGGCAGCAGGATTCTCTTGGCGCGATGCATGAGTAAATCTCGAAGGCCCAGGTTACGCCATAGCATGGCGGTGAAGAATCCGCTTATCAGGAAGAAGAGCGGCATTCGAAACCCATGGATGATATTAAACACATACCCGTAAATCTCCGGGCTTTGGTTAATATCTTGTGGCGCAACCGGTATGGGAATCGGAATGAAAGACTGAAGAGCATGGATGACAATACCTAGGAGCATGGCAAAGCCACGCAAGGCATCGAGGTCATGATAACGCTTCTTTTCCACTCAGATTAGGAGATCGCAACCTAGCCCAAGATGTCTCGGAGGGCAATCTATCGAACAGGTGAAAGGCCCCCTCTTTTCCACACTCTCCCAATTGGAATCTGTGGGGTCCTGGAATTCCTATGAGGGGGTCAGAGAATTAGTCGTGGAGACAACTGTGTAATCTGTGTCGAGATATGTGAGATCTTCCGGGAGACTTGGGTCTCATCGTGATTAATGAGTTGCCTGCGGGTTTAGGCGGGTTCAGCGCAAGGGGCGCACCTTAATGTCCTTGAACCAAACTACTTGTCCATGGTTTTGGAAACCAATGCGTCCCTTCCGTGGAAGATCTTTCAGGGCGCTCTTGAACTTATTAGCGGAACCATCTGGATTCTTGCCCGGGGTGTCCCAGTTATCTACGTTCACGCTGAAGCACTGGCCTCCGTTGATATGACAAGTAATGATCGGGCCCTTGCAACGAAGGACCAGATCATTCCATTGCCCGACGGACTTGGAGAAGTCCTTAGTCGGAGCTGCTCCGTCATAAAAGGAACCGTTCAACTTGCGGGGTGGCAGTTTACGGTTAGCTTTCTTTTGGAACCCTTCGTTGTCCATTAATTGGAGTTCAAAACCGCCTTGGACGGGATTGTTTTTATCGGTCCGGTAAAAGACTCCCGAATTCGCGCCTGGACTGAGCTTATAGGAGAGCGAAAGCTCAAAGTCGGAAAACTCCTTCATCGTCCAAAGATAGCCCATTCCGCGCAAGCGGACCTTGCCTTTCTTGTCCCTTTGCTCCTGCATGCGGCAGACGACAGAGCCGTCCTTGTCGATCTCCCATCCTCTCTTCGCAAATTCAAAATGATTGAGGTTCTTACCGGC
>CAYUXV010000396.1:0-19838 GCA_964448875.1 uncultured Verrucomicrobiota bacterium
GGCAGGTGAAGCAAATCTTTGTCTGGAACAACACCTTTCCTTTGGCAACCAGTTTTGGATCGGGCTTATCCGCCGCCTCCAGCGCCATTACCCCAATCAGCATTGCGATAAAAATGTGTAACTTAGTTTTCATTATTCCTCGCTCAAGCTTTTAACATATTCCATCAGTGCCTTGCGCTCCTCTGGAGTCGTTGGCAAAGGTGCCATACCTGGAACAGTGTCTTTAACCACCTTGGCCATCGGTTTCTCGACGGATTCAAGGAAGTACTCCTCATCCATCAAAACTTTTTTAAACTTTCCACTAGGCATAAACACTGCCGATGCAGGATCAGCGCTCAACTCCACTTCACGTTCTGTGCCCCAAAATTTCCCCATAAATACTGGAGCCTTGAGGGCTACACCGGCTGGAGAGGGAAACTTGGGGTCAACCTGATGACAAGTGAAACAGATCTTCGTCTGGAAGAGAGCCTTACCTTGCGCCTGTAAAACTTCCACTGGCTTGGGCAAGCTGGATATGGCTTTTTCCCGAAAAGCATCAGGATTGTCCGCCATATTTATTGCCGACTGTTTCAATGCCAAATCCAATGGCACACGAAAACGCGTTTTGTCATCGTTCAGCGCCGCAAAGGTTGTTAATGCCTTTTCGGCTTTTGCTTCGGCATCCTCGCCGGTTTTTTGGCGCTGACTGGATCGTTCTACATTCAAGGCACGATTGCGTGACGCAGAGACTCCCGACATTAATCCCCACATCGCCAGCCCAACGCACAACGCCATTGCAATCACCTCGTAGGTCTGCCAGCCGCTGCGTTCGTTGGAATTCATTTCACTCATAGTCAGTGGGATTCCGCCTGGTTTTTCATCACTTCGCCCATCCGCGGATCTTTCTGTGGGAATGGCGCGAATCTACGAAAATCATAAAGGAAAATCAGGCACAACCCTCCGCCAATGAAAAGCATGGTGGCGATGTCTGAAAGATGGAATGAAGGACCATCAGGATGAATCAGCGGCATAATGTTAAAGGTCATGTCCACATAATGCATCAGCCAGACCCAGAGAATAATGGGGATCATGACAGACAGGCTCAACTTGGCGTCGATACGCAACATTGTCAGGAACGGCGCAAGGAAATGACCGAGAATAATAATCCAGCCGACATAAGCCCAATTACCCTGTTCGCGTTTCACATACCAAAAAGTTTCCTCAGGCATCGCTGCATTCCATTGGAGAAAATACTGGCTGAAATGGATGTATGCATAAAACACGGTGAACGCAAACAACCACTGTGCAATACAGTGCAATTGCTCGCGTGCGATGATGGGGATTACATTCGTTTTCTTCATCGCCAACGCGATCGCGTAACTGGTGCCAAGCGTCAGCCACACACTGCCAGCAAAATAATATACACCATACATGGTACTGAACCATTGGTGCTCTTGGGATTTCATCCAGAAAATAGCCCCGGCTGTCAGCGTAAATGCAAAAATGAAAATACCGGAACAAGCCCAACGACGCATGTAAATAGTGCACTCAGCTTCCCCGGTTTCATCCTGTTTCAGCGACCAATCACGGAGCTTGTGTGACCAAAGTCCCCAGATGACGAAGAGCGCAGCACTGACAATGAACCAAGTAGACTTGTTGAACAGCACCACCTTGATATCAAGTGAATGGCTGTCTCCAGGCTTCATTGACATCCAAGGATACAGCTCCGTGGCAAGCAGTCCAATGGGCAAGAAGAAAAGGGCCATCCACGGCAGCAAACAGGCGAGGTGCTCGGAGTAGCGCCTAATTGGCACTGACCACCACGCATCAAAAAGGTGATGAATGAGCACCATGAAAAACCCGCCCAACGCAATGCTCAAAAAGAACATGAACGCCACCAAATAAGAATGAGCAAACTGCGAAGCACCCTCCGTCACATAACTGACAACACAACCCACCAAGCCGGCGAAGGTTGCCAACAATGGCAACTGGTTCCAGAAGCTTCCTTCAGCCTCGGTTCCAGCGTGTGTGGTTGCAGTCTCAGTGCTCATTTTATTCAGCTAAAGGAATGGAATCTGGATCCTTCCCATAAATATCCTTTAATTCATCCCGGCCAATCAAGCGGCTGTATTGCAGCGCGCGCACAAAAGCAACCACAGCCCAGCGGTCAGCTACGTTAAGCTGCGCCTTGTAGCCCTTCATTTTCCCCTCGCCTTCCTTGTTGCCGTAAACAATTGTTCGATATAGCTGCCCATCGGACATTGTAACAACAGCTTCACTGTGAAGGGTGGGAGCAACCAGCCCAACACCTAAAGCACTAACTACTCCCTGCCCATCCCCGGCCCGCCCATGGCAGATGGCACAGTTGATGTTGAAACGCTCACGTCCACGGGCAAGGACTGCCGCGTCAACCTTTATCGGCAAAGTCTTGAGATAATTAGTACTACCTTTAACCACTTTGCGACCTTTGTTGGCCACATGATCCTCGAATGGATAAACCAGCGACCCATCCGCCAGTTCCACCGCCTGACTTTCATCCATATGTGCCACAGTACCCTCAACCAGTGGCTGAGTACTCATCCCATTTGGGAAAAAGCTGTTTGGCTCCATCGGTCGCAGCTTGGGTTGTCGATCCATGTCCGCAAACACTTCGATTGGTGGCTTTCGCGACAGATCGCCACGAAAACCAAACAGACCGATAACCAGTAGCACCAGCGCAACAAATCCTGTAAGAATGTATCTCATGCGATCACTCCTCCACGACCTCTATGTACTTTGCTCCCGTGTCTTCGAGTAGCTTTCGGGTTTTTGTCTCATTGTATTTTGGATCGGCACATTCAATGACCACAAAAAACTTATCATGTGTAACTTTCGCAAAACGCTTGTTCTTCAACAACGGATGATAATGACGCGGCAAACGGTTCATGATTAGCATGCCGAATAGCGAGCCGAATGCACCCAGAAGAATAGTCAACTCGTAAGCGACCGGAAATGAGTAAAACCCGCTAAAGAGCGGCTTACCACCGACGACAATGTCGTAGTCGTACGAATTCATGTAGTAGATCATCAGCATGCCGCAGGTGTAGCCTGTGAGACCACCGAAGAATGTGAACCACCCGACCGGGGAGTTTTTCAACCCCATCGCCTTATCCATACCGTGCACGGCAAATGGTGTATGAACGTCCCACTGCAGAAAACCAGCGTCTCTGACACGTTCTGCGGCTTTCATCGTGTCAGCCGGAGTGTCAAACTGCGCCATGATCCCGTATTGCTCGCTCATCAGTGGGCACCTCCTTCCGTGGCACCACCCGCCTTGTCATGCGGATCGGCCTGGGGAGTGACACCTTTAACCTCGCTGATTGCAATAAGAGGCAAGAATCGGATGAACAATAGGAAGAGCGTCATAAAGAAGCCCATTGTACCAATGTAAGTAAGAATATCCACCCATGTCGGACTATAGTAGCCCCAGTTGGACGGTAGAAAGTCACGGTGTAGCGAGGTAACAACGATTACAAAACGTTCAATCCACATCCCAATATTAACAAAGATCGACAGTATAAATACCCACACCATATTGGTACGGATCTTCTTGAACCAAAACAACTGTGGCGTAATAACATTGCAGCTCACCATGATCCAGTAGGCCCACCAGTAAGGCCCAAAGGCACGATTTTTAAATGCGTACAACTCGTAAGGACTCCCTCCATACCAAGCTATGAAAAACTCCATGGCATAGGCATACCCGACGATTGAACCTGTCGCCAAGGTCACTTTACACATCAACTCAATGTGACGAACTGTAATAATCTCCTCCATCTTGCACAGTGTTCGCAATGGAATCATCAGTGTTAGCACCATGCCAAAACCACTAAAGATCGCACCGGCAACAAAATAAGGTGGGAAAATAGTGGTGTGCCAACCAGGCAGCTGTGACACCGCAAAGTCGAACGATACAATTGAGTGCACGGAAAGTACTAGAGGAGTAGAAAGACCGGCCAGCAATAGATAAGCCTTCTCATAATTGCTCCAGTGACGGTTGCTTCCAGTCCAACCCAAAGCAAAAAATCCATACAAGAACTGTTTGATCTTGTTGGTTAAAGCCTTGAAGGGCTTTTTTATTTTCTCTGCCTGGAGCCGGAAACGATCACGCATAGTCGCCAAATCTGGAATCAGCCCCATATACCAGAAAAGCAACGATACGGTAAAATACGTCGACACCGCAAAAACATCCCATAACAACGGCGAGCGAAACTGTGGCCAAATATCATTGGCATTTGGAATAGGCAACGGATACCACACGAACCAAATGCGACCAACGTGGATGGCAGGAAAGATGCCTGCACACATCACTGCAAAAATAGTCATTGCCTCCGCTGTGCGATTAATCGATGTACGCCATTTCTGCCTTAATAGAAACAAAATGGCTGAAATCAAAGTGCCCGCATGGCCAATGCCAATCCACCACACGAAGTTCACGATCGCCCAGCCCCACATCACAGGATTGTTAAGACCCCAAACACCAACACCGGTAGTGATGAGGTATCCGATCATTGAGAAGCACAGCCCGGCCGTAAGGAAGCTAATGGCAAAAGCCCACCACCACCAGCGCGGTGTCTCGCCTTCAATGATCCCCGCAATCTTATCTGAAATCCAACCAGGAGAGCGCTTGTTCAAAACCAGTGGCTCACGCACCAGTTCCTTAGGCGTATCTGTGTAAATCTGGTCAGTGGCGCCGCTCATTTGTGATCTTCGCCATGATCCGCTCCGCCTTCTTCATGGTCATCATGATGATCGCCATGGGCAGCCTTATCATATTCCAACGCACTATAAGGATGTTCAGTGTAGTCAGGCATATCCGCGTTTGGATTACGAACGCGTGCGAGATAGGTTGTGTGCGGCCGCGTATCAAGAAAACCGAGTACCGAGTAATCACGTTCCTGCGCCTTCATCTTAGCCACTGAACTCTCGGAATCGGCCTGATTACCAAAGACGATTGCTTCTGCCGGACAAGCCTGCTGGCAGGCAGTCTTGATGGTCCCATCAGGCACAACACTGTTTACAGCCGCATCCTTATTCCCTTTTGCCAGTGCATCCTTGAACTCGCGACTTGCATCAACCTTGCGATTAATCTTCGCCTTCTCAATTCGCTGAACACAATATGTGCACTTCTCCATCACGCCACGCATACGTACAGTCACGTCCGGATTTTTCGCCAGCTTCAACAAATCCCATTCCATCGTCGGCTTGTTGGATTTCTCCCTATCTGAAACCCAATCCAGAGCCAAACTCGGGCTCGTTAGTGGAGTATTATATAACTTCGTGAGAGGCCTCTTATTATAGTCGAAGAAATTAAATCGGCGAACTTTCCACGCACAGTTGTTCGAACAGTATCGGGTGCCGATGCAGCGGTTGTATACCATGAGGTTAAGTCCCTCATCGTCATGGACCGTGGCATTCACCGGACAGACGGTCTCGCACGGCGCTGATTCACAGTGTTGGCAAAGCATCGGCTGCATTGCCACCTGTGGATCATCAATCCAAGCCTCGTTGTGCTGTACATCATCACCTGCCGTATCATCCGCAAGAGGACTATGCTTTGCACCTGTGTAATAACGGTCGATGCGAAGCCAATGCATCTCACGTCCACGTTCCACCTGATCCTTACCGACAATTGGAATGTTATTCTCGCTTTGGCATGCGATCACACACGCGTTGCAACCCACACAGGAATTCAAGTCGATCGACATCCCCCACTGCACATCAGCATTCTTCAATTCCGGCTTGGCCTTGTAAGGGTGCTTGTAAATTTGATAAGGCTCACCAGTCTTTGGATTTATTGTGTGTTTCGCATGATCCGGAGCGTCGAGACCCACATGACGCGCAAAATCAGGGTGTTTCTCATAACCGTGCTCGCCCTCTAGGTTGGCCTCACGAATAATAGCACGCCCCTCCATTGACCAGTGATCCTGAGTACACGCAAACTCATGCAAGCCACGGGATGCCTCCGCAGTTACATCCGTGAAATGCAAGCCATCAAGATTGCGCAAGCCATACGCGTTAAAACCAACAGGCTTCCCATCAAAATTCGCAATGCGACCCACCGTACGACCATAGCCCAGTGCCAATCCCAAAGTATTATCCGCTTGGCCGGGCTGAATCCATACCGGAGCAGTCAGCGTTTTGTCACCAACCGTAATTTTTACCTGCAATCCGTTTTTCCATTTGCGTTCTGCAGCTGTGGCACGACTGACGAGCACCGCGTTGTCCCACGTGATCTTGGTAATGGGATCCGGCAACTCCTGACACCAGCCGTTGTTGGAAAACCGGCCATCATCAACGCTATAATCACGTGCAAAAACTACTTCGAGATCGTCTGATCTCGAGGGATTAGCCACTCCAGTTTTTGCCGCTAAAACATCAACTTCACTACCCGCTTCAGGGGCTGCAGTCGTATTTTTTTCAAATCCGCTATGCAGATAAAATTTCCAGCGCTCCTTCCAGTCATTTTCACCCGTAAGCTGCTTGTACGTTTCACGAGTGATTTTATGGGCGATCGGAGCCTTCATCCCGGCAAAAGCACCCAGCACTTCCAATTCCGTCAAACCACCGAATAACGGCGCAATTAACGGCTGGATAGGCACCAGTGTCCCATCATTCGTACGTGCATCGCCCCACGATTCCAAATAATGCGCCTTTGGCAAATGCAGATGACAGTCCTCAGCTGATTCATCCTCACGATATGCAAGCCGCACTACAGTTTTCACTTTCTTTTGTGCCTCACTCCAACCGAGATCAGACGGTGCATCATAAACCGGATTGCCCCCAAGCATTACCAACGTGTCGACTCCGCCAATCGCTAATTTTAACTCGGCTAAAGTCCCGTCAACAGGTGCACCTAAATCATCTGCAGGCAATAGTTCAACCGTCTCACCCAGTGATCCAAGCACTTGATTCATTGCATGCGCTAGCACATGAACAGCCAGTGGCTGACGATGCCCAGCAACAATCAATGCCTCCTTGCCTGCCTTCTTTAAATCCTCAACACACTTTTCAACCCACTTGACGTCTGAGATTGCTCCGTCACTTAAACCATCCACTCCAACTCTACCCGCAATGGCTGCCGCAAATCCATAAACATCGGATAACTTGGAACGCAACCGATGATCTGCGTTGGCCCCAGTCTGCGTCATAAGTGCCTCAACAACATACAGACGCGACATCTCAGGATTTTCACCGTTTAATTTGCGCCCCTTGGTGAAGTCGCGGATGTGCCGGTGTGCATCGTCCTCACTACCGATGAAATCGCAGTCTAACGATAAGACAACCTTGGCCTTGTCAAAATGAAACCTTGGCCGAACCGATTTCCCAAAAGCCTTTGTCGCAGCCCGAACATGGATGCCCAGATCCAGCGGATCATGAGTGTAAAATTTTGCTTGTGGCAGATTACTCTTAGCTGCTCCCAGCATTCTTGCTCGTGATGGAGAGTTGCCGGGCTCAAAAAGGAAGGCAGTTTTTGCTCCACCATCAGTCAGGGAAGAGGCGATAACTTTTTTCAGTTCTGCAAGCGCATCAGCGCGTCTAACTATCTCTCCAGATTTCCTAAACTGTTGTGCGCGATCTGGATCATAAAGATCCAGAATAGAAGCTTGGGTGTACAGATCCGTGCCACCATTACTGTCGGGATGCTTGGAATTCCCCTCAACTTTGGTCGGGCGACCTTCGTTGGACTCAACTACCACTGGCACTGCACCTGTGCGAGTAGGTCGCGCTGTTGCAAAATATTGGGGAACACCATGGACATAGCCCTCTGGCTGCTCGCCGAAAGGTAAAATCTGCTCCGCTGGACGCCGACAACCCACGCCCAGCATCCCCACGCCAGCCAAGCCGAATGACGCACCCATAAGTTGCATGAAATCTCGACGCGAAAAGT
The DNA here is from genome assembly GCA_964448875.1 of uncultured Verrucomicrobiota bacterium. Taxonomy (GTDB): domain Bacteria; phylum Verrucomicrobiota; class Verrucomicrobiia; order Limisphaerales; family UBA1100; genus UBA6614. The sequence continues at coordinate 7,910 of CAYUXV010000396.1, forward strand.
CGGAATCCAACTGCTCGGCACCCTCAGGGAATTCATTCGCCTGATGATTTTGGTCCAAAGTGCCGTTATTTGAGTTTTCGTTATTCATCGATGACATGCCGAACAACTCTCTGAAGCCCGTATATCAAGTTTTTCCTCAAGTGCGCGCCCCTGGTGTTCGGGCACAAAATCATTTCCACCGTCCCAAGCAAGGTCCGTTACCTTATCCAGCGGACGAATGTTTTCGTGAACGTTGCGGTGACATTCCAAACAGAATGCCATGCTCATTGACTTAGCGTGATGCACCTCGTCCATCTGATCCACTCGACCATGACATTTCACGCAACTAATGCCACGTGTGACATGGACGGAGTGATTAAAGTAAACATAATCCGGAGTTTTATGAATCTGCACCCAAGGGATGGGCTTGCCTGTTTTGGCGCTTTCGCGGACGGGTGCCAAGCGTGGATCATCCTTCAATACCTCACTATGGCACTTCATACAGGTATCAGCAGAGGGAATATTCGAATACCAAGATTCCTCCACCATGTTATGGCAGTAGCGGCAGTCCATCCCCAACTCTCCTGCATGCACTTTGTGTGAAAAGGAAACGGGCTGAATCGGCTGATAGCCCACACGAGTGTACTTAGGCGTAAAATAGTATGTCACACCAGTGACCACACCACCGCCAAATAGCACGCCACCTATGAGAACAAACAGCGGCAGCTTGTTGGTCCACTTTGGAAAAATGTTCGACACTTAACCCTTAAAATTCGGGCGAATCATACTGAAGGAAAGGGTCAGTGCAAGCGTATTGTGATTTTTTTCACAATCTCATTCGCTCGTATCATTCTCAGCTCGAGATAATTTATTGTCGGAAGTATGTTTAGAAATGGAGGCGAGGGCCGGAATTGAACCGGCGATAGAGCTTTTGCAGAGCCCTGCCTTACCACTTGGCTACCCCGCCTTTGGGAAAATTTAGTTTAGAGATTTCCAATCTCTCCGCAATATCTGATTAATCATCTGAAGTTTCACCAACTTGGAAGCGATGAAATCCAACGACACTGATTTCATCATCGTTTGCCTTTCCAACGGCTGAAATCTGATCCTTGATCGTGCTCTCCGGCTGTTTCACGAAAGCCTGATCCACAAGGCAAACAGTCTGGTAATATTTCTCCATCTTACCTTCTAAAATCTTTTCCACAGCCGCTGCCGGTTTGTCCTTAAACTGTTCAGCAGCAATTTCTTTTTCCTTTGCAACCAAAGCAGAATCTAGTTCATCGCGAGAAACAGCCACCGGGCTCGCAGCCGCGATTTGCAAGGTAATATCCTTTACCAACTGCTTGTATTCTTCAGTCTCGATCGTGCTCTCCTTGCCAGTGGAAACCCCGACAAGCACACCAACCTTGGCCCCATGGTGAATGTATGCTGCAATACTCCCACTACCTTCAATTTCCAATCGTTCATGGCGAGCAAATTGGATATTCTCACCAATTTCGGCGACTTTATCGGTTCGTTTGGCCTCAAGATCAACATTGGGGTCATCTAGGTATGCCTTTGCAACCTCATCACAAAATTCCTGAAACTTCTCGTTCTTGGCAACAAAATCGGTTTCACAATTTATTTCGGCGATAACACCAATTTTTGCGCCAGGAGCAATAGTCTGCGTAATTACTCCTTCCAATGTGGAGCGCCCCGCCTTTTTGGCTGCCGTAGCAATACCCTTTTTCCGGAGAGAATCAATGGCCGCTTCGATATCACCATCGGTCTCCATTAGTGCCTTACGACAATTGCCTAGCCCAGCACCGGTTCGTGACCGAAGCTTGCTGATTAGTGCGACTGTTATTTCTGCCATATCAATTAATTCTGTTTATTCTTGTGATTCGATTTAAAGTTGAGTTGCCCGGCTGGTTCAAGCTTCGGCGGCAGCTGCTGGTGCCTCTGTAGCTGATGCTTGTTCTGAAGGCAGCTCAGCGGCAGGTGAAGAATCCGCAGCCAGATTCGGCGGCGGCTCAGCGGCAGGTGAAGAATCCGCAGCCAGATTCGGCGGCGGCTCGGCAACCGTACCCTCATCATCAGACCGTTTGCGCCCGTGCTTCGTCTCATACTCAGCCATGGCCTGCATTGTAGCTTCGCCGATGGTAGCTAAAATGACTCGAATGCTACGAATTGCGTCGTCGTTCCCAGCGATTGGATAATCAACCAGATCAGGATCACAATTCGTGTCCACGATTGCCACAATCGGTATCTTTAACTTACGTGCCTCAGCCACAGCGTTGTGTTCACGCTTGAGGTCCACAATGAAAATTGCGTCAGGTGCCGCATCCATATGGCGGACTCCACCTAGATTTTTCAGCAGCCGGTTCTTTGCACGACGATGGCGCGCTTGCTCCTGTTTTACGTAATTCTTGATGGAGCCATCCTCCTCCATCTGCTCGATGTTTTTGAGTTTACCAAGCGAACGCTTGACCGTCTTCAGGTTTGTAAGCTGCCCGCCCAGCCAACGGTCAACGATATAAGGCTGGCCTCCTGCCTCCGCAGCTTCCTTAACCACCAACTGCGCCTGTTTCTTAGTGCCAACAAACAATACCTTGCCCCCCTTGCGAACGGTGTTTGCTAAAAAATCGCACGAATTCTCAATTTGCTTAAGAGTTTGCTGCAAGTCGATGAGATGAATTCCATTGCGCGCCTCAAAAATGTAAGGCTTCATCTTCGGGTTCCAACGACGTGTCTGGTGCCCGAAATGGACACCTGCTTCAAAGAGTTCCTTTATTCCTATGCTTAACATATATTTTCCTGGTTGCGACCTAAAGAAGGCCATCCCGCGGAACACGGGATTTCGGTTTGGTGATAATGTGGCCACCACAGTCACCCGACTGAGGATATTTAAGGCCGTCTAACATCCCGCAGATGCAAATCCGCGGAAAAAAGGGTTCGCAAGGTAGCAAAGGAAACTGTAAAGGCAAATCAAATTTTTGGCGGTTAAAAAGCAAAAACTCAAAATAGAGGTGTGCATCTTAGCTGGTGGTGGCAGCCACCGGATGAGGCAGGACAAATCTCGGCTGAAACTGGGTGATCACACACTCTTAACCCACGCACGCGTACTTGCAGACAAGATCGGCCTACCATCCCGCGTAATTCGAAAGGATGACATGCCAAACTGCGGACCATTGGGTGGAGTGATTACAGCACTGCGATCAACAAATGCAGATTCAATTATCTTTCTTTCCTGCGACATGCCGTTTTTGAGCGCAAAACTGGTAAAGGACCTAAATGATCATCCGGGACAAGCAGTTTTCACACAAACGACCAAGGGAGTGGGTTTTCCTTTCCGCCTTAACAAAAATTTGCTGCATTTAGCTGAAAAACAACTTTCGAATGGTGAATATTCTCTACAAGCACTGGCAAAAAAACTCCGCGCACGTCGACTTCGACTTTCAGTGGCAAAGGCACGTCAACTCTTCAACATAAACACCCCTGCCGACTGGGCAGCAGCAAAAAAAAGGGTGGCTTGATATTACAGCTATCCTTGCTAGTCTTCGGCAGACCATGTCTCGTTACACCGTAATATTATCGGCAACTCTGGTGGCTTGTTGCATTTTAGCCCAAGCGGATGATTTGAAGCTAAAAGGTGATGCGACCATCTCCGGCCAAATCCTTGCTGAGAAAGAGGACAGTGTAGCCATTGATGTAGGCTACACGGTGCTCGTCATCCCACGTTCGAAGATCGACAGAATCATCCGAGGCAAGACTGAAACAAAGCCCGCCAAAGTAACAAAACAAGTACATAAAAATCTATACAGCGTATCAGTAAAGCCACCGCCATTACGTAGTGTGCGACAGTTGGTAAATATTTTAGGCGAAGCAGTGGTACAAGTAAAAACGCCCAGCGGATTGGGCTCAGGCTTCATCATTCATGAGGATGGTTATCTCATCACAAATTTTCATGTGATCGAAAACAACGCCAAAATTTCCATCGAAGTTTATCACCAAACAGGGGATCAACTAGAACGTAAAACATATACAAAAGTGAGGATCATAGGCATGAACAAGTTCGCCGACTTGGCACTGCTGCGCATCACGGATAATGATGCCCCCAAGTTTAAATCCGTCCCGTTGGTTGGCGAAGATGCATTGGCGGTGGGCGAACGGGTCTTTGCCGTGGGCAGCCCACTGGGGCTGGAACGCACTGTCACCGAAGGCATCGTTTCCACCAAGACACGACAAATACAAGGTGCCCTTTACATGCAAACCTCAACGCCTATTAATCCTGGTAACTCCGGTGGACCGCTCTTTAACCTGCGCGGCGAAGTCGTGGGTGTAACGAATATGAAGATTACGACCGGAGAAGGCCTCGGCTTCGCCATCCCGGCAAGCGCTGTGAAGTTTTTTTTATAGAACCGCGATTCGTTTGCATACGACAACGATAACCCCGGCAATGCCTTTCGCTACCTGCCGCCACCTCGGCGCAGCAAAACACCCACCACTCCTTAATGTAACCTTTCGCCCTTTCATGGCGTAATAAATAATAATCATGAAAAAAACTACACTCCTCATTGCGGGACTCTTGCTGTCCCTAAACCTATCTGCGGCAGTGCCGCCACCGGAGAAACTCTTGCCCGGAAACACCTTCGCAGTGCTAACCGTTCCTGACACAGCCAACCTGCGCGATGCATTTGGAGATTCCTCAATCGCCAAGATGTGGGCGGATCCTGCAATGAAAGCCTTCGCGACTAAAATCGAGGCTGGCATTGATGAACACGTGCTCAAGCCGTTGCGTGAAAACGCAGGTTTTGAGCCGACTGACTATCTTGAACTTGCACAGGGTCAAATAACATTTGCGCTGACCGACTCCCTTTTCGAAAAGAATCTGCCCGGATTTTTATTGCTCGTCGACAGCCGCAAAAAAGCTGATGCGCTCGAAACCAAGCTTGGTGAAATGCGCGAAAAGCTCCAAGAAAACGACCAGCCTTTCGCAAAACGACAGATTCGTGGCGTGGAGTTCACAGTGATCAAGCCTGGCGGCGAGGACGAACCGGAGGTTCTCATTGGCTTATCCGACACGCTTTTGATTGCGGGCATAAACGATAAAGACGTGGAGAAGGTGCTGGTAGCCCAAGCCGGCGGTGACGTAAAGCCACTGGGTTCGCAACCCTCCTACATGCGCCGACATAACGCACAATTTCGCAAAGCTCTGGTTTTTGGTTGGCTGGACTTTGCGACAGTAATGGAAAAGGTACAGGAGGAACTCGAAAAAGGTGCGGGAAATGACCCGGACGAAGCTGACAACCCGCTTGCGATCACCCCAGACGCTGTGATCACAGCCCTTGGACTCAAGGGGCTGAATGCCATCAGCACGTCATACCATCGTGATAACGGTGACATCATAGAGATCGCCATTGATGCCCCCAAGGCCGAACGGCGAGGGTTGTTCAAAATGCTTGCCGCCCCATCGCAGGAGACCGGCCCACCTGCATTCGCAGGCGATAATGTTATCACCTTTTCCCGGATGCGCTACGACATCAAAAAAGTCTGGGCCGACCTTGAGAAAATGTTGGAAGACATTACTCCTCAGGCAAAAATGGCTCTCGGTCTTGTTGAACAAGCTATTCAGGCTCAAGATCCTAAATTCCGGCTGAAAGAAGATTTCATTAACACTCTGGGTGATGACATCATCAATATCGGCTGGGCTCCTGAGAAGAACGACCTCCAGTCCCTTGCGTCGCCGCCCAGCGTAACTTTGATCAAGTCTGAAAAACCGAAGGACACACTGGCATCAATACTCACAATCACCAGTCTTGCCCTTCCAGCACCGGAGAAAAAAGAGTTTCTCGGGCGAACAATTCACACGTTTGAGTTTGGCGGAGGTTTCGATGAACAGCAGGCACCAGCATCATTCCACTTATCTGCAGCCGATGGCTACCTCGTAATGTCCGGCAACCGCAAGGCACTGGAAGATTACCTGCGCGGCCCAAATCAAAACCAAAAGCAACTTGCCAACCTTAAGGGCCTCAAGGCTGCTGCCGAAAAAATCGGCGGGATGAAGGCGGGTATGTTCGGCTTTCAGAACGACGTTGCGACGATGAAAATTGTGATGGAAACCTTCCGGGAAAATCCGGATCTACTCAAGGCAATGGCAGATGCATTCCCGGGCATCCCAGTTCCGAACGACGGACCTGGGCCTGGAGGACTTTCGGATGTTGATCTTGATTGGCTCGACTTTAAGTTGCTACCGGCTTTTGAAAAGGTGCGGAAGTATTTTCACTTCACCATCTACAACATGACGACAGACGACAAGGGCATGCGCATCCGTGCATTCTCCCCCACTCCGCCGGAATTGGAATAGGGCTTACGGCTCCTGCCGATACAAAAGGACCCGGTCGTGCACGAGTACGGCCAGGTCTTTTTTCTTATCCCCGTCAAAATCCGCCACCAACCCTTCACGTGGCTCCGCTCCTCCGCGTGTGTTCCGAAAAGTGCGTTGTTCAAATACCCGCCAACGCTGTGCTGGAATCAGTTTGCCCGGCGGGTCATAGGCAACTATGTCGATGTGATGCTCCTCCTGTTCGAGGAAAATCAGATCCTTACGATCATCACCATCCAGATCCCCGGCAATCACATCCTGAAGCTGGCCTTCTTCTATTGGTGTCTCGTAACTGTCCAACTCCTTCAGTTCCCAACCCGCACCATCGAAGCTCATCCATGCCATTTGGTTCTGCCCCATGAAAGACACTGCAGACCCGCCACCCAAAGATAATGTGTCGATGGATTTGAAATCCGCTATTGGTAACCGCACATTTTCCACCGCTGCCCAAACACCAGTCTTGTCGCGCGCGCACAAAGTCAGTGCCCTTCTCGCCGTGTCCAACAGCGCCAACATACGCCTGTCTTTCCCTACATTAATCTCAACCGCTCCAGCCAATCGCGACTCTGCCGCATCACCGTTGATCTGGTCTTTCGCGCGAAACGACCACCCGCCTTTTCCCTTGGTTTTTTCCAACTTCACTGCACGCAAATAATTACGCCGTGCCACCAGCAGTTCCGCCTTGCCGTCACCATCCACATCCGCTGAACTGAAAGTCGGTTGCTCCACTTCGCCTCCCGGCGGTGCCAAGTCTATCTCCTCAAAGTCCTCACCCAAGACATGGCGAAGGATTTTGATCTTCTCAAACGCCGCCATCGCCACAATGTCATTCAATCCATCCTGATCCGCATCATGAAACTTTAATATTGCAGGGTTTGCCTTGTATTTTTCATCAAGCGCCTGTGTATGTGCAGTCCCATCATGGCTACGCACCTGCAAAAACCGTTTCCCCTCACGATCAAGAATCAGCGCCAGAACAGGTTTACTCTTTGGCGACAACTGCCCAACCGTCATCGCCAGTGGACGCCCTTCAATCGGCAACAGCTTGGGAAAAGGCACCCGCCCGTTGTCCAATCGACGAGTCACGGCCACCTGTTTTTCATCCCGACTTAAAACAAACAAATCCGGCTGACCATCGGTATCCCAATCTGCAACCGCCAACCCACTCACTCCGCTCAGGCACGGGAATGTAACCGCCGGGGCCAGCCCGCCCTTTTGACGACCAAATCGGATGGAAAGCAGGCTGCTCTCGGGTAATGCCACCAATAAATCCATGTGACCGTCGGCATCCAAGTCACCCCATGTCATGCCTCGCCGTTCCGATTGTGTCCGCTGAACAGGCACAACCACCAGTTGCCCTTGCTGAAGTTTTCCTGAATCCTTTTCTGCCTTACGGAGTTCCAAGTGGTGTACCTGCGCACGGCCCGATTGCTGTGCAATCGTCATGATTTCCGCGCGTCCGTCGCCATCGAGATCCTCAGCCCAAAACGCCCTCAAGGCCGGCATGCGAAAATGTATTTCCGGCCCCATTTGACCCAACTCATTCTGTAACCGGAACCGAAATGGCGCAGTGGTTGCCCAGTCGATCAACACCAAGTCATTGCGCTTGTCCCCATTGAGATCCACAATCTGAAATGCCTTCACATTGCCCGAGAACGGAACCCCCTCCGGCCGCGACAATGTTCCATCCTTCTTTTGGCGCAGGATCGTCAACTGTTTCTCACCGCGCAACACCAGGTCCGTGCGGTTATCGCCATTAATATCTGCAGCCACCAAGCCACCACCACCTGACATGCCATCCACACCAGGCCACCGCTTCGCTTTGCCCCAGCCATCCTTGCCGTTGTAGAGGACCAACAACTCCTTGGGCATACCGAAATACGCAATGTCCGGGCGCCCGTCACTGTTCAGGTCAGCCACCTCCAAGCTGGCGATACGATTTTCAGCCGTGATCGATTCAATCCTAAACCGCGCATCCGGCGGCAGCTTGTTCACGTTTCCGGCCTTCAACACCGGCGGTTTCACCGGTTCACCTGTGCGGTTATAGAGCAGATTAATGCGCGAACGCAGATTGTTAGCCACCACCAAGTCCATTTTACCATCCCCGTTCAGGTCCGCCACGCGCAAGTTTGCTACCCCACGTTCAATCGGGAAAATCTCAGGCCCAAGAAATCCAAACCGATGCGCCGCCGAGCGCGCTCCAAAAAGTCCGCCCGGCAACAATCCAAGACAAAGCCCAAGTCGAAACAAAAATAGTGTGTACGATTTCATGACAAACAGGTAACGGCGCAACTATGCACGAAGCAAAGATTTGTCCAATTCCCAAATTGGAGGGTCACTCGCCAACCACGTGCACCGTCACCCTTCGGGAATGACCCGCATAACGATGTTCCCACAGGTAAATCCCCTGCCACGTACCCAGCGCGAGGCGACCGGCGGTAATGGGGATGGACAGGTTCACCGCCGTCAACGCCGTGCGCACATGTGCGGGCATATCGTCGGCGCCCTCGTAATCATGCTCAAACATCGGGTCACCATCCGGACACACCCTTGCCATGAACCGCTCCAGGTCCCGCCGCACACCGGGATCAGCATTCTCCTGAATCACCAGCGATGCGCTCGTGTGGTGCAGGTGCACCGGCGCCACCCCCGTGCGAATCTCTGCCTTGCCCACCACGCCACCCACCTGATCGGTGATTTCGTGAAACTCACGACCGCGAGTGGACACGGTGAACGCCTGCTGTTCCTGCTGAAGCATGGACGTTATTTGCCTGCTCCTCGTCCGCAAGGCAAGCCGGGATGTTGCGACTTGAGTGCTGGAGAAGCACTGTTAACCTGAAGACATGAATCGGCCTGCAATTTTTATTGTCCTACTCGCTCTGGTCATTGGGATGGGGCGTGGGATGTAGAATGCGTAAATGGTGGAACACATCCAACTTTTGGCTAGTTAAATTGTGGCGTGATGCTCCGCCCGAGATAACAACATGGGGCAAAATTTGGCGAACCGTTCTGTTATTGGGATTCTGGGTGCTTGTGGGGATATTGATTTATTTCTTTGGGTGGCCGGAAAGTGACTATTAACCACCTGCCCAGAGGGAGGTGTTGCAGCACAGGCGGGGTGGTTAGGCTGTGGTGCTTGGCGGAATTGGTGCAGTAATTGAACTAAATAATGTTGCCGCTGAAAAAACTTATACTGGGCTGGTTGGCAGTTATCGGTGTCTTCTCAGGTTTCTTACTTTATGCGGTCAAGACCGATAACCGAATAATGGTAATGATATTAGTCGCAGTTTACATCGCCTTCGGACTTTACGTAACGGGTAGAATCAACCGCGAAAATGAAGAATAAATAAAATTATCCAACATATGCCCTCCTCCACACTCTACACCGCTTTACTCGCTCTGATGCTGGGGGTAGGATGTAATACACCGTGCAGCAAGTGTGCGCCGCCGAGGTAGGGCAACTATGGCAAAACTATACTACATAAAGGTTGAGGACGCCGAGAAAGGGCCATACGTAAAATCGCAAATAAAATCTCTGTGGGATCGAGCCGAGATTACTGCGGATACCTTCTACTTCTGTAAGGGAATGGATGGGTGGAAGCCTCTGTTGGAGATGATGGAGGAAGACGGCATTAATGCTAATGCGTCTGATACCAGACCATCCCCAAGCCCGCTCCCTCCTGTCTTGCCTGCCGTTCCCGCAGCTCTGCCACTTGCTCCTGCCCACGGAAAGGACGATGTGCTTTTCAGTGATAGTTCGTTTACCGTGACGAGAACCAGATTCATCACCCCCGGCCAGACCTATTCAATGCGAAACATCACGTCGGTCAAATATACTAAGTCGTCTCCTAACTATCTTATAGTATTTGTATCAATTGCCTTGGGGCTGGCATGGATATACGGAGCTTTTTCAGGATGGGGAATGGGTGGTGGCATGGTAATAGGCGGCATCGTAGGAGTGGTTGTATTCTATTTCGTTAAATGGCTGCTGCAGCCTGTATATGAGGTTTGTTTAATAACAACAGCAGGAGAGGCAAGTGCATTGACGAGTAAAAATGGTCCATATACCCAAAAAATAGTTTCAGCACTCAACAAAGCTATCTCACTACATTAAATAAACTCCCCGCCCCAAACCAAAACGCCTTCCCCCATTCAACGTTGCCTGTAGCGTGTGGTGGTGTAAAAGATGAGGCATGAAACCTGTCCTGATAACGTTGTTGGCTTTCACATTGTGTCTTGCGGGATGCGAAAACAAGGAGATGCCGAAGTCTCAAGCCAAGACGAAATCAAAAAAGACCCAGCCTGAAACTGAGCCAAGCAAAAAAATCAGCCTCAATATCCCTGAAGAAATGGAAGGGCTCGACAGCACATCGGCCATAGATCGAGAGAATTCACTCCTGCACCTGGCAGAAAGCAGGGTAGCAGCCAAAAAGGCCGCGCCAAAGGCAGTTGAGCTGCTCAAGGATGATAGCGCAGGCGTGAGGGCGGCCGCACTTCAGCTAATTTTCCGCGCAGAACATAACACGCCGGAAGCTCTGGCAGGCATCAGTATCTTGGCCTCCGGAGATAAGGACGAGAATGTCCGGAACGAGGCGTTAAGTGGCTTGAAGATCTTTGGGGCCCACGAGGAACACGCAAAGGTTTGCGCAAAGCTCCTTGGCAGCAAGGAACAACAGCTGCGTGAGATAGGCTCTCTCGGGCTGACAGAAGCGAATCACCACGCGGTAGTTGTGCAGGCGGAACTGGTGATCGCTCTCAAGGACAAGTCGGCTTATGTACGGGCAAATTGCGCAGAAGCTTTGGGCAACCTGGGTGTGGATGCTTCTGATGAAGCTAGGAAAGGGCTCGAAGCACTTAAAAATGATAAGGAAAAAATGGTCCAAACTGCCGTAAAAAAGGCCTTGGAAAGACTCCCATAGACCCGTGAAAACCCGATCGGCTTGTTCTTTTAAAAGCAGACTCAGGACTGCGTTTTCGATTCCTCAACAGTCTCCATCGGGCTTTTCCGAGGAACTCCGAAGTACTGGACGGCGAAAACAATCATCCCCGTAAACAATGCGCCTGAGGCAACTGCATTACGAAAAAACATCCATGTGGGCGGCAATCCCGGTTTGCCTGTGGTGAACGCCTGTAACAGTCCACCCATTGTCTTTGAATAAAAAGGATCCATCAGCCAAGACACCGCATTGGACACCACAAAGAACCCAGCTGCCCCGAGTGCGCCTGCACCGATCAATACTCCGGGTCGAGCCCGGTCCGTCATCACATGCCCTGCCAGGATCAACAGCAACAATAGTTGGTAATTCAGGATCATGTAGCCTCCGAACACCGAATAGCCGAGTGGTCTGTAATAAAAATGGTTGATGACCAAATCGCTCAGAAACATCAACCCCACTGGCAGCAGCCATGTACGCGAGCCCTTGAAGTAAACGCCACCGCAGAAGAAAATGGCATACACCGGGCTGAAGTTTGACGGCAGCAGTCCCGGCCAGCGCATTGCCGTAAACAAGGCCATCAGCCCCAGTAAAATCCATAAATTTCGGTCCTGTTTCATTTTTGAGAGATTACTGGTGTACGCCCACAAGT
>CAYUXV010000397.1:0-8069 GCA_964448875.1 uncultured Verrucomicrobiota bacterium
CGTGATCTGTCGGGACCTTCCCGGGCCAAATCCCATAAAAGGTTCAAAGGTTCATCGTAATATGTACAATCAGGATTATGCTTGGTTCCGGAAATCAGAGGCTCGGGCCTTCCTGCCAGAAAAGCCAACCAAGGGCGCCAAACAGAAAGTGCCACGCGAAATTGTGGAAAGACTGGCTCGGCTTCACTTTGTCGATCTAGTGCGCGGGCATACATCGCCTTTCCCAAAGAAAGCGGTTGAGCACGCGGATTTAATGGCCGAGGTAATTGATGTGAAGGGCAATCTAGTGGAGCTACGCTATAAGGGTCGGACGCTTGCGTCGGAAGTCCACGACGGCGTGCACATTGAAGGGAAATGGAACCGGCCTGGTCCTGGTATTCCAAAGCCCGAGAAGCGGGGGGTTGATGCCAAGCTTGAAGGCTATGCCGTTTTTGATCAAAAGGTTGGAAAATTCATCTCTTTCAATGTGGTTGCCGTGACGAAACGCTGGGGTGGCAACGTCTACAACGCACGTGCCCAGTTCCTTGACTTTGGCCCTGCTCCGATGGGAATTGTTCTCAGCTTGGCCGGTGACAACGCAGTCGAAAAGGTGCCGCCTTTATTCTTTCGGTTCTACGGATGGAATTGATAAGGCTTGGTCCGTGATACTGCTTGATGTCTTGGGCAAATAGGACCTCTCCATCTAATCCTTCCTTTTTTACTTTAGGTCAGGGAACTATATTTAACATGGGACAGCAAATGTCTCATATCTCTTGTTACGTTGTTTCCAGTTAATTAAACAATAAAGGAGACAACAATGAACAACACACAAATGGAACTCAACTTCGCAGGTAATGTGCAACATCAACCCGTGGTACGCCGCCGCCGCCTCCCCAATGCCGGTTGGTGGTTTGGTCAGATTCGGCAACTCATTAATATGCCGGATAACGTGCCTCAACCCCGGCCGGTGCAGGGTCGATTGGTACTTGCACCGGCACGCTAATGCGAAGGTGGGTCGGTGCACCCTCCCTGCCTTCATTGGTGTTTGCAACCGACCCATCTTTCGCGTACAAACCACGTTCCGCTTTTGCGGAGCGATGAGCCAGGCGGTAGAAATTTACGACACCACGCTGCGGGATGGCAGCCAAGGTGAAGGCATCAGCTTTTCGGTTGCCGACAAGATTCGGATTGCCGAAAAGCTGGATTCTTTTGGTGTACATTATGTTGAAGGAGGCTGGCCGGGCAGTAACCCCAAGGACATTGAATTTTTCAAGCAGGCCGCGAAACTTAAATGGAAGAATACACGTATTGCGGCCTTTGGTTCTACCCGGCGCAAGAAGGTTGCGGTAGAAGATGACGCGCAGGTGCGCCTGCTATTGGCGGCGAAGTCGCCGGTCATAACCATTTTTGGAAAGACATGGCTATTGCACGTGAAGGAGGTGCTGCATACCACGCCCAAGGAAAATTTGGCAATGATCGCCGATACGGTTCGGTTTCTGAAGGACAAGGGCAAATACGTTATCTACGACGCTGAACATGCGTTAGATGGTTTTCAAGATGACCCGAAGTATGCCATGGCCACTTGGCAGGCTGCACAGGATGCGGGGGCGGATTTTGTGGTGCTCTGTGACACCAATGGCGGACGGCTGCCCACTGAAGTGGCAATTATTACTGCTGAGGCGCGCGCAAAGCTTTCCTGCAATATTGGCATCCACACGCACAACGATATTGGTCTCGGTGTCGCCAATGCATTGGCGGGTGTTGAGGCAGGTGCGTCGCAGGTACAGGGAACCATCAATGGGTACGGTGAGCGCACAGGCAACTGTAACCTGACAAGCGTTATTCCGAGCCTGGTGCTGAAGATGGGCCGAAAATCCATCCCCAAGGCTAAGGTGAAAAAATTGCGTGAAGTGGCACGTTTTGTAGATGAGGTGGCCAATCAGGTTCCTGATCGTCGTCAGCCGTGGATTGGTGGCACCGCCTTCGCACACAAGGGCGGAATGCACGTGAATGCCGTGCAGAAGGTCGCGCAGAGTTTTGAACATATTAATCCTGAGTCGGTTGGTAACAAACGACGTGTTCTTGTGAGCGATCTTGCCGGTCGAAGTAATATTGTGATGAAGGCTCAGGAGATGGGTATCCAAATCGACAACGATACACCTGAGCTGAAGGATATCTTGTCGAAGGTCAAGGAGCAGGAGCATCGCGGTTATGATTATGAAAGCGCGGAAGGCTCACTGGCCCTGCTTGTTCGGAAGGCACTCGGTCGCATTGAGCCGGCGTTTGACCTCGACGCGTACCATGTTTCCATGCGTGGTGATGCGCAGGAGCATGTCTGTGAGGCGACGGTAAAAGTGAAGGTGGGCGACAAAACAGCTCACACGGTGGCTAATGGAGATGGTCCTGTAAACGCCCTTGATCAAGCATTGCGCAATGCGTTGCGTGGATTTTATCCTGTGCTGAAGAAAGTGCGATTGACTGACTATAAGGTGCGTATTTTAAACAGCGGAACGGGTACAGCGGCAAAGACGCGCGTGCTAATTGAATCTACCGACGGGAAGGAGCGTTGGTATACCGTGGGCGTGGACGTAAACATCATTGAGGCCAGCTTGCAGGCGTTACTGGATAGTATTGAGTTCCGCTTGTTGAAGAAATAACCAAGACCGAATCCAGATTTCATGGCGGAAATTCCCAAGGCTTACGAACCTCAATCAGTTGAAGAGAAATGGTATTCGTTCTGGGAAGAGAACGGTTGCTTTACTGCTGATCCCTCGAGAGTTTCTGAGGAGCGCCCGGCCTATTCAATTGTCATCCCTCCACCCAACGTGACCGGAGTGCTGCATATGGGGCATGTGCTCAATAACACTATTCAGGATATCCTTGCTCGTAAGGCGCGTATGGACGGGAAGGAAGTCTTGTGGTTGCCAGGAACTGATCACGCTGGGATCGCGACGCAAAATGTGGTGGAGCGCAATTTGCGCAGCACTGGTGTGATGAAGCATCGTGATGACTTGGGTCGTGAAAAGCTGTTGGAACACATCTGGGAATGGAAAGAAAAGCACGGCGGTATTATCATAGAGCAACTGAAAAAGCTTGGTGCGTCCTGCGATTGGACGCGCCAAAGGTTCACGATGGATAAAGATTACACCCAGTGCGTGCAACGGGTGTTCGTAGATCTTTATGAGAAAGGGTTGATCTATCGTGGCAAACGAATGGTCAACTGGTGTCCGAAATCATTGACGGCTCTCTCCGATGAAGAGGTCATCATGAAGGATCAGAACAGCAAACTCTATTACTTCAAGGTTCAGGTTGTTGAAAATTCCGATACATGGCTGGAAATAGCAACTACACGGCCTGAGACCATTCCGGGCGACAGTGGGATTGCAGTAAACCCGAAGGATCCACGTTACGGTCATCTTGTTGGAAAGCACGCGGTTCGCCCTTTGCCAATTGAGGATCAAGCACACCTGTTGATTGTGGCTGATGACCATATCGATATCGAGTTTGGCACTGGTGTGCTCAAGGTCACCCCTGCGCATGACAAGGCGGACTTTGACATCGGGCAGCGGCATGAGCTTGAGGTGATTGACGTGATCGATGCTGATGGCAAAATGAATAAGTTGGCCGGGACTGACTTGTTCGGATTAGACCGTTTTGCGGCTCGCAAAGTCGCCGCCACAAAACTTGAAGAAATTGGCGCGTTGGTGAAGGAGGAAGATTACAAGAATAGTGTCGGCTTTAGTGAACGCGCTGATGTGCCCATTGAGCCACGTCTTTCAGAGCAGTGGTTTCTTAAGTATCCGAGCCAGCAGGCTTCGCGCGACTGCGTTGCCAAGGGGCAATTGAAATTTTACCCGGAGCGCTGGATGAAGACCTATGATCACTGGATGGGCAACCTGCAGGACTGGTGCGTTAGCCGCCAGCTCTGGTGGGGGCATCGTATTCCGGTGTGGCATAAGCGTGTTCAATTGACGGAAAACAATTGGGCCGATGAATTGCTGTCTTGGGGGTGGGACAGTTATGTTGAAGGGAATTGGGAGAATGAGAGCACGGTTGTCCGAATCATTCGTGTCTCGGATGGGAAAAAAATGGATTTCCTTGAAGATCCATTGATGCCCGTAGTGAAGGAAACTGAGGGTGAATACGATATTTATTTCTGCACTGCGGAAGATGGAGCTGAGGGTGGACTTGAGTCACACGGGTTCAAACAGGATCCCGACGTGCTCGACACGTGGTGCAGTTCATGGCTTTGGCCGTTCGCCACAATGGGATGGCCGGATGAGACCGAGACGCTAAAGAAATTTTACCCCACAACTGACCTTGTCACGGGTCCGGATATTATTTTCTTCTGGGTCGCGCGCATGATTATGGCCGGCTACGAGTTTCGTGGCGATCCGCCGTTTCAGAATGTCTATTACACTGGAATCATTCGCGATAAGAAGAATCGTAAGATGTCCAAGAGTCTCGGCAATTCCCCCGAACCGCTCGAGCTTATTGACAAGTACGGTGCTGATGCATTGCGTTTTGGAACCATGCGCAGTGCCCCTCTGGGACTTGATGTTCTTTTTGACGAAAAGGATGTCGAACTGGGTCGAAATTTCTGTAACAAGCTCTGGAATGCTTGCCGTTTCCGCCAGATGCAGGGCGGAGAAACTGAGGGTGAGATCGACCCTGCATTGCTCACGAGTGACGACAAGTGGATTCTGTTGCGTCTGGATCAGGCCATTGAGGAAGTAACGGCAGCCTTCGATGCATATCGTTTTACTGATGCCACAGGGACGCTTTATCGATTTTTCTGGAGTGAGTTCTGTGATTGGTATGTGGAATCCTGTAAGGCTACTTTTTTCGGAGATAATGCTTCACGAAAGGCCAACGTATTGGCTGTTTTCGATTTTGTTTTGGGGCACACATTGCGCCTTTTCCATCCGTTTGTTCCGTTTATATCCGAGGAACTCTGGCATGGACTCGGGTGTTCTGCCGGCATGCCTGATGATCAAGGGGGCAAAACTATCATGACTGCCCACTGGCCAAAGTCGCTGGATGATGAGTTCAAGTCCCACTATGGTCTGGATGATACTATAGATCAGCTTGTCGAAGCGAAACACGACTTGGTCACAGCCGGTCGTAACTTGCGTGGAATTGGTAATATTTCCTTTGCAAAAAAGATTGAGTACATCTTTAAGCCTGCTGGTGATATAGATTCATATGAGATTGAAGTCATGGGAAGTTTGCTAAATGCCAAAGCGCTAAAAGTAGATAATGACTATACGCCAAGGAAAGGCACCCCTTCAGCTCGTTCGCTATTGGGAGAATTGTATCTTCCGCTTGATGGTTTGGTGGATGTTGTTGCGGAAAAGGAGAGGTTGGGTAAACAGCTCGACAAAATTCATGAAGAAATTACCAAAGCAGAATCCAAACTTAACAATCGTACCTATGTAGAAAAAGTTCCTGAGCATGTTCTTGAGGAAACAAAAAACCGTCTTTCTGAATGGCTAAAAAAGAAAAAACAAACAGAGGAAGCACTCGATTATCTTGCTGAGGCTTGACTTATGGCATGGCTTGTTGACCAACTTCTGGATCCGTTGGTCATCATTTGGCTAACTTTAATATGCATGACTGTATTTCATGCATGGAAGCGCAAAGTTAATTCGGCGATTTTTAGTGGGTTGGGCGTTGTTTTGATATTCGTAGTTGGTAGTACGCCGCTTGCAGATAATCTTCTCGGCACACTGGAACAGCCGTATTTTCGGAAATCATTAAAGACCGTGCCAGTATGCGATGCCGTTATAGTCCTTGGTGGGGCTTTGAAGAAACATGGGGGTTCCGAAGAGCCGCTCGGTTTTGATGCTTCAGATAGCTCGGATCGATTTCTAACTGGAATTCACTTGGTTAAACGAGGCAAGGCAACCAATTTGGTGCTGGGCGGTGGTAGTTTTGGCCCAGCACAAAACCATCAAAGTGAATCCAAAGTCTTGAGCACATGGGTGGAGAGTTGGCAATTAACTGATGCAGCCGTCCATCAACTGGGTATCTGTGCCAATACGCGAGAAGAGTCGGTGCGAGTTGCTGAAATGGTGAAAAAGAATAACTGGACGCGGTTAATCCTAGTGACATCTGCTGCCCATATGAGGCGTGCGTATGCGGTGTTTCAATCATCTGGTGTGGATATATTTCCTGTTGCATGCGATTTCCAAGGTTATCCTAAGAGGGGAAGTTTTTTGGATAGATGGAGGGTTCTGCCCAGTTCAGGACGGTTTAATAAAATGAAAAACTATCTTCACGAAAAGATCGGATGGTTGTACTACCGGTCGCGCGGATGGATTAAGCCGACTACCTGATGAATAAACAGAAACTCCAGAGTGCCTTTGATGCTTCTCAGGCGAGTGCGCGTCGTGTGGGTAAATACATTAAGAAACTGCTTCATACTCGAAAAAATATAATTCATCGGTCTGCACATGATATAAAGTTGGAGTTGGATGAGCGAAGTCAGCGGATGATTGAGCGTGATTTGAGAAAAACGTTTCCGGAAATCGCTATCCTTGGGGAAGAAGGTGTCGTTGGAGATCCGGCAGCTGAATGGCGTTGGGTAGTGGATCCCATTGATGGAACTGTGAACTTTAGTCGGGGTCTTCCGCATGCTTGTGTCTCAATTGCCCTGCAACAACGCCATGCATTAGCAAATGGTCATTGGGATGAATATGACACTATACTGGGAGTTGTATTCGATCCGTTTCTTGATGAGATGTGGGTTGCTCGCCGTGGCCAAAAAGCGCGGCTTAACGGCAGGCCAATTTCAGTTAGTGAAACAACCCGACTAAATGCATCAATCATCTCCATCGGTTTCGCTAAAAGTCGCACAACTATGAGCCGCAATCTCCCAATCTTTATGCGTCTTTATCAGCGTGTATTAAAGGTTAGGTTGCTTGGTAGTGCGGCGCTTGCTATGACGTGGACAGCGGCGGGTCGACTGGATGCTTATCGCGAAAATGGGATCAATATTTGGGACGTTGCTGCTGGAGGTCTTATACTTGAATGTGCTGGTGGAGAATTCTGGCGAAAGCCATTGAAAAAGAAGTATACCTACGAATTAATTGCCAGCAATGGACTGCTGCGCAAAAACATACAACGCCTTTCATAGCCTTGCTTTATTGATCGCAAGATTTTGTGAAAGCTTTAAATACCCTAAGATATTCTGGATGCTTCTCGTAAAGCCTTTCAGGGTGGAATTGGACCCCAAGGAGGAAAGGTGATTTTTTTGCTTCTGTCGCTTCAAGCTCAATCGCCTCAACAATTCCGTCTTTTGTCGAGGCAGTTGCTCTCAACATCGGGGCTAGTTTTCCGACCGCTTGATGGTGCGCGCTGTTAATGCGTAATTTCGGTTTTCGAAAAATCTGACGAATTATTGACCCTTTTAGCAAATCTACTGTATGCACCAACTTGTGCGCTTCGGGTTTTCGTTGATGATTAATAGCGTTCGGGCGTTCGCTTGAAATGTCTGTTACCATGCCGCCACCAAGTGCTACGTTAAGGACCTGTGGCCCTCGACAGATGGCCAGCAGCGGTTTGCGTTGTTTCAGTGCCTCCTCAATTAGAAGTATTTCAAACAAGTCGCGCTGTGGGTCGACGCCGGTTGCCTTATTTTTGATAGCTTTGGGTAAATTGGGATCATACAAATCGGGTTGAAGGTCGTCGCCACCAGTTAGCATTAGACCGTTTGCTCTTTTCACCATTTCAGCGACTACTTTTCTTTCTGGCAACACTGGGGCTAGCCATGGCAGTCCGCCGCCGTCAATAACAGCCCGGTTGTAATAGTGTGAAAGGCTTGTAGACCAGTCTCGAAATTCAGCCCCTCGTTGTTCATTGCTGGTTGAAACCAGGATGGTTGGTGCGTTTTTCAAAATGTTGCCTCGGGAAATCTTTCGCGGATAGTTTTAATCAAATGATCCTCCTCAATCTCTGGGATTAGATTGCGTTGGATTCTGCGACGGACGGCATCGAGTAGTTCCATCCAATCATCAAGTGGTGGGTTGATGTGATTTTGCCATTCATCAAAACGTTGTCCGCGGATACGGAATAGCCAGCGGTCGCCT
>CAYUXV010000398.1:0-6989 GCA_964448875.1 uncultured Verrucomicrobiota bacterium
ATCGCTCTCGAAGGATCTGTTTGACTGATTGTAACCGGAAGTATATCTAGCCGTGCTGCTCAAGCGGATTTCATCTAAGTAACCCTTAAAATACTCGGCCTTCCAATAATCATCCATACCAATAATCAAAGATGATGTAACCGGGTTGATGGATTTTGAACCTATATTGAATCCCCCCGGTGCGCTTCCACTGTCAGTTAGTGCCACGCCGTCAATAAAACAAGTAATCGTATTGCCATTACGTACCAATGCAATGTGTTGCCATTGGTCAAACTTGGGGCCACCACTTACTGACGAATCCCAGATTCCGTAGTAGGTAACACCAGAGTAAACAGCACAACACCAGGAGTTATCAGTGTAACCCAAGCTAAAACAGCGATCGGCGTTTCCTATTCCCGAACGATCTTGGAAAATAACAGCCCACCCCCCTGTCTTCTTGGGATAAACCCAACACTCAATCGTGAAGTCGCCTCTCCCAAAGTCAAAATCAGAATGGTCAGGAACACCCAAGTAATCCCCCGTTCCATCGAAGTAAATCGAGCTATCTCCAATCTTTTTTTGCGCTTTTATGTGGGCGGTATCGCCATGAGTCACAATGGAGTGTCCCCTGCCCGACGAATCTGTGAATTCCATCGGATTATCAGAATCCGAACCATCATTCGTCCCTGAATCCCCGGAATAAGAATCGAAAGAATCGCTCGGATGATTCCACTGGCAGATTTCCCCGAGTTCATTAATGAAATGCCATTTTCCATTTGAATCGGTAAACCACTTCCGCCCTTCATCATCCCATTCCGGATGATATTCGGCGAACATACTCGAAGGAACCACCAGTTTATCTGCCTCCTGAAAGAGATCCCCGGAAACTTTTCCGATAAGGTTAGCGTCCCATGCGGAATTTGCTGAAGCGCCTTGCTGGTAGACTCGACCCTCGGGAGTTAAGTAATAATTTATGCCTTCTGCATCGCTAAGCCACTTCCTGGAGTCCTCATCCTGATCAGCGTGATGTTGCGTAAAGATGACCGCCGGCCAAATCAACAGCTGTGGTTCAAGAAACTCACCTATATTTACACCCCCGATGAGGGAGCCTTCACCGAATTCGTCGTCGTAGCTAAAAACGCCGCCATCGGGTGATGTGAAATACCAGTTGCCCTCAAAATCCTTCAACCATCGCTCGGCAGGTTGATCATTTTCAGGTGAATATTCGGAAAATGCGAACTTTGGCCGAACCAGCAAGAGCGGATTCTGAAAACGACTGGGATGAACGCCTCCCAAGAATTCTGATTCTAATTTGTCCGCGTCCCAGAAATAAATGTCTCCGCGAGTGCCTACATAATACCATTTGTCATCCGCATCGGTTAGCCATTTCTTCGCCGACTCATCATTGCCAGAATCGTATCCCACAAAATCAACGTCCGGCATTATCAACAACTTTGGGTTTTCAAAACGGTCGGCACTGACACCGGCAAAAGGTTGGCTCGATTCCTCTTCTTCCAATTGCAGGTAAAGACCACCGGAAGGTGTAATGAAATAAGTTTGGCCACTGATGTCGGTCAACCACTTCCGTCCCATTTCGTCGCGATCGGCTAGATATTCCTTGAAGGCAACCGTTGGCCATGTAAGTAAATCGGGGCTTTGGTAAAAGTCCGGATTTAGTCCACCAATGAGGATTACTCCTTCCGAATTACTCCGGTAAACTCCGCCATTATCAGTAACGTAATAACGATTGCCATCAATACCGGTGAACCATTCCCTGTCGGCTTCTTCAATCTCTGGATGATGCTGGATAAAATCAACTGCCGGAGCGGCAAGTAGTTGAGGGTTGTCAAATCGATCCAGATCGACCCGTCCGAGTAATTCGTCGCCTGAGTTCCCAGAGCGATATACCTGACCATCCACCATGATGTAGTACGACGTTCCATTGACACCTGAAAGCCATTTTCGGTTCGGCTCATCCCAATCAGCGTCGTATTGGAGATTTGAAAGAGAGGGCCACACCAGCAATCTCGGATTTTCGTAAACACTCGAATCAACTATTGCGATGACCGTGTCACCGGAACTTGTTGACCTGAAAATTCCTCCCTCGCTATTGATGTAATAGGGAGCACCATCAGAGGCAGTAAACCATTTGCGGCCGTTGGAGTCGCGATTCGGGTGATAATGGGTAAACCTGACCGAAAGGACAGGTAATAGGGAAACGGTGTCCAACCAACCACGATCTAGTCCCGCGGAAACCGAACCATCCTTGGAGTAAGCCCACGCAAGAGTGTGTTCTCCGGCAGGAATCTCGAAACTGAGAAGTTGTTCTACATCCCCCGAAATTGAGGAAATTTCAACGTCGTCGATGTAAAATTTCAAGAAGTCGCAATTTTCCTCAGAAGATACCTTCCAGAAAAAACTTAGGCTCGACTCGCCGTTCACAACTGTCGAAACCCAAGTTTCCTCATTGTTACCAATCTCCCCACTTTGAGCAGCGTCTCCGTCGTTATTGTACACTTCCGACTGGTTGAGCCAGTGTGCATTCCCGCCGGAAGACCATGAGATTGAGGTTGCATCGACGGCCTCACCCAAGGCCGCAATCTCGATGGTGGGTACTTGAAGTACGCTCAGATTGATCTGGCCTTCTTCAGTCCATCTCCATCGTGATGAATATTTCCCGTCAACGGCAATACGATAGGTAGTTCCTGCCACCGCGTTAAAACTGATCTTGCTGGCATGATTTTCTCCTAGATCATCATCCTCGGCAATCAGTGTCAGGTTGTCGACTGTGTCTCCCGCATATATGCCGAGGATGGTGTCAAAGGTGCTGCCCGTGGTGTCGATTTTTGCCGTGCCATCAGCAGGCGCTGTCCAGTCCCACCAAAGGGATTTGCCTCCCCGATTACCAACGTGATCAGGTTCGCCCGATTCCTTGGTGGCATATTGGTTGATCGAAGTCGCTGAAGTTTGTGCTCCCGCTAAGGTTGTTGAATCCAAAAAATGATCATTGCTTGGTCGCGGTTCAGCATCAAGGGTCATGCGAAATGATCCTTGATCCGGACGACTCCCATTCCAATCCACTCCATCCACTGCGATCCGATAAGTGATTCCCGCATTTGCCTGAAAACGCAGCTCTCTGGATGCACGAGCAACAGAGGTTAGGTTGCCCACTGTGTCGCCAGTATACACTGCAAGGTAAGCCCAGAACGGGTTTTGACTTCCGTTGCCCATCCAGCTGGTCAACTTGACTTCTGAATCCACACTAGGAGTCCAATACCACCACACCGATCTTTCTGCCGATTGTCCTCCGTGATTGGGTTCGCCAGTTTCCTTTGTGGCGCCGACGTTTGATCCGAAAGTGATGGTGTGTGTTTGAGTGCCATCCATGATAAATGCGTCGGCAAAATGATCGTTAACCGGATGCACCTCATTTGGCATAATGATTTCCCCTTGAATGTCACCCTCACTCGCTGCACCCGACCAATTATAACCATCTATCGCAATTTGATACGTTGTGCCGCCAACAGCATTAAAAGTTACCCTACTTGTCCAGTTACCTCCTCCGTCATCATTAGAAGCAACCCGTGTAAGGTTCCCGAGTGAATCCCCGGTATAAACGGCCAGAATGGTGTCGAAATTACTCCCGACGGTGTTGATCTCTACTTGCCCAGAAACTCTTGCGGTCCAAGTAAACCAAACGGATTTATCCCCGTGTGCTCCGTGGGAATGCCCAAGGTGTGCAGGCTCATTATCCTCGCGTGTCGCCTCCACATTGCTTCCCTCAATCAAGACATGATATTTACCTCCGAGCAGAGTGCGATCGGCAAAATTATCATTCGCAGGAGGTTGAATTACATTCAAGCTAACCGCTGCTGTGGCAGGGTTCTTACCCGTCTTCGAAGCAGTGACCTCCACGGAAATGGAATTCAAACTCGAATCGGTTGGAACCAACAGGTTGGCCGTGTAGGTGGCATCCCCTGCAACCAAATCTGGCGTCTCGCCATCGTCCAGAAACACGAGGTCTCCCACGCTTGAAGCAGTGCCTATAACGGTTGCGTCTGTGACAGGCACCAAATCAGTAACCCGCGCATACAACGACGCCGTCTGACCGCCCCGCAATGGATTGGCCGATGATGTAACCTGCAACTCCAAATCACCATCCTCCCCTCCAACCAAAGCCTGGTGGGCATCCACTCTCCCACCCGTGACCACCTTACCATTTAGGCTGTCCATCGGTGCCACCGTCATAAGCAGCCGCTGCCGCATTTCCAATACCGACGAGTCAGGGTGTTGCGCAAACATCAGTGCCGAAACCCCTGCCACGTGCGGGCAGGCCATGCTCGTGCCACTAAAATTTGAGTAAGATGAATCACTGTCCGCCGTTGAAGAATATATCTCCACTCCCGGTGCAGCTAAATCCACACTCACGGCACCGTAGTTCGACCAACTGGCCAGATTGCCGTGACGATTCATCGCAGCTACAGAAATCACATTGTCCAAGTCGTAACTGGAGGGATAATGTGGACTTAAGTCTGTGTTCGCACCCGAGTTCCCTGCCGCCGCTATAAATATCACTCCCTGATCCCGCGCATTGGCGATGGCGTCATGCAGTCCCTGACTGAAACCACCTCCTCCCCAGCTGTTGCTGAGAACTTTAGCACCGTTCGCTGTCGCCCAATCGACACACTCGATCGCACCGCTGGTGTAACCCCAACCAGCACCGGAGAGAAACTAGCAACCCATCAACTTGACAATCCAAGCGCCGCCCACATGCGGATTACCGTCGTTTGACCGTGCACCAAAGGTTACCGCACAGTGTGTGCCGTGATTATTGTCATCCATTGGATCACCGTCATTATTGACCGCGTCGATACCATAAATATTGTCAACATATCCGTCGTTGTCATCGTCCAGTCCGTTATCAGCAACCTCGTCCGGGTTAATCCACATCTGACCCTGCAGATCCTGATGAGTGTAACGGATGCCAGTGTCGATGATAGCCACCACCACGTTCGCTGAACCAGTCGTGATATCCCACGCCGGCACCGCATTAATATCAACCCCAGCAACCCCACCGTTCTGACCGGTGTTGCGAAGTCCCCACAGCCGCCCATCCAAAAACGCGCCATCCGATGGCGTATCCGCTACCGTGATGATAAAATCCGGCTCAATAAAATCAAATTGTCCGGTTTCCTTCAGTGCTTTTATTTTGTCCATCAATGCATCGCCATTCTGGACTGCCTCCAGTAGATTTTCGGTGGTGCCTGTACTTTTGCCCACACCTGCCGCTCCATCCTCTTTGACATCCAGTGTGACAGTCCCGTTCTCTCCCAAGGATTTCTGATCAAATGTCATCCCACTTTCCTTGAACGTTACGGAGGACAAAGACGCACTCCCACCTCGCCCGGCCGAGTATCTTGCGATGATTCTTGTTGGATGCGCAACATGGCCCCCAACCACCACATAATTCTCTGGCAATTCCGGCGGCAACTGCACCGGTCGTTGAGTACTTTCAGCCGGCGGAGCTGCAGGCTTTACTGTTTTCGTTGGATCCGATGTTTTCTTTTTCGGCTGCATCCATTCCAGTGGCGACTTACGCGGGATCACAACCTGCCCAATATCAACCTTATCATGTTGCGTAACACCACGTCTCGTATCTGAATCGATCCTCCCGGCATCATGTTTTTGCGTAATCCTCCCGAGCTTGTCACGGGCGCTAAGCGGTTTGTCGCTAACCACCACCGCTGATCGGTTGACCAGCCATATCAATACCGGGATAGCAATGAGAGTTGATAAAAACCAAAGTCTATAAAAACGATTCATAACGCGTTCTCCATTAAGTCAGTGTCTGCGGTCACTGGGGGACTACTAGAATTTATCACGTGACATAGCCCCCCGCAATGGAGCCGCACCAAAAACCATGCAGGTTCCAACTGGCGGGGCTTGGTTTCGCCTTGACAGTTGTGATAGAGCACTAACCCAACCCGCTTGAAAACCAGTTCAAGATGACAACCGAAAACTGAAAATATAGGGAGTATGGCGCCCAGAAATATACGCATACACATGGTTCAGTACGTGAACGTACTATTTTTGATAGTTAGGTCAATGCTAAATTTTGTGAAAAAATTTTCTTGGGATTCTTCAAGTCTTCGAGACTTGGAGCATGGAAAATTACCCGTTTTGCCCCCACTTGTTGAGTTGAGGAACGACCCGGTCGAAACCGGAACTAAGTGCGTCTCTGGTCAAGCGGACGCAGAGTATTTACAACTCTTCCTGTGCCGCATGTGCCTGCAAATCTTCAAGGTCCACATATTCCAATGCGCTAATATGAGTTGCCTCGAGGTAAACCTGCGGTGCACGCCCCGCTTTCAGTGCTTCTGCCCAGCGCGTGACGCATAAACACCACTTGTCACCCTCCTCTAGACCGGGAAAATCGAATTCAGGAATGGGTGTGGAAAGGTCATTGCCCATTGCCTTGGAAAACTCCAGAAATTCGTCAGTCAACCGGACACATACCACATGCAGCCCATGATCACCCGGTCCCGTCGAGCACATGCCATTGCGATAAAAACCGGTCATCGGATCATTGCAGCAAAGCTGTAACTCGCCTCCAAGGACATTACTCGGACCTGACATGCCCGCATTGTTGGGCAAGATGCAATAGAGTAAAAGACTATTCATGAAATTGACCCCAGTCTTGCTGTTGAAAATACGGTAGTTAAAATAGCCCGTGTGAAATCCAAATCTTTCATCGTACTTTTTAGCCTGTTGCTGGTGCTTCCCGCCCAAGCCAAACTCAAGATCTTCATTTTGGCTGGCCAATCCAATAAGCAGGGAGCAGGTCAGATAAACATCAATCCCAAGAGCCACACGAAGGGAAAGGGCTCACTCGAATATCTAATGAAAGACCCGAAAACGGCAGCGAAGTTCGCACACCTAAAAAACAAGAAAGGTGAATGGGTAACCCGTAAGGATGTTTGGATTCGCTATGATGACCGGCAGGATGGTTT